>CAIMMO010000044.1 GCA_903842595.1 uncultured Alphaproteobacteria bacterium
AGCAGGTGGCAACAATCCTGCGGGCCGTGCATGATGTGCAGGCCTGGTCTCTCTGGGAACACAGCTGATGTGCAATCACTACCGGCAGGCGATCCTCAAGGGCGAGACGGTCCCCGGCTGGTCGATCGACCAGTTCTCGGAGATCAAGGTCCCGCTGCGCTTCCACAACATGGCGCAGGACATCTACCCCGACCGCGAAGGTCTCGTGATCCGGCTGGAAGACGGCAAGCCTGCGATCGAGGCGATGCGCTGGGGCTTCCCGCCACCGCCCGCCGCGAACGCCGTCTACGTCACAAATGTGCGCAACACGAAGTCGGGGTTCTGGAAGCCGTGGCTGAAGGAGGCGCATCGTTGCCTCGTGCCTGTCGCCCAGTTCGCCGAGCCGGATCCGGAAAAGCCGAAGCCTCGCGCCGAGCGCTGGTTCGCGCGGGCGGACGGCGCGCCGCTGTTCTTCGCCGGCATCTGGCGTGAATGGGACGGTGACCGTGGGCCAAAGTCGAAGCCGTTCAAGGGTCCGCACCTGCTCTTCTCGTTTCTCACGACCGAGCCCAATGCGGTCGTTGCGCCGATCCATCCCAAGGCCATGCCGGTGATCATCGCGCCTGCGGATGCACAGACCTGGCTGACGGCGCCGATTGCCGAAGCGCTGGAACTTCAGCGACCCGCGCCAGACGATACAGTCGTGCTGCTGCCCCGAGAGCCGGCCTGAGCACATCGAAGCGTCATGACCGAAAACTCAAACGACACGCCTGGCGGCACTGGCTTGCCCATCCGGCGCCTGGCACGCCGTGCTTCAACGATGAGGTGAGGGATTGTCGAAGGACGGGCCGCACTGTCCGAAGCCGTCAGGGGCGCCAGTTGCCCGGCGCCCCCTTCCATCCATGGCCCAGGGTTGGGGGGATGGGCCAAGGACAGCCGATTGGAACAATCGTTCGCGTGACCTTCGCCTGATCCACGTCAAGACGCGGCGCGAGTTTACCACAGCCGTGCGCTGCAACGCCGTGACACGACCGTGACCTCTGGCCTCGATCGTGCGTCGCCCTGCGCCGACTGAGCAGCGTCACGCAGATCAGCATCAGAGCCTCTCCGAGGCTGTCCGCCATGCCGGTGCGCGCTGATCCCGACGCAGTCCAATCTGTCGACCCGGTCATCGCGCGCCATGCTGGCGCCGTCTTCCGTGAACAGGCATGGGCTCAGGACGCTGTTGGACGCGATATACGATTGATTTCGCGGCAGGCCGGGGAGACCGCTTCCGGCGCCTGGCAACAACTTGAGGTTCCCGGCCCGACGTCCCGGTCCGTGAGCGAACACGCCAGCCGGCCGGTTCCTGATCCGCGCTGACGTCGGGCACGTAGAGGCACAAAAGAGTTCCCCGATGCAACGTTGCATGGCCATGGCCAGCAGACCAATACACCTGCCGTTGTGGCGGCACGCATGCAGTCATAGGCCGCGTGCCGACTGGTTCACGCGATGACGGCGTCGCCCTGCGAAATGACTGGTTGCCCTGTTGAAGTCATACTGGAGAGCGCAGCGCATTCGGCGCCGCGCGAGACGATGGCGGCCGGTGCGCGCACCAAAGGCGAATGCCTCACTGCCAGCTGGAGCAACAGACTGCGTTTGGCCCGGGCAATCAGCGACAAAGGCATTGTGCATGGCTGAACGATACCTGCAGCAGGGTCAGGACC
>CAIMMO010000045.1 GCA_903842595.1 uncultured Alphaproteobacteria bacterium
ACCCTGCCCGGCGCGATCTCGGCAGAGCGGCCGAACAAGTATCCCGAGCCGCTGAAGGCACAGGACTTCCTCGAGATCCGGCTCAGGGAAATCGGGCTCAGGATGTAGCGTCCGCGAGGCCTGGCGCGGCGACTGAATCCAGGGCTTTCGAACGCGCCGTCTTTTGAGAATCGGCGCCGGCTGCGGCACGGCCGAAATAATAGCCCTGCGCCATGTCGCAGCCCAGGCCCGCGAGCGCGCGCGCCTGATCCTCGAATTCCACACCCTCCGCCACAACGACGAGGCCGAGGCTCTTGGCCATCGAGATGATGGTGCGCACCATTACGGCGGCTTCCTTGTCCGTCGACATCGCGCGGACGAATGATCGGTCGATCTTCAGCTTGTCGAACGTTAGCTGGCGCAGCTGGAGAAGACTGGAGTGCCCCGTGCCGAAGTTGTCGAGGGCAACGCGCACGCCATTCGCCTGCAGCACGTCAACAATCGCCCGGGCAGCTTCGCGGTCAGTTACAAGTGCGGCTTCTGTGATTTCCACTTCCAGCCGGGTGGGCGGGAAGCTGGCCTCCTCAAGAATCTTCAGCAGCTCGTGCGCAAAGTCACGTTGTTCCAGCTGGACCGGGGACACGTTGAGCGAAAGGTGTGGGGTACCGGGAAGATTGGCAGCGTCCGCACAGGCGCGGCGGAGCAGATTGAACGTCAGCGCACAAATTGCGCCGCTGGCCTCCGCTGCAGGGATAAAGTGCGTGGGCGGGATGGGGCCGCGCGTCGGATGGGTCCAGCGCGCGAGGATTTCGTAACCGCGCACGCTGCCGTCCTGCAGGCTCACCAGGGGCTGGAAGTAGGGTGCAATCTGGTCTTCGCGGACGGCGGCAGCGAGCTCGCCTTCGAACATCGCGCGCTGGCGCACGAGGTCGTCCATACCGGTCTTGAAGAAGGCAAACCAGCCGCGATGGGCATCCTTGGCGCGGCGCAGGGCGAGGCTGGCGCGATGCAAGAGCGTTTCCGCATCGCGACCGTCCACCAGACCGACGGCAGCGCCTGCCGTGGCGCTGGTCGTCAGCCAGTTGTCACCAGACATGATCGGCGCCTCGATCGCGGTGAGCGTGGCGGACAGCCACTCCATCAACTCTTCTTCGGCCTGATCTGGCAGCAGAACGACGAAGTCATCGGATTCAAGGCGTGCCACAAAGCCATCGACCCCGGCTCGCACGTTCAGCACCTTGCCGACCTGCATCATCATCTCGTCGCCGGCGGGCCGGCCGTGCGCGTCGTTGAATTCACGGAACTTGTCGAGGTTGAGCATCACGACGGCGAGGCGCTTGCCGCCGTCAGTCTCGCTCAGCAACCAGTTGAGTACGCCCTTCAGATGCCGACGGTTCGGGAGGCCGGTGAGCTGGTCGTGCATCGCGACGCGGCGCGCGCGCTCTTCGGTCTGCAGCCGCTCACGCAGGGCGCGGATATGAGTGTGATAGCGCGTGATGATGTACAGGGTGAGGCCGACGCTCGCGATGATCACGGTGCCGATGATTTTCGAGAATTGAAGGCGCTCAGAATCGGTGGCCCAGGCGTGGATCAGCCCGATCACGTCGAGGTTCACCGACAGGATGAACCCCGCGGCGATGAAGCCCGCGAAGATCATCAGGTCGCGGCGTACCTGTTGCGCGACACGCTTTTCGATTGGTTGTTGGTTATGGCTGGCAGCAGTGTTCATCGGAGCGCGCCTCTTGTCCCGGCCAAACGATGCGCAGGGCCGCTTAAGAATCGCACGGGGTAGCCTCCGGAATTTCGTGCAAATTCGCGGCGATCGGTCAGTCAGCCTGCTTGAGGGCCCGGCCGTTGCGCCAGCCTTCGCAGGACATTGTCCAGTAAATGCATCGTCGTGCGCCGCCATCCGGCTTCATGGAAATCACCTCCCCCTGGGGATGAAGCCGAGGCGCGACAGAGGGCGGATGGACCGGCCATCGTCGTGCGCCGTCGTCTCGCAGGTGCGGACGACGTCGCGCTGGTCGAAGCACCATTGGACGGCGGCGGGACCACACGCCCCGCCGAACCTGGCAATCGACCGTTGCGGCCAGAACTGGACATCGACGTAGGCGGTGGCCCCGCCACTCGCGTTGAGGGAGGCGAAAAGGACGCCCTCACCCTGTCCGCGCTCGGCAAGATTGCCTTCGATGAAGCGGGTCATGGTATTGGTGCTGATCGGAGTGGGCATCGTCTAGATGCGCGGGCTGATGTCTTCGTGCGAGAGAGGGCTGATCCATCCTCTCGCCGGCCTGCGTGCGCCCCGGCGATCCGACCGTTCGTGAACGCGGCGCGGCGGATGAAGGCGCGCAGGCGTTCTGCGTCACCAACCCCGACAGAAATCCTTGTCTTGGGTATCTGGTCAGACACGTCATCACCCCCTCATCGCCAACTTCCGTCTGCCGGTCGACGAGGAGAAATCTCTGGTTGGCGCTAGCCCCTAGTCCCCATCGATGGGGCCGCGGTTCTTCTTCGTTTCGGAGCGATGGGCCTTTCCCTCCAGCCGCCGCTGCTTCTGCGCCTTGCTCGGCTTGGTCGCGACGCGGCGCTTTGGCTTGATGAGTGACTTTTCCAGCAGCTCGACCAGCCTTTCACGCGCCTCCTCGCGATTGCGGGCCTGGCTGCGGTGGGTCTGGACGAAAAGGACGAGTTCGCCTTCATCGTTGATCCGGTTGGCGAGCGCGCGGCGGATCATCCATTTCTGTTCGTCGTCGAAGGCGCTGCTTGTCTTGATGTTGAAGCGCAGCTGCACGGCTGTTGCGACCTTGTTGACGTTCTGTCCGCCGGGGCCGCCGGCGGTGACGAACTTCTCTTCCAGCTCGTGCTCGAAATTGTGCAGGAAGACTTTTGGCACGCTCTACCTGTTCAGTCGCGACAGGAGGCTGGAGGTATCCCAACGGCCATGACCTTCGGCCTGCACGTCGGCGTAGAACTGATCGACCAGCGAGGTCAGCGGCAGGGAGGCGCCGCTCGTGCGCGCGGCATCAAGGGCGATGCGAAGGTCCTTTCGCATCCAGTCGACCGCGAAGCCGAAGTCGAACTTTCCGTCGACCATGGTCTTCCAGCGGTTCTGCATCTGCCAGCTCTGGGCGGCGCCGGCGGAGATCGCCTCAATGACCTTCGCTTCACTGAGGCCATTGGCGCGGGCGAAGTGCAGGCCTTCGGCCAGGCCCTGAACAATACCTGCGATGCAGATCTGGTTCACCGACTTGGCCAGCTGACCTGCGCCAGCCTCGCCGATCAGCGTGATCGCCTTGGAATAGGCCGTCATCACGGGCTCAGCCCTGGCGAAGGCGGCTGCTTCGCCGCCGCACATGACGGTGAGCTGGCCGTTCTCCGCGCCTGCTTGCCCGCCGGATACGGGCGCGTCGATGAAGCTGGCGCCCTTTTCCTTCGCAGCTGCTTCAAGCCTGCGGGCGAGGCCAGCGGAGGCGGTGGTGTGGTCGGCGATCACCTGCCCTGCCTGCAGCGACGGAGCGAAGGCGTCGAACACGGACTGCACGTCGGGATCGTCGCCAAGACACATGAAGATGTAGCTGGCGCCAGCGATAGCTGCGGCAGGCGTTGCGGCTGCTTTCCCCTCGTTGGCTTCAGCCCACGCGCGGGCCTTGGCTTCGGTGCGATTCCACACCGTTACGTCGTGGCCTTTAGCAGCGAGATGGCGAGCCATAGGCCCGCCCATAACGCCGAGACCCAGGAATGCGCAGGTCGCCATGAGATTCGTCCGTGCTTGAGACTGGCGCCTTCTAGCGCAGCCTCAGGCCGGACGGTAGCGCTCGAACACCTTGCTTTTGGCGCTGGAATGGCAGCCATCAGGACCAGGAGAGGTTCGGGCAGGCCTGGCAGCCCACCTAGTCCTCCGACCGGAGCGTCACGAACCTGCCACGAAAAAAGCCGAGCGCATCGACGCCGGGGTCAGCACGGTAGGCGACCACGTCGCCGTAGATCACCTCGTGATCGCCCATGGGCTGGCGCAGGCGCAGGCGGCAGTCGAGGCTGGCGACGGCGGCGGTGAGGACGGGGGCGCCGCTTTCCATGGTCGTGATCTGCTCGGGCGGGATGACACGGTCGCCCTTGCGCGAGAAGCGCTGGGCAACATCGGCATCGTCGGACCGGAGGATGTTGAGGGAGAAGGCCGGGGCCTCGGTGTAGACCTTGAACGCAGCACTGGAACTGGCGAGGCACCACAGCATGATCGGTGGGTGAAGGGACACCGACGTCAGCGAATTGATGATCATGCCATGCGCATTGCCGGCCTCATCGCGCGCAGCGACCAGCGCGACGCCCGTGCCGAACCCGCCAAGGGCGCTGCGATAGGCCTTCGGGTCGAAATCTGATGGGCCGTCCGAACTACTCATGCACGCGACCTTAACTGTACGGGGTCTATAAGTCCCGGTTAATACCCGGGAAGAAATTCGTCATGAGTGGCAATAAGCCAGTCGTCATCAAGAAAGTGAAGAAGGTCATTGGCGGCGGCCATCATGGCGGCGCCTGGAAAGTGGCCTATGCCGACTTTGTCACCGCGATGATGGCGTTCTTCCTGCTGATGTGGCTGATCAATACCACCTCCCCAGAACAAAAGCGCGGCATCGCAGACTATTTCGCCCCAGCCAGCGTTTCGCGTTCCACGCAGGGGTCGGATGGCCTTCTGGGCGGTACGGCCTTTCAGGAAGACGGCGCGCGCGATTCCGGCTCCAACCGCAAGCTCGACGAAGAGCTGAGCGAAGAGAAAGAGCGCACGCAGACTGGCGGCTCAGAGGGAGGCCAGGAAAACTTGAGCGAGCCGACTGAAGCCGCGCTCGCTCAGGCGATGGCCAATCGCGAAACTGCCGAGTTCGCCAGCGCAGAGGCTTCTCTGCGCCAGGCGATGGAGGATATGCCCGACTATGCAGAACTGTCCCGCAACCTGATCATCGAGCAGACGCCTGAAGGCCTCAACATCCAGCTGGTCGACCAGGAAGGCCGCGCGATGTTCCAGGGCTCTTCTGCCGAGCCCCTGCCCCGCACGCAGCGCCTGCTGGAAATGGTCTCCAAGGTGATCGAGCAGCTGCCGAACAGGATCAGCATTGCGGGCCACACCGACAGCGTCGCTCCGGGCCGGGCCGGTTACTCGAACTGGGACCTGTCAGCCGACCGGGCGAATGCGGCGCGCCGCATCCTCGAAAAAGCGGGGGTCGATGCTGACCGCCTCTATCAGGTGGCCGGCAAGGGCGATCGAGAACCACTGTATCCCGACGATCCCGACCTTCCCGCAAACCGCCGGATCAGCATCGTCCTGCTGCGCGAAGCGCCTGTAATGCCCTCAGACCACGAGCTTTGAGCCGACGCCGCTGCCCGTCCGGGCCGCATCGACGCGCGACGGAAAGCAGTGCAGGATACTTTCCAGTGGCGCGCGTGGCCCGGCGGCGGTTACAGTCAAATCGACATGAAAGAAACTGACACCAGGGAAATCATCCCGCCGGACTTTGTCCGACGGATGAAGTTTTACCTGACTTCGCCCCAGCCCTGCCCTTACCTTCCCGGCAAGATAGAGCGGAAGGTGTTTGCCAATCTTGCCGTTGATGGCGCGGTCGGCCTCAATGACAGCCTCACACGCTCGGGGTTCCGCCGCTCGCAGACCATTGCATACAGGCCCGCCTGCAAGACCTGCGGCGCCTGCCGTTCCGTCCGGATCGACGTGTCGGCGTTCCAGATGTCGAGGCGCTGGCGGCGGGTGCTGGCCCGCAATGCCGACCTTGAGCGCGAGGCAAATCCCGCCCGCGCGACGCGCGAGCAGTTCCGCCTGCTGAAGCGCTATCTCGACCAGCGTCATCCCGGAGGCGGGATGACCGATATGGAAATCCGTGATTATGCCGGAATGGTGGACGCGAGCCCGGTTCACACGGCGGTGTTCGAATACCGCAACCGCCTGAACGGCAAGCCAGGCGATGATGGCGTCCTGCAGGCGGCGGCCCTCACCGATGTGCTGCGTGACGGGCTGTCGATGGTGTATTCATTCTATCGCCCTGAACTGGCGGATCGCAGCATCGGCTCGTTCATGGTGCTCGACCATGTGCGCCTCGCTTTGGAACTTGGCCTGCCCTACGTCTATCTCGGATACTGGGTGCGCGGCTCGGAGAAGATGGGATACAAGGCGGACTTCACCCCGCTTGAAGTGTTCGACGGCGAAAGCTGGCGGCCGCTTCGCGAGGAAGAGATCTAGCCGGTCTCCGCCTCCAGCCATGCCGCATAGGCTGGTTCGACCTCCGCCAGTTCTGATGCAATGATGCATGGCGTCTCATACGGATGCAGCGCTTTCACGCGACCGCTCAGCTGCCCGAACAGGGGGGGCGGGTTTTCAGGAGCAGCGGGACTTCTTCCGCCGTTTCGATCACGCCCTTCCACCAGTAAAGACTGCTGATCCCCGCGCCGATGTTTGCGCAGGCGGCGAGGCGCTCCTGCAGGAGGGTTCGAGCCAGCGATTCCGCGACTGCGCGGTCGGGACAGGTAACGAGAACATCGATAAACTGCATCGCTTTGTGCCTCCTGGCGCCTTCGGGATAGCGACGGCGCCTCGATCATGGCTCCAGAGCCTCATGGAGCTGGTGCATCAGCTAGCGGCAGCATGCTAACGGAGCCAGATGCGGCAGGGCTCCGCGCTGCGGCTAGAGGAAAAGCTCCAGCTGCACGTCCGCGCGCGCGTAGGGCGATGGCACGCCTATCTTCAACGGTTCAAAGCCCGCATCGTGATACAGTTTCAGAGCCGGTGCGAGCCCGGAGTTTGTTTCGATGTAGATGCGGCGCATGCCCATCTCACGCGCCCTGGCGACCGCTGCTTGAACAAGCATTCGGCCAGCGCCCTTGCCCTGCGCTGATGGACGGACGCCCATCTTGGCCAATTCGACCTCTCCCGCGCCGATCACAATCAGCGACACCACCCCAACGGGTTCTTCGCCCTCGCATGCGAACAGGATCGCGCCGCCATCGCGCAGGACGTATTTGTGGGGATCGCCCAGAACCTCGCGGTCCTTCGCCTCGACAGCAAAGAAACGCTCGATCCATTCGAGATTGATGTCACGAAAGGCCGACTCATCGCCGGCCCTGAAGGGACGGACGATGATGGGCATCAGAACTTGACCGTCGGCGCGATGTTGATCTGCGCGCGCTCGGTTTCCCCAACGTCGAACATCTCGCGCTTCGTGAAGCCGGTGGAGCCCGCGATGATCGAGGCGGGAAACTGCTCGATCGCGGTGTTGTAGTCGTTCACGGCCGAATTGTAGAACCGGCGCGAGGCGGCAACCTTGTCCTCGATCGCGGACAGTTCTGTCTGGAGCTGGACGAAATTGGCGCTGGCCTTCAGGTCCGGATAGGCTTCGGCGAGCGCGAACAGCTTGCCCAGTGCACCACTCAGAGCGCCTTCAGCGGCGCCCAGCGCCGCAGGCCCCTGCGCCGACGCCGCAGCGTTGCGAGCGGCGATGACAGCGTCGAGCGTGGATTTCTCGTGGGCCGCGTAGCCCTTCACGGTCTCGACAAGGTTTGGGACCAGTTCGCGGCGCAGCTTCAGCTGGATATCGATGCCGGAAAACGCCTCGTTCACGGTCTGCCGCTTTGCGACCAGCCCGTTGTAGATCAGGATCGCGACCAGCGCGACGAGGGCGAGCACGCCCAGCCCGATATAGATTGGAAGCATCACACCGCCCCGTGTTTGACCGCCCGGCCGATTCCCGACCGCAAAGGGAACCTACAACATGGCCAGCGCGAATCCACAACGAATCCGCGGGCTTTGCCGCTCCCAGCCAGTTCACGCTTTCCTTGCGATCTGGCGCGAGGATCGCCAAAGATGCAGATGCCGGTACGGGATTGAACTATGACAAAAGGGTCCAAAGCCATCGTCGTCGGTGCCGGTATCGGCGGACTGGCCGCTGCAGCCGCCCTGTCGCAGCATATGTCGGATGTCCTCGTCATCGATCGCGACATTCTTCTGCATGACAACGCTGCGCGGCTCGGCGTCGGCCAGGGCGCCCACACCCATCAGCTCCTGAAGGCCGGTGAGCTGGCGCTTGAGCGCCTGCTGCCCGGCATCACAGATAACTTCGTCGCTGCCGGCGCAGTGCAGATGACGGTTGGACGTGACGTTAAGGTCTATGATTTCGGCGGATGGATGGATGATTGCGACGCAGGCTTCACCGTGACCAGCCTGTCTCGCCCAGCCTATGAGGGCGTCCTCCGGCGTCGCGTAGTGGCGCTCGAGAATGTCCGATTCCACAGCGAGACGCCTGTGCGGCGGTTTGTGGTCGAAGATGGCCACTGCACAGGAGTGCAACTTGAAGATGGGGCGATCCTCGCGGCGGACCTCGTCGTCGATTCAACCGGACTGACAGCCCCACTGCTGCACCAGCTTCAGGAAGAAGGCCATGCCGAATTCCCGACCGAGGAAATCCGCATCAACGTCGCCTATACCACAGGCCGATTTCGCCGACCGGAGAAGTGGCGCGATGACCAGATCGGCTACTTCGTCCTGCCCTCCCCGCCGGACACGCATTTCGGACTGATGCTGCCGATCGAGGATGGCCAGTGGATCCTGTCGCTCGGCGCACGCGGCGGCGCGGTTCCGCCGCGCGACCTGCAGGCCTTCAAGGAATACGCGAAGGGCCTCGTCGAGCCGCACGTTTATGAGCGCATCAAGGACGCCGAAGTGGTGGGAGAGCTTCGTACCTTCCGCAAACCGACCGCCACGCGCCACCGGATCTGGGAAGCGACGAAGTGGCCGCAACGCCTGATCCCGATCGGTGATGCGATGAGCAGCGTGAACCCGACCTATGGCCAGGGCATGACAGTGGCCGCATGCGAGGCTGATGCGCTGGAAACACTGCTTGCCGGCCAGACGCCGCTGGATGATCTGGTCAAGGCCTATCTCGCCATCGCTGGGGAGATTTCGGGACGCGCGTGGAGCCTATCGACGAACTCCGACTATGTGTACCCCGAGACCGAGGGCGAGCGACCCGCAAATTTCGCGATGAGCCGCGCGCTGGCAGCCACGTTGCGCAAGCTGGCGGACGAGGACATGGAGTTCCGCCACCTGCGCTATCGGCTGGTGCACATGCTCGAGACGGCGGACGCGCTTCGCTCCGGCCCGCTGGCTGTGCGTTTCTTCACGGCGCTGCAGGGTTCGATGGCGTCATGAGCGAACACGCGGCCCGTGGCGCGTTGCGCCCCGGATCGGCGGCGGACATATTCCGGCTGCAGGAGATCGAGCGCAACGCCGCCACGCTGTTTCGCGGCTGGCCGGGGATCGATACATCGGCCCTCACCTCCGTGATTGCGCTGTCCGACCACCTCCATGCGATCGAGCAGGGTCTGTCGATGGTGATGGCTGTGGATGGCGAGCTTGTGGGCTTTGCGATCGGGGACATGCAGGGCGAGGATGCCTATCTGCGCGAGCTGGACGTTGCGCTGGCGCACCAGCAACGCGGCTATGGCGCGCGACTGGTCAACGCGTTCGTTGCAGCGGCGCAAGCAAAGCAGGTGCGGCACATCTATCTGGCGACGTTTCGCACCCCGCCCTGGAACGCGCCCTTTTATGCGCGCATGGGCTTTCGGGAAGTCGCGCGTGCCGACTATCTGCCTTGGATGAACGAACTCGAAGCCTCGCAGGCGGCCTTCCTCGATCTGTCGACGCGCGTGTTCATGCGGCTGGATTGATCAGCTTGCCCGTTCGCCCAGCTTGCGGAGGTTCTCTTCGTGATCATTCCGATCAAGCCGGTAGAGAGAGATCACAACCAGCATAGCCAGCCGTAACCCCATGATCACCGGCAGATACCACCAGCCCAGCGCCAGCAGCACGTCCTGCGATACCTGATCCGGTGTTGCGCCGGCGGGAAAGCTCGCCAGTGCGAGGACGAGCGTCGCCACCATGACGCCTAGCCCAGTGGTCATCTTCTGGATGAAGGTGTTTGCAGCGAAGAACACGCCCTCCGAGCGTCGCCCTGTCTTGAGTTCCGACTGCTCGACCAGGTCAGCGATCATCGACGCGATCAGAACCTGGAAGCAGACCACCAGGATCACATCGATCTGGCCCTGAGCGAACACGATCCAGTAGGCTGCGTCAGTACCCGGCGCCACGACGCCTGTGAGGCGCAGAAGGATGGCGAACGGGGAGACGACCAGCCCTACCCCGCCAATGATCAGCGCGGCATTCCGCTTTCCCCATCGACGCGTCACCACCGGAGCAAGCGCGGCTCCGAGCGCAGCAGAGACAAAGATCGCCAGCGTGATGAAACCGATCTGGTCCGGCCGGAACCCCCAGAAGTAGGTCGTCATATACACTGACAACGCGGCCCCGAGGCCCGACGCGACATTCGCAAACAGGGCTGTTGCAAATACGGCGAAGAAAGACCGGTTTGCCAGCGTCTCGAACATCTCCCGGAAAACGATGCCGAGAGACATTTTCCGGATCGGTGGCAGTTGCAGCTTCGCGATCTGCCTGTGCGTGCCGAGCGAGGACACCACGATCGCCGCAAAGATCACGCCCGCTGCGATCCAACCATAGACGGCGTAGGCCTCGCGGTTGAACTGGCCGTTGGGGATCGTCGCCGTCACGAATGCAGGGAACAGAATGAAGAACATCAGAACCGTCATCGCGTTGCCGCCCGTCCAGCCGAAGAAGCTGCGCCATGACAGCAGCGACGAGCGTGCGTCGTAGTCGCGTGTCAGTTCGGGCGCGAGCGCGGCGCTGGGCGTCTCGAAGAAGGTGAGAAAGGTTCGCGTCAGGATGGCGAGCGTGAGCACATACCAGAACAGCGCGTCATTGCTCCATCCGGTCGGCGGGCTCCACAGCAGGAAGTAGCTGACGGTGATCGGGATTGCCGAGGCGTACATGAACGGATGCCGTCGCCCCCAGCGCGAGCGGAAATTGTCGGACCAGTAACCGACGATCGGGTCAGAAATCGCATCCAGCACCAGCGCTATGGTGAGCGCGAGACCGACGCGCGTAGCATCCAGACCAATCACCTGGCTGTAGAAGATCAGCAGGAAATAGCTGAACCCGGCGTCCTTGATGCCGAAGGCTGCCGAGCCGAAGCCGTAGGCGAGCTTCGTGCCCAGCGTTGGCGATTGTGAAGCGATGACGCTCTCCCCGGGCTCTTCCCGGGGGAGGCTAGGTCAGCGTGCCTCGCAACAGCAACAGGCGCCTTAGGGTCAGCCGCCGGAGAATTTTCCGTTCTTGTTGAACCCGCGCGGGGCCAGACGGCCGGACTGGGCGCGTTTGCCGATCCAGTCCTTCCAGTCGTCTGCGGACTGCTGTCGCCCTGCGCTGTCGCTCCAGCTGAGGCCATCGGCACGGGCGAAGGTCTTGAGGTCCAGCAGCCCGCCATCGGCAAAGGACTGGATCTTGACGCCCTTGCCGCGCGCCATTTCGGGCAGCTCTTCGGTCTTGAAGATCACCAGCTTGCGGTTCTTGCCGATCGAGGCCGTGAGATCGCCCTCGACCTTGATGCAGACCGCCAGTTTTTCCTTTGGGCCAACGTTGAGGATGATCTTGCCCTTGCGTGTCGACGAAATCAGTTCGGCGTCCTGAACGATGAAGCCATAGCCCTTGCTCGACGCGACGACGCGGCGGGCCTTGGCCTCGGGGATCAGCATTTCGACGATCGTCTCGGACTCGGGCACCTCCAGATTCAGACGGATCGGTTCGCCATGGCCGCGACCGCCTGGCAGCTTGTCGGCGCCGATGGTGAAGGCGCGGCCGCCGGAGGCCATCAGGATCACCTTGTCGGTCGTCTGGCATTCCAGCGACAGCGCCAGTTCATCACCTTCCTTGAATTTCAGGTCGTCGAGCTTCTGATTGTGGCCCTTCAGCGCACGGATCCAGCCCATGCTGGAGAGCACCACGGTGACGGGCTCCTTTACGATCAGAGCTTCAAGCGCAGCTTCCGTATCGATCTCCTTCGCGACACCGAAGTTCGAGCGGCGCTTGCCGAGTTTTTTCGCCGGATCGAAAATCTCGCGCGCCGCCTTCAGCTGGCGCTTCACCTCGGTCCACTGGCGGCTCGTCGAGCCGAGCAGAAGCTCGATCTCGCGCTTCTCGTCCGAAAGTTCCTTGTGCTCGCGCCGGATCTCGATCTCTTCGAGCTTGCGCAGGGCGCGCAGGCGCATGTTTAGGATGGCCTCGACCTGGACCTCGCTCAGGCTGAACTTCCTGATCATCACCGCCTTGGGATCGTCCTCGTAGCGGATGATGCGGATCACTTCGTCGATGTTGAGGTAGGCCTTGAGCAGGCCGTCGAGGATTTCGAGGCGGTTCTCGATCTTCTTCAGCCGGTGCGTGGCGCGGCGGACGATCACCTCGCGGCGGTGATCGATGTAGCAGTTCAAAAGCTCGCGCAGGCCCATTACCTTGGGCACGCCATGGTCCAGCACGTTCATGTTGACAGGGAAGCGCGTCTCCAGCTCGCACTGGCGAAACAGGCTGGCCATGAACACGTCCGGCTCGACGGCGCGCGTTTTCGGTGTGAGGACGATGCGGACATCCTCGGTGGATTCATCCATCGCATCTTCGAGCATCGGGGCCTTCTTGGTCTCGATCAGCTCCGCCAGACGCTCCATCAGTTTGGACTTCTGTACCTGGTAGGGGATCTCGGTGACGATGATGCGCCACATGCCACGGCCAAGGTCTTCCTTGGTCCACTTGGCCTGGCAGCGGATACCGCCACGGCCCGTCGCATAGACCTCGCGCAGGCCTTCCTTTGTTTCGACGATCACGCCACCTGTCGGAAAGTCGGGTCCAGTGACGATCTTGAGCAGGTCGTCCACCGTCGCCTTCGGATGATCGAGCAGGTGGATCGCCGCGTCGATGCACTCGGCAGGATTGTGCGGCGGGATCGACGTCGCCATGCCGACCGCGATGCCGGACGAGCCATTGACCAGAAGGTTCGGAAAACCGGACGCGAGAACCACCGGCTCCTTGTGCGTGCCGTCATAGGTCTCACGGAAATCGACAGCGTCGTCGTCGAGGCCTTCGAGCAGCAGCATCGCCGCCGGGGTGAGTTTTGCTTCGGTGTAGCGAAATGCAGCGGCCGCATCTCCATCGATGTTGCCGAAGTTGCCCTGTCCATCGACCAGCGGCGTGCGCGTCGCAAAGTCCTGCGCCAGACGCACCATGGCGTCATAGATCGATTGGTCGCCGTGCGGGTGATACTTGCCGATGACTTCGCCGACCACGGTGGCCGACTTGCGATGGCCACCCGTCGGGTTCAGGCCCAGCTGGCTCATCGCGTAGAGAATGCGACGGTGGACAGGCTTCAGGCCATCGCGCGCATCCGGCAGCGCACGGGCGGTGATCGTCGACAGAGCATAGGCAAGGTAGCGCTTCGACAGCGCCTCGTTGATCGGTTCCTCGATGATGTCGCCGCCATTGTCGGGCGGATCGATCGTGGTGTTCTTGGCCATGCAAGTCTCGTCTGTATCGCTCGAATCAGCCGGGGGAGAGTCGCCCTGCCCGCTCAGGCCGGTCAATCAATCCGACGGTCCAGCTAGCGCACACACTGTTAGTAATCGGAAAACGCCCGTGGCATAGGGCAATTTGGAACGGCCGGACGGAAAGAGTGGGGGCAAGATGGGACTCGATTACAGCTCTCATCCGGTGGATCCGGACTTGTTTCGCTCCCGCCTCATTCCCTATGCCATGGGCGAGGGTGATATCTCCGACCTGCTGGACCGCGCGGTCGATCTCGCCGAGGTGCTCCACCGGGCGTCGGTCTGGGCACTGGCCACCACCCGGCTGTCCAGCGCCATGCGGGAAGCACAGGAAGCCGTCGCCCCGATCGTCACCCATCGCTACAAGACGCCAGGAAAGCAGAGCCTGCTGGGAACGCTCCTCGGCCGTGCCTCTCCGATGGTCGAAGAGACTTATCAGACGCCGGCGTACTCACCCGGCATTCCGGGCTTCGATTCCGACCTTCACGTCTGGGGCCGGCCTTTCTTCATTACATCGCAGACCCCAGCTGAGGCCCTCGCTGCATACCAGTCATTTCTCGACTGTGCTGGCCACCCCCCGCCCAAGATCGACGAGCTGTGCGCCGCAATGCTGGCCGATCTCGACGCACGCCGCTCGCAGCCTCTTCAGAAACTCGACACGGCCGTTGCCGAAGCTATCGGCAAAGCACCGCCCTATCTCTCAGCACTGGAAGTCGATGCTGAGGCGACAGCCTTCGATCGTGCTCGCGCTCGCAAACATGGCGTGGCGCACTGGAACGCGATTCGGGCGATCTGGGACCGGCGGACGGCAACAGCGCCTTTCGACCTTGATTCGCTTGAACAGGAAGCGCGGGTCGCAGCCGGCCTGCCGCCACAGGAAGATGACAGCAGATGGATCGAAGTCAGCGATCCCAACGTCGAACGCCACAGCCTGGTGAAAGCGAGTGACGCGCTTGCCGGCCTGCCCTTTCGGATCATGCAGTTCGCTGCGGAATTGCAGCCGGGCTGGATGGGAAAAGGCCGGGCGCATGCCTCGTCGATCGTTCAGCACGTAAACATCAATTCAGGTGATCTTTTCGAAAAGCCCACACCGCTGTTCGAGGAAATGATCGCTGCGGGACGTGCTACGGGTCGCGATCTCCATCGCGACCTGGCGGACAATTTCTCCCTTGGCGCCTATGTGCCGCCAGAGAAGGTGCCGCGTCTTGTTGAACTGCTGGAGACGAACGAGCATCGATTGATCCGGGCATGGGTAACCGACGAGTCCAATCCGTTTCAGATGGAGTCGGGCCTGACGGGTCACCTCAAGAATCTCGAGCCCGCCAAGTACGCCGCCAGCAAGGGATGGGGCTATCTTGAAGCAGCCGAGATCTATTCAGGTTTCCTCGGCATGACCAACTGAACCGGGCGCGATCAGCCGGTAGAAAGCCGCCCCGCACGCTCCAGACGATCAATCATCAGGTAGCGTGCTTCCGGGACCGGCTTGTTGAGATCGGCGAATAATCGCTGACCCAGAAAATGTCCGGTGAGGCGAAAGCCGTTGTGGATATCGAGCGGCGTCGCTGGCGCAGTGTTGTCGATCAGAAACAGCGGCAGCGGCAGAAGCCGGTCGAGAAACGCGCCTGCATCAGATCCGCGGACCGCGCGCCCAGACTTGGGGCTTACATGCGTCAGACCATCATTTGCGCCGCTGACAGCGCAATTCTCCAGATCCAATCCGTAGCCTAGCATGGCGAGCAGCCCCAGCTCCCACCGGATGAACAGAGCTGGCCAGACCTCTTCATTGCTGAGCATATCGAGCAGCGTTTCGGCAGCATCATAAAGCGCAGGCTTGGCTTCGCCTTCCGGCAGCGCAGCAGCAAGCAACTCTGCAAGCGCCGACAGCCCCGCAAGAGCCTCCCCGCTCGCCATGTGGACGGCGGCACGCTCGGTCTCTGTCTCAGCCGTAAAGAAGCCGAGGCTGTCGTCCGCGCGCGCCTTCCACGTCAAGGAGAGCGTATTCCCCGGCTGCATCGGGGCGCGTTTCTTCTGGCTGGCGCCACCATAGACCATGCCCCTCCGCCGGCCGTGTTCGCGCGCGAACACTTCGAGGATCGCTCCGGTCTCGCCGAAACGCCTCAAGCCCAGCGAAATCGCCTGGTCACTCCATTCGGCCATGGCGGAGGGATAGGCCGATGCGCCGGAAACTCAACTGGTCACGCTTGACCCCCTCACACGCGTGTCCCACATGCCCCGCAAGCGAGGACGACCTCCCCCAGTCTGGGCAATAATTCGGGACGACCCGACTTTTGATGGAGGGCCATCATGGCCTGGGTTTTTCTTGGCGTGGCCGGGCTTCTCGAAGTCGTCTGGGCCTATCTGCTGAAAGTGTCTGACGGCTTTTCCAAACCCGCCGAGTCCGCCATCGCCATCGTCGCGATGATCGGCAGTTTCTGGCTGCTGTCGCTGGCGATGAAGGAGCTTCCGCTTGGCACCGCCTACGCCATCTGGACTGGGGTCGGTGCGGTGGGCGCCTTCATCCTCGGGATTGTCGTGCTTGGCGAGGGCGCGACGCCGATGCGCATCGCATCAGCGCTGCTCATTGTAGCCGGCATGATCGGGCTCAAGCTGGCGTCCGACGTCTAGATGCGTTCTGCCGCACAGTAGGCGGCAATGATCCCATAGCATTCGCACGCGGCCGCTTCGAGGCCGGGCCGGTCCACAATCGTCAGGCGTCCGCGCGTGTACTGGACCAGCCCGGATTTCTGCAGCGAGCCGGCCGCAATCGTCACGCCCGGCCGCGTGACGCCGAGCATGAGCGCGATCAGCTCATGCGTCAGATACAGCGTGTCGCCCTCGGTGCGATCGTGAACCATCAGCAGCCAGCGCGCGAGGCGCTGCACGACTTCATGGGCAGTGTTGCACGCCGAAGTCTGTACGACTTGCGCGTAAAGCAGGTTGGCAAAGCCGTTCAGCTTCTGGCGAAGCTGCGCCGATTGCTCGATCATGCCTCGCACGGCCAGCGAATCGGCCCGCAACACGATGCCGTCGCTCTGCGCCATGATCTCGGATATCAGCGTTCCCGCGCCCAGCGCAGCGTGAACGCCAGCAGCGCCTTCACGCCCGACATGGCCCACTTCGATGCGGCCGCCCTGCTCCAGCGGCGCCAGAAGCGAAATGATCCCTCGCTCAACGAAATAGATATGCCTCGCGGGCTCTGCAGCGCCCTGCAGGATAGCGCCGGCCAACATCTCCACCCGCTCCAGATGCCCGCGCAGCAGGCTGAAATCTCCGGGTGAGATATCGGCAAGTATAGCGTTCCTGACATCTAGCTGACTGGAATTGAACATGCTTCAGTCGTCCAAGGCGACGGGGAGCACGCACATCCCTCTGCCGAACGCGGCAGAAAGGTCGTTGTCCGATGCTTGCTCGCATAGAGCGCTCGAGACTGGCGCCCCAACGGCCGCGGAACCTCTGGTATCAACCAAAGAGGTTTTGATCGCCGCCATGGTGCAAGCCCCTGATTTCTGTACGGGACCGAATCCCGAGATTGGGGGACTTGCATATGCCCAAACGTCACTGTCTGTTCGACGCCGGACACAGGGGAAGATTGTAGCCTGAAGTCGCGGAAAATCTCCGCGTCCAATGATTACTCGACAGGGAAGGCGGCATCGAGCGCGTCCGCGAAGGCGCGCGGCGTGAAGGGTCTCCCCAACAAGGTCACCTCAAGTCCACCCCGGTTCGGCGACCATGGCGCATCATGCCATAGGGCCGAGCAGACAATGACCGGCGGTGGCGACTTTCCGAAACCGCCATTCTGGACGATCTGCAGAAGCGGCAAATCGCTCAGCCTGCTGGTCTCGACTTCAGTGACGATCAGATCGATCGAGTCGTCGCCCGCGAACCGAAGCGCCGCGATGCAGTCCTCTGCCTCGACGCACTCAAACTGGCATTCATCCAGTCGTCCAACGACCTCGCGTCTCCCGGAGCGATCAGAACCGACAACAAGGGCGCGCAACATCTTCATTGACCGTGGCTCCAGCCGGATGGGTCACGGGAACGGTCACAACCGGCCATGCCTGCAAAACCGGGCCTGGCCGCCAAGACGTTCAACCAGCGTCAGGCCTTGGCGAGACTGCGAGGCCCGCCACGCTCTGTCTGTTCGGAAGCGCACAGATGTGAAGACGCGCGTCCCCATTGGGTATGGAGTTATGCTTCTCGGGTAACCAGCATATCGCCCATCAACCGCAAGCGCAGCGCTACGCGGGCAGTTTCCGCAGCACATATTCGATTTTCGACCCTTCAGCTTCGAACGCTGTCTTCACCCAGCGCCCCTGAGCATCGTACCAGAAGCTGGCGTCGAGTTCGGAGTCCACGTCATAGCGCCGCGCCTCAATCGAGCGTCCGGCGGCCTTGATGTTTTCGATGCCGCGATCAGTTACCTTCATCGGAAGACTTTCGCCCGTCTCGGTCGAGAACAGGAAGCCCTGACGCATCTGGTTCTCGTTCCAATGTGTCGAGGGAATGATGGAGTCCTTCACCAGCCCCTTGAACTTCTCACCCTTCACATTGAACCCGCCGTTCACGGCCTCGACCGACAGCGTCTTCCACTTGCCACCCGTCTTCGTGCGCGAGCCGACCCATACGAGGCGGTCACCGGTATATTTCTCGGTCACATCATGAAGATGCTCGAACAGGGTGATTGGTCCCAGCGTGACCCGCAGCTCAACGTCCGTGTCGACTGTCAACGTGTCGCCGTCCCGATCGAATTTGAGTATGTGGGTACCGAATTTGCCACCGTCGCGCAGGACATCGAATTCCAGACGCGCGCCGTCAGAAGGATCCCATGGCGAAGCCACCGCCGGCCCCGGCGCCAGGATCATCAGGAAAGCCAACGTCATCCACTTCATCATGGGTCCTCGCATTCTGTCCTGTTACGCGCGTCTTCCCCTGCCGGATCAGGGACATGCTGTTGATCGGCAGCGACAATCTCCCTAGGTGGTAGACGATACAGGATCGATCCGTGACCCCGAGAGGCGAAGCATGCGCACCTACGCCAATGTGATCGAGGCCATCGGCCGGACGCCGTTGATCAGACTCCGGCGGGCCTCGGAGGTCAGCGGGGCGAACATCTATGGGAAGGCAGAGTTCCTGAACCCGGGGCAGTCAGTCAAGGATCGCGCCGCCCTCGGCATGATCCGCGACGCCGAAAGGTCCGGCCGGCTCAAGCCCGGCGGTGTCATTGTCGAGGGAACCGCAGGCAACACCGGCATCGGCCTGGCTGTTGTCGGCAACGCGCTCGGCTACCGCACAGTGATCGTGATGCCGCGAACCCAGAGCCAGGAAAAGAAGGACGCCGTGCGCAGCCTCGGCGCAAAGCTCGTGGAGGTGGACGCCGTCGCGTATGCCAACCCTAACCACTATGTTAAGTATTCGGCCCGTCTGGCCGAAGAGATGGCGAAGACCGAGCCCCTTGGGGCCGTCTGGGCCAACCAGTTCGACAACGTCGCCAACCGCCGCGCGCACTATGAAACTACCGGTCCCGAGATCTGGGAACAGACGGACGGCAAGGTCGACGGCTTCATCTGCGCTGTCGGCTCCGGCGGTACGCTTGGCGGTGTCTCCATGGCGCTCAAGGAACGGAACCGGAAGGTCCAGATCGGCCTGGCCGACCCGGGCGGCGCCTCGCTTTTCTCTTACTACAAGACGGGCGAGCTCAAATCCGAGGGGACCTCCATAACCGAGGGCATCGGCCAGTCGCGGATCACCGCGAACCTTGAGGACGTGGAGGTCGACGATGCCTGGCGGATCGACGATGCAACCGCCCTGCGGATCGTGTTCGATCTTACGCGCGAGGAGGGAATGTGCCTTGGCGGGTCTTCGGGCATAAACATCGCCGGGGCGATCGAACTGGGCCGGAAGCTTGGACCCGGCTCCACTGTCGTTACAATCCTGTGCGACTATGGAAACCGCTACCTGTCCAAGTTGTACAATGGCTCGTTCCTGAAGGAAAAAGGCCTGCCGACACCGTCCTGGTACGAGAACTAGCCGAGCAGACGCGTTACGATGTACCCGACGCCGGACCAGAAGGCCGCGCAGAAGAGGACGACAACCAGCGTCACCTTCCACCTTCCCCAGCGCGGCTCGTAAGCTAGCGCGGGATCATCTCCGTCGCCATGGCGGACGCTGGCAACGAATGGCGCATCGCTCTCCCCGGCCATGGGGGCGGTCCGCCAGATCGACTGATGCTCTGTGATTGCCAAACCAGTCTCCAGCGAAGTTTGCCGAACTCACGAGATGCAACGCGTGAGACAGCCGGGCTGATTACAATTGGACCGGCGTCTTGAAAATTCCACAAGCCCGCCGTGCAACGAAGTTGACTGATGGCATCGTCAGGTTTTTTGTCACAAAACGCTGCGTCAACTTACAGACTTGAAACTCTGGGAAGAAACCTGCCGCGCTGCGGCGATAGTCAGTACGCGCCAAGCCCGAACAGGACGACGGGGATGGCCAGCATGCAGATCTTGAGATCCTGCCAGATCGACCATGTCGTCACATAGCGCACGTCGAGCGCGACCCGCTGCGGATAGGTCAGCCGGTTGCGGCCCTTCACCTGCCACAACCCCAGCACACCCGGGCGGACAGCCGTACAGAACCGATAGGCCGATCCATAGCGATGGGTTTCAGCAGCGGTGACCGGTCGCGGTCCGATCAACGACATCTCCCCCCGCGGGATGTTCACCAGCTGGGGAAGTTCGTCGAGGCTGCTCTTGCGCAGGATGGCGCCGACGAACGTCACGCGGGGATCATGGCGCAGCTTCTGGTAGCGGCTCCACTCTTCCTGCGCGACAGGATCCGCAGCGAGCAGCTGTGTGAGGCGCGCTTCAGCGTCCACACGCATGGAGCGAGACTTCAGGACGGTGAACAGTTCGCCGTCCCGGCCAACGCGGAGCTGCCTAAACAGCGCAGGGCCCGGGTCAAACAGCTTGATCGCAACGTAGATCGCGATCAGCAGCGGCGACATGAAGATCAGCAGGGGAAACGCGATAAAGACATCCATCAGCCGCTTGAGGCTGCTGGTCTGCACGCGATAGCTAGCTCCGGCGGCCGAAGCTTCGCTCCAGACCTCGAAGCGGCCAGCGTCGAGCCTGCTGCCATCATCCATGCCATTGTCCTTTGGCGGACCCGTGGTGGGCGCCCGCAGTGACCAGAAACCCAATAACCGTACCGCCAATGGGAGTTTCGGGGCCTGCCCGGACTGGGGTCCGCAGGCACAGCCCGGCGCGCATTTCCGGTCCGCCAAATGGCTGGTTTTCTTGGAGGGTGCCAGTCCACCGGCGAGGATGCTCCGGGAGCGGGCGCAATCCTCCCGTTGGTCACGTTCGCGCGGGGCAAGATGCAATCGCGACGCAAACCAAAGGCTTCGCGCCCAGCGCGAAGCATCGAAAAAGCAGGACAGATCGAGGCTGCGGTGGCCGGGCTGTCGCGTTTCCGAACAGCAGCAAGTGTCCCGGTCGGCGCGCGCACGAACGATACATCGCCGGCCGGCATATGCCACGCCAGCGCGCTTTTCGCCCCTTACGGGCATTCAGTTCATATCCTCGCCTTGCGGCGGCCTGCGGCTCTGGCTAGTTGGAGGAGGTCATTCATCAGAGCATGGAGCCGGCCCCTCATGGTCGCGCCTTTCACACCGGAAAAACCGGTCGTTTCGGCCGACTGGCTGAGGACACATCTCACAGCGCCAGATGTGCGCGTGCTCGATTGCACCTGGTTCATGCCGGGCGCCCCGCAAACCGGAAAGCAGGCATACGACGTGCACCACATCCCCGGCGCACGTCATCTCGACATCGACGATGTTGCGGACACCACAATCCCGCTTCCCCACATGCTGCCGCCGCCGGAGAAGTTTTCCTCGCGGGTGCGCCGACTTGGCCTCGGCGATGGCCACCGCATCATCTGCTACGACCAGAACGGCTTCCTCGCCTCGGCGCGCACATGGTGGATGTTCCGGGCGATGGGTCACGCAGACGTGGCGGTGCTCGATGGCGGCTTCAACGCGTGGCGCGATGCAGGCGGCGCCGTCGAAGACCTGCCGCCCCATTTCATGGCCGACCGGCACTTCACGGTTCGCCCGCGCCGCGACCTCGTCCGCAATCTTGAGCAGATGAAGGAGACGGTCGGCGGTTCGTCAGCACAGGTTGTGGACGCCCGCTCCGGCGCGCGCTTCCGCGGCGAGGTCGACGAGCCACGCCCCGGTCTTCGCAAAGGGCACATGCCCGGTGCATTCAACGTTTACTATGCCGACCTCATCGCGGCCGACGGCCGTCTCAAGCCGGAAGACCACCTGCGCGCGATCTTCGAGAAGGCCGGCGTCGATCTCTCGAAGCCCATTGTCAACACATGCGGCTCTGGCGTTACCGCCGCCATCGTCGCCCTCGCGCAATCCATGCTCGGTCACGACGATGCAGCTGTCTATGACGGGTCATGGGCCGAGTGGGCCCAGCCCGACAGCGGCGGCGCGGTCGAGACAGGCTGAACAATGGGTGAGGAAGGCAAGTCGGGAAGGCCACGCGGCCTCGGAACGCGCCTCACCCACGCCGCACGCGACCGCAAACTCACGCTGGGTGGCGTAAATCCCGTCGTCCAGAAGGCATCCACCGTCATCGTCGAAAGCGCATCGAAGCTGTTCGAGCCCGGCGGCTGGACCTACGGACGCCACGGCACGGCGACGCATGAAGCCCTGCAACAGGCGCTTTGCGAGATCGAAGGCGCAGAGCATTGCGTGCTTGCCCCATCAGGCCTGATGGCATGCATCCTTCCCTTCCTGGGCTTTGGCGGCGCTGGCGGACATGTACTGGTGGGCGACAATGTCTACGGCCCCACGCGCCGCTTCGTTGATCGCATGCTGCCACGCTGGGGTTGCGAGGCGACATATTTTGACCCGCAGATCGGCGCCGGCATTGCCACGCTTCTCCGGCCCGAAACGACGCTGGTCTTCGTCGAAAGCCCCGGCTCGATGACATTCGAGATTGCAGACGCGCCCGCGATCGCCGCCGCCGCGCGTTCGGCCAACGTCGTGTCAGTCATGGACAACACCTGGAGCGCCGGTGTCTTCCACAAGCCGCTGACGCTTGGCTTCGATCTCTCGGTGCAGGCCAACACCAAATATGTCAGCGGCGGCGCCGATATCCTCAACGGCGCCATCTACCTGAATGACGACAGGCTCCTCGCGCGCCTCAAGGAAACTGTCGCCGATCTCGGCGTCAACGTCGCGCCGGACGATGCCTATGCGGTGCTCCGCGGAGCACGCTCTCTGGCGATGCGCATGGATCATCATCAGGCGTCTGCGCTGGAAGTGGCGCGCTGGCTGACGAAACACCCCGCCATCGCCCGCGTGATCCACCCTGCCCTTGAGAGCGACCCCAGCCACGCGCTCTGGAAGCGCGACTTCACCGGCTCATCCGGCCTGTTCAGCATCGCATTGAAGCCCATGCCGACCGCGAAGGTTCACGCCTTCCTCGACGCGCTCGACCTCTTCGGCCTCGGCTTCTCATACGGTGGGTTCGAGAGCCTTGTCATCCATTGCGACCCGCAGCTGAAGCGCACGAGCTCAACGTCAGACCTCGGCGGTCCGCTCATCCGCCTGTCGATCGGCCTCGAAGAACCGGCCGATCTGATCGCCGACCTCGAGCAGGCGCTCGCTCAGGTGTCCTGATAGTATTTCGAGTACGCGGCGTAGTTCGCCCACGTCGAGGCGTGATGGCCTTTCTTGCGCAGGTCAACGAAAGTCAGCACCACGCCGGCAATGTTCGCATGAAAGTCGCGCAGGATCTTCATCGTGTCGCGCAGCGTGTTGCGATGCGTCTTGCGCCAGCGCGTGGCGACGACGACCTGGTCCACCGTCGGGACAACAAAACGCGCCTCCGCCATCAGCAGAATGGGGCCGGTGTCTATGACGATCAGGTCGTAGTTCTGCTGCAGCAACAGGAGCAGTGCGTCGAAGGCGCGGCTGCCGAAGACGTCGCGCGGCGTGTGCTTGCGGTCCGACAGCGGCAGGATGTGAAGGCCGGTCTTGTCATCCGCCTGGACAACGTCGGCCAGCGCGGCTTCGCCAAACAGATATTCGAGCAGGCCGGCTTCATTGGTCACGCCCGAGGCTTCCGTAAGCTGCCGCAAGCGGATGTCGCCGTCGCTGACGATCGTGCGCGTGCCTGACATTGATGCCATGCGGCCTGGGCAGAACGTCATGCTCGTCTTTCCCTCGCCGGGCAACGACGAGACAACAGCGACGGTCTTGGCGGCCTTGTCGATGTCCGCGAACATGATCGAGGCGCGCAGGTGGCGGAAAGCTTCGGCGAACCCTGAGTGCGGTTTGTCGACAAGGTAGTCGCCGGGATTTGCAAGCACTTTCGAGAAGGCGGTTGCAGGCGGAGGCAGCGGAATCTGCCCGATGTAGGGAACACCTGCGACCTGCTCCACCTCCTCGGGCGAGGACATGTCGTTGTCGAGCAGCTCCAGAACGAGGCCAACCAGACCCGCAAGGGCCAGCCCCAGCATGAACCCCAGCATCGGGTTGAGATTGGTGTTGGGAAAGCTGGGTCCGCCAGGCACTGGCGCATAGCTGTCCACCACCGCGTCAGCCTCGGTGATGCCCTTCAGCTCGCTCGTCTCCTTGAAGCGGCCGCTGAACTCCTCGAACAGCGTTCGCGTGGCGTTGGCGTCGCGCTCAAGCGCGGCCTGCTCGACGCCGGCGCGGTTGTTGGCCGACAGCTCACCCTTGGCGCGACCTGGGCTGCTCTGCAGGCTGGATACGCGCTCACTCGCGATCAGGACTTCCTGGTCGAGTGACGCGGCGATGCGTTTCAATTCAGCGTTGATCTGCCGCTCATTGTCCTGATCTTCGGCGATGACGCGCTGATATTCGGGGTACTTGATGTCGTACCGGCGCACAACGTCCGACTTGCACGCCGTGAGAGCGCTCTGTGCGGCACGAAGGTTGACGATCGTTGCCGAATTCTGGGCCTCTGCGATCGTATCGATGCCGGCGCCCGCGCGCATTTGGCTGTTCATGTTGCCAAGCCGTGCACTCTTGGTCGCGTACTCCGCCTGGGCGGCTGTCAGCTGGGCATTTATCTCGCGGATCGTCTGTTCGGTGAGTGTGTCGCCGCCTGTGCGCAGCAGGCCGGTGCCGGAGCGATGCGCCTCGACCTTGCTTTCGGCCTCGCGAAGTTCATCGCGGAATTCGGCCACATGCGCATTCAGCCAATCCCGCGCGCGGCGGGTTGCACCCGTCGTCAGGACGATGTCCTGCGCGGCTTTGAGGCCACGATCGGCGCGCGCATCGCGGTGGACATCGGTGTCCTCCGCAACGATCCGGTCGGCGCCTTCGAGCCGTGCGAGAAAGTCGCGACGCGTGTCGGCGCGTTCTCACTGGTGCGCTACCGCACCAATGATTACTCCGTGCCCACTTGGCTCATGGCCATCGCGAGGTCCTGGCGAAGGGGTTCGTCGACGAAGTCGTCGTCATCTGCGGCGCCGACGTTATCGCCCGCTATCCGCGCGCCTGCGCCAAGGCCGATCTGATCTTCGATCCGCTGCACTCTCTCGAGCTTCTGGAGCGCAAGGCTAACGCTCTCGATCAGGCGGCGCCGCTTGAGAACTGGGGCCTGCCGGAGGAGTTCGCGACATTGCGCAGGCTTCTGGAGAGCCGCATGGGGACGCGGGGGCGGCGCGAGTACATCCAGGTGCTGCGCCTGATCGAGATCTTCGCGCTCGGCGATGTCGCCGCCGCCATCATCACGGCGCTGTCGCTTAGCGCCATCAGTTTCGACGCCGTCAAGCAGCTTGTCGCCGCCCGCGTCGAACGCCGTACGGTCAAGCTCGACCTTGAAGCTTACCTCCATCTTCCGCGCGCCGAGGTCAAGGCCACACGGGCCGCCGATTATCTGGCCCTGACAACCGCACAGAACATCGAGATGGCGGCATGAGCGCCCCGCCAGAGATGCTGCTCGCCCATCATCTCAAGCAGCTCAGGCTACCGACGATCCTGCGCGAGTACGACAAGGTCGCAGCCCTTTGCGCCGCCGAGAAGATCGACCATCCGCGCTACCTCCTGCGCCTCGTCGAGATGGAGCTGATCGATCGGGCGCGGCGCGTCGTTGAGCGCCGCATCCGGGAGGCGCGCTTCCCAGCCATCAAGTCCATCGACACGTTCGACTTCACCGCGACCCCAAAGGTCAACAAGATGCTGGGCCTCGAACTTGCCCGCTGCGAGTTCATTGCCCGGCGCGACAATGTCATCGCCCTTGGCAACTCTGGAACCGGCAGGACTCACGCCGCGCTGGCGTTGGGGCTCGCAGCTTGCCAGCGTGGTTTCTCGGTGGCGTTCTATACCGCAGCCGGCCTGGTCCACACCCTGAACGAAGCGCGCGATGAGCGACGCCTGCTGAAGCTTCAGGCCCAGCTAAAAGCGGTAAAGCTCCTGATCATCGACGAGCCGGGCTATGTCCCGCTTTCGCGCACCGGCGCCGAGTTGTTGTTCGACGTGTTCAGCCAACGCCATGAACGCGGCTCGACCATCGTCACCTCCAATCTTCCCTTTGACGAATGGACGTCCGTGATGGGCTCTGAACGGCTCACCGGCGCGCTTCTCGACCGGCTGACCCACCACGTCCACATCCTTGAGTTCAACGGCGACAGCTTCCGCCTCAAGCACTCCAAGGCGCGCCGCAAGTCCGCACCCACGGCCGAGACGCCGCCAACGTCCGAACTCAGCATCGACCCCGAAACCGGCGAGATCCTCGAGCCCTGAGGCCGCCCGAAACTTCGTCCGAAACGCAGAGGGC
>CAIMMO010000046.1 GCA_903842595.1 uncultured Alphaproteobacteria bacterium
ATCTCCTGGTTCATGACGCTGCCGCTCTTCATCGATACAGAGGCGTTTGGTGTCGTGCACGCATGCTGGTGCGAAGACAGCTTCAGGACGCTTCGGCCGCATCTCACGGACACGGGACGCCTCTCCGGATGCACATTGAGCCTCTACGAAGACAAGAGCTCTGGTGTGCATCGTGCGGTCGAGACGATCCTCAAGGGACCCGAGCATAAACTGCCTCCGGCGTTCGCATTTACCGACAAGGACGGGACCCCGCGTTCGGAAGCCCGCCTGAAATGGTGGACGTCGCCAGATCTCGCGGTATCGCAGCGGCTCGAGTTCGGAGGCGCCGAGCTTTCGCGCGAGCAGCTGGCAGAGCTGGATCTTCTCCCGCCACCGCCGGTACACCCTGCCCCCGACAAGCCTGTCTTTGTCGGGCACTACTGGCTCAGAGGCGAGCCAGGTCCGTTGTCCGAGCGGGTTGTCTGCATCGACTACAGTGTCGCCAAGGGCGGCAAGCTGGCGGCCTATCGGTGGAATGGCGAGGCTGTTCCCGTCAACGACAACTTTGTTTGTGTGGGCTGATCGAGAGCGACTGTGGCATGCGCGGCGGGACGTTTGATCTCAAGGTCCGCAAGGCGCTTACCTACGACACCAGGCCTCGGCTCGGGCTCGACCTCGATCCGAAGGCGCGCAGGCCGGAAGATCAGCATGTCGTTCTGTTGACAGGGTCCGGCAGGTAGGGGGCGGCAGGTCGGCACCGGCACAAACTGGTAGCTGGCCGAGAAAACCGAGGCAGCTCAGGATCAGGCAAAGCGAGCTATCGGACCGGCGCGAGGATCCGAAGCGTGCCGGCGGAAAGCGCCACAAGTGTTTACGAAACAGCCTCTGGCGTTAACCAACTGTTCATCGACCTCCGCTCTACTGTCACATGAGCGACGGACAACTCTGCTTCCCCGGCCGAATCCGCCGCAACTGGTAAGTGCCGCGATGACCCCCTCCCGCGCACTTACCCCGCAAAGGCCGCGACCGTTCCCCCCCGGTCGCGGCCACTGCGTTTCCAGGGGGTAGACTTCACCGGCCGCAGATACTGGAACCGTGAGCGGGTGCCGATGAAGGACCCCTCTCATCTTCGCGAACTCATTCCTGTCGCTGGCCTGTCGCGGGCCTGTCGGCGCCGTGACCCACGCCGCTACACATCGACTTGCTGTACGCGCAATCGGCAGCAGCCCAGACAGGCGTTGCTTCTGAACCAACCGCACTTCAAGCCTGACTACGAGAGCGCGTAGTCGGTCAGGACGGAGCGATGGTCGAAGAGCGTGTCCGTATCCATGACGATCAGCATGGCGATGTCCGCCGGCGCCACAGGACCTGTATCGACGAGGTCGAGCAGAAGGTCATCCATGTCGATCATCGTCCGGCCAGCGACCTCGTTGCGTGGACCCGCCATGGCAAGCTCACGCAGATCCGCCCGTACGCCCGTCATCGCCTCGATGCTGTCGCTCATGCCGAACATCCGGAAGTCCCCGGAGACCGCTATTGCATCGCCAGACGGCATACAACTTTCGTCCAGTTCCAAGGGCGCAGCGATTTCAGGCAGCGTTGGAACATACTCTGTATACGGAGCTTTAAGGTCAAGACAGAATCTGGAACAGCTCCGAACAACCGCGCGATCCCACCAGGGCAAACTGCAACCCTTTCACGGGTGAGCCGCCCAATCTGCATCGGTCCTTGATCGCCGTTGCAGCCTTGCAAGGGCAGACCGAACGACCGCGCCAATCCTTGCCCGGTCCAGGTCGGCGATAAGCCTCAGCCTGCAACCAAGTGCACGCCAGCCAGGCGTGCGCATACCCAAATTTGATTATTTGCGTAGCGGCGAAAGGCACGCCGGGCCTCGATACGTGGTCAACAAAAATCAAAATTTTGAGATTGATTATGCCCGAGATCGAACAGAATAATTGGCGCGAAAAGAACGGCTCCTGGTTGCAACCCCCGATCGAGAGGATGGCCCAGCGGCAAACGCGAGGCGCGGTTCAGGCATGCTTTGCCTGATTGGCCTCGCGCGACAAAGGCGGCACTATTTTGAAGAGCAAGGGAAATGCGGCAGCCCGACTTGAGGCCGCCATCTTCGAGCCAGACGCTCTCGCGAACACTCTCCACATGGTGGGCGAGGATATCGGATTCGATCATTTCTGTGTTGTGCATTCCAATATCAAGGAACTGCGGGTCATCGCAGCCGATCACTCGCTTGCGGCCTTCAAGGCCTATGAAGCCGGTGGATGGGTCGCGACTGACTACCGGGCTGCAACGGTGAATCTTTTTCCCACGAGAAGCCTATACCTGGACCATCTCGTCGTGCCGGAAGCCCGGCGTCTGAGTTCGGGCATCTACCACGACCTCTACGTGCCGGAGAAAATGGCATACTTTGCCGGGTGGAGCACCAATCTAGCCAACCAGTCCTGGATCCTGTCGCTCGCGCGAGCGGAGAACAAAGGCGCCGTCGGTAGCGAAGAGGCCCCCGCGCTCACGGAGTTGATGGCGCACGCAAGCCGCACGCTGGCTTTTGCAAAGCAGGTTCGGGATATTCGCGCCCAAAGCATCAGCGATTTCGGGACACAGCTTGGGATCCCGCTGATCATGCTTGACGGCGAAGGTCGCGCGGTCGCGATCTCCCCGCAGGCCGAACGGTTGTTTGACCGCGAGTTCGGCATCCGCAATCGCCGGCTCTGGGCTGCCGATAGCGAGAGTAGCAACAAGTTGGAAACGCTCGTGCGCATGGCGCGGGCGAGCATCATCCCGGATCTGAGCGATGAAGCCGTCGTGGTGCGCAGAAAGGAGCGTGGATCCCTGCTCCTTCGTCCGATTGCAATTCGCGGCCTGGGCCTGGACATGCTCCCGGGCGCCCGGCTTTTCGTTACGGTGACCGACCTCAGCCAGGCGCCTTCAGCGGCAGAACACGAACTCCGCCTGATATTTGCCCTCTCCCAGGCAGAAGCAAATGTGGCGTCCCTGCTCGCCAGGGGCCTCGATGCGGATGAGATTGCCGCAGAACGCCAGACCTCCGTCGCTACCGTCCGCACGCAGATCAGACAGGTGTTCCAGAAGACAGAGGTCAGCCGTATCGGGGAGCTCGTCTCACTCGTCGCCAACATCATGCGGCTCAAGGGCGGCAGAGGCCGAAAGTGATCTTCAGCGTCGTGAACAGTGACAGCCGAACCGGATCATGTCCGGGCGCGCTCAAGAGCGCCCGGGGCGACGTGCATTTGTTTACCCAGCCGAGCATGATCCGGCGTCATTTGTGGTGACGTGTGCAGCCCGGCAAAGAAGGCGCCTGCGTTGAGCGTCGCTGATCGGACAAAGCGGGCCGCTGTCGCGCAGCCGGGCAAAGGCCGGGGATAGGTCCCACCTGTCCAGGGGGTCAGCTAGGCTGACCAAAGGTCAGCCTAGCCCTCCACACGAGGTTGAGCGGAGATCTCGCCCGTCCCCAAACCGTTGTAAAGAAAGCAGAGCTCAGCGTCCCCGGCATCCCCCAAATTGAGTATTGAACTGCCAGAGTTCCTTCTGGGCAAAGCTTGTGAGCAGGCGCTGGTGGAGGACGCCTCCGCTTTTCATGAAATCAATTGTGCGGCGCACCTATCGGGACGCTGTCGCCGCGCCTGTTCACACCAGTGCCCAGCAGCGCCACACCCTGCGCAGAAAACAGGCGGAGGGAGGTGACGTTGCCGAGGGGCGAGAGCATCGCGGCGATCCTCAGTCGTATTGCTTCATGTCAGTGTAGTCGCCGCGCGTGCGGAGGGTGATGGTTACAGCTTGTCCGCTGCGATTGCGCCAGAACCAGCCATGGCTGCCGGTGAAGGCAGCTGTCAGCTCGCCCTCCTGACGATCGACATTCGTACCCTTGCCGTAGCCGTGATAGCTGGTCCCGGCGCCGTCGCCATGGGTGTCGTAGTTCACCTTTGGACCATTGGTGAACCATTCGAAGCGCGCAGTGGCGCCCTTCTCCATGACCAGCTTGACCTCGTAGCCGGCGTCGGGCGCGAGATTGACAGTCGTGGTGTCGGCCCATCCCTGGTCTTGCGGCGCTGATGGCGCCAGCGTCGGCTGGACTGCTGGACTGGGCGACGCCTCTGCAGGAGCTGACGGCAGAGACGGCACGTCAGCTGGCGCTGCAAGGGCTGATGATCCGGCAGTTCCGGAATCGGCAGCTGCGTCAGCCTTGGCCTCTTCCGCAAGCTGCATCTTGATGCGGCCCATCTCAGTCAGACCGAGCAAGGAGCCCACCCCTGTCGGGTCGACCCCGTATTCAGCCGGAAGCACTGTCGTCACCAGGAGTGCGCTGGCGATGACGGCTGCAATGCCGGTCGATTTGAGAAGTCTGCCGGTCGAAGGCAGTTCAGAAGGATCAGGTCTTTCTGCGTTGAACATGGAAGGTCTCCGATCAAGCGACGAAGTAGCCGACGAGCTGGTAGCCCGTCAGGACGAAACCGAGGGTCATGACGATGGTGTTGGCGAGGTAGGCGTGCTTCCAGAAGCCCGGCGTTCTGCGCCAGAAGCCCATCGCGATGAGAATGGCGCCCAGGGCCAGAAGCTGACCCAGTTCAACACCGATGTTGAAAGCGATGAGGTTCACGACGAGGCCGTCGGGCGACATCTCGAAGTCCTGCAGCTTGGTCGCAAGGCCAAAGCCGTGGAACAGGCCGAAGACAAGGGTTGCCGCCCTGGTATTCGGCTGGAAGCCAAACCAGCGCTGGTAGGCGCCCATATTGTCCAGCGCCTTGTAGACGACTGACAGACCGATGATGGCGTCCACCAGGTAAGAGCTGACGCTGATATTCCCGAGAACGCCGGACAGCAGTGTCACCGAGTGCCCGATGGCGAACAGCGTCACGTAGATGCCGATGTCCTTCATCCTGTAGAGGAAGAAGATCACGCCAAAGAGGAAGAGCAGATGGTCGTAGCCCGTCACCATGTGCTTGGCGCCCAGGTAGACGAAGGGCCAGAAAACGATCCCGCTCGTCTCCTGAATGTAGCCCTTGTCGCCGGCTTCAACCCCGTGGGCGAAGGCTGGCTGGCAGAACAGCAGCACAAGAAGCAGAGACGCCAGGAGCCACCTGTGGGCGTGGATCCAGGGGACCACAGGGTGAGCGGACGGTTTGAAGAGCACGTCAGTCATGCGGAACTCCATCGACGACCCGAAGCTGCAGCATACCATCTGATCCAGCGGCTTCAGCTGATATCGTAGCGGACGGGCGAGCCGTCCCCATCTTCCGCAATGCGGCGAGCGACAGGCCCGCGCACAAGACAGCTGATCGAGGGACCACCGCTTTCCTCCACAGTTCTTCATGCATGTTCATCAGCGCGCCGCTTCTTTGCCTCCGCCCCTACTTCAAACAGCACCGCGACACCTACGACTATCGCTGAGGTGCGCCCGAAAACTCTGCGCCCGGATGGTCCAAAGTTCGGTAACACCTCAGCAGGTCGGGTCCACGGACGTTGTGTAAATTCACTGACGGAGCGCTTCGGGCGCGCGGACCGCAAGAGTCAGCGCGCGCCCGGGGCGATCGAGGCGATCTACGGGCAATCGTCTGCATTCTCTGTCAGCCGGACCTGATCGTAGACCTTGATGAAAATCGTGAAGCTCGATTTCAGTGCGCTGGCTCCTGGCTTTGCTGTGTTGGCTGTGAACAGGCCTGGGCTCAGGACGCCGACAGGCGCGCCATAGGATTGATTTCGCGGCAGGCCGGGGGGATCGCTTCCCGCGCCTGGCAACAGCTTGAGGTTCCCGGCCCGACGTCCCGGTCCGTGAGCGAACAGGCCAGCCGGCCGGTTCCTGATCCGCGCTGACGTCGGGCACGTAGAGGCACAAAAGAGTTCCCCGATGCAAAGTTGCATAGCGATGGCAAGCAGACCGAGACGCCTGCCGGTATGGCGGCACCCATGCAGTCATGGGCCGCTCGCTGACTGGTTCACGCGATGACGGCGTCGCCCTGCAAAATGACTGGCTCCCCTAGTCAAGTCATTCTGGTGAGCGCGGCGCATCCGGCTCTGCGCGAGACGATGGCGGCCGGTGCGCGCACCAAAGGCGAATGCCTCACTGCCAGCTGGAGCAACAGACTGCGTTTGGCCCGGGCAATCAGCGACAAAGGCATTGTGCATGGCTGAACGATACCTGCAGCAGGGTCAGGACC
>CAIMMO010000047.1 GCA_903842595.1 uncultured Alphaproteobacteria bacterium
GGATTGGCGTCCGGGCCCTGCGGGTTGACGTAGATGAGGCCCATCTGGACCGCGCCGAGATCGCCCTGCAGCTCGCGGTCGCCGGAGTAGCGGGAGGCGGGATGCTTGGAGTCGGCGAGCCAGGCGTCTTCCGCTCCCCAGTTCACATGCGTCTCGGGCTCCCAGACGTCGGCGCAGCCGCCGCCGAAGCCGAACACCGGGCCGCCCATCGACTCGATGGCGACATTGCCGGTCAAGATCATAAGGTCAGCCCATGACAGCTTTGCGCCATACTTCTGCTTGATCGGCCACAGCAGGCGGCGCGCTTTGTCGAGGTTGCCGTTGTCGGGCCAGGAATTGAGCGGTGCGAAACGCTGCTGCCCGCGACCACCGCCGCCACGGCCATCGCCTGTGCGGTAAGTACCGGCCGCGTGCCAGGCCATGCGGATGAAGAACGGACCATAATGACCGTAGTCAGCCGGCCACCAGGACTGGCTGTCGGCCATCAGCGCCTTGAGGTCTTTCACGACCGCGTCGAGATCGAGGCTCTCGAACTCCTTGGCGTAGTTGAAACCGGCGTCCATCGGATCCGAGTCGGGCGTATTCTGGTGCAAGGCGCCAACGTTGACCTGATTGGGCCACCAGTCACGATTTTGCCTGCCGCGCGCGTGGGGGACGGGGCATTTACCGGTGTCATCGGCCATAGAGTTTCTCCTGTGAATCGCCCAGATCGGCTGAGCAGGCGGCGTTTATCGGCTCCGAATTAGAACCGTTCCAAAAACTACGCAAGGTCACATGGGAACAATTCAGCGTCAGCGAGGAAGCCGGACAGCCGGAACGGACTAAAGCGCCCGCTTGCTGCGGATCGTAGCGAGCGTTTCGAGCACATAGGCGCCCGGGGCGGGCGCGTTCTTCTTGAGCGCACGAGGCGGGGTCACCTGACCGCCCGAGCGCCCTTTGAGCCAGTCGGCCCAGAGCGGCCACCAGGAGCCCGCATGCTCCTTCGCATAGGCCATCCAGCCATCGCTGCTAGGCGGGAGGACATCGCTGATCCAGTAGCGGTACTTGTTGGCGGCCGGCGGGTTCACGACGCCGGCGATGTGGCCGCTATCTGCGAGCAGGAAGGTTACGTCACCCCTGAAAAGCTTCACACCCTTGTAGACCGATGCGAAGGGCGAGATGTGGTCCTTGCGGGCGGCGTGGATGAAGGTCGGTGTCGGAATGCGGCCGAGATCCACTTTCGCGCCCTCGACTTCGAAGGCGCCTTTCGCCAATGCGTTTTCAAGGTAGAGACGGCGCAGGCTTGTGACGTGCAGAGGTCCCGGCAGGTTGGTCTGGTCGGAGTTCCAGTAGAGAAGGTCGAAAGCCTTGGCCTCGTGGCCAAGCAGATAGCGGTCCTCGACATAGCGCCATATCAGGTCTTCGGGCCGCAGCAGGTTGAACGCATCCCGCATCGCCTCGCCGGGCATGACGCCGCCAGCCTCTGCGATCATATGCTCAATGCCGCCGATCGAGCTGTCGTCGATGAACAGTCCAAGATCGCCTGGCTCTGAAAAATCCGTCTGGGCTGCAAGCAACGTGAGCGACGTGATCCGCGCGTCGTTCTCATCTGCCAGCCGTGCTGCGAGGATCGACGCGAGCGCGCCGCCAATGCAGTAGCCAGCTACGTTGACCGGGGCCTTGTGCCTTGCATGCACCCAGTCGAGCGCGGCGCGGCCGCCGAGCTTGAGATAGTCGTCCCAGCCAAAATCCTTCGTCTCGTCATCCGCAGAGCGCCACGAGACCATGTACACGGTGAAGCCCTGATCGCGCAGCCAGGCAACCATCGAGTTCGCAGGCGTCAGATCGAGTACGTAGTATTTGTTGATCCATGGCGGGAAGATCAGGATCGGGCTCGCGTGCACGGTCTTTGTCGTGGCCTTGTACCGGATCAGCTCGATCAGCGGGTTCTTGAGTACGATCTCGCCCGGTGTGACAGCGAGATTGCGCCCAGGCGCGAAGGCGTCCGGATCGGACTGGGTGACAGAAAGACGTCCGCCGCCAGCATTGAAATCGTCCTGCAACTGGGCGAGGCCTTTCTGGATCGATTGGCCATCGGACTGGAACAGCGCCTTCAGCGCCTTCGGATTGCCCATCAGCATGTTCGACGGCGCCATGGCTGCCGTGGCTTGCCGGATGAAGAAGGCCGCGCGGCGGCGTTCGGTCTCGGTGAGGTCTGGAGCACTCCAGGCAAGGCTCTCGGCCCAGCCGGATGAGGCCAGGAAGACGCGGCGCACGAAATCGAAGAATGGATTCTCGCGCCAGGCGGGGTCGGCGAAGCGCGAGTCCGCGTCGCCATCGATCGAGGGCATGCCGGCAGACATCTCCTGCATTGCCTGGGTGTGGCGGCCGAACAGGTCGAGCTGGGCTTCGTTGAAGGCCTCTGGCTTCTTGGAATAGGAATCTGTCAGCGCCTTGAAGGCCGACGCCGCCGCCTCGAGTTCCAGCTTCCGGGGAGCGGCCGCCCCGCCCGCGATCTGCGTTATGTCTGAAAGTTCACGGCTCAGATCGGCGATCTTCTGCCCGAGGCGCGCGAAGCTGACTTCCGCAAAACCCTCGCCCTTTGGCGGGATTTCCCCGGACTTATCAGGGTCTGCAGGAGGTTTGCCCCCGGTTTCGCTCATTCCGGCAATCATCTCATGTGCCGGCGGCGGCTGAAACTGCCGCTCGCCAAATCGAATGACTTTCCCTAGGTAGTAACCGACACAAGCGCAATCGCGGGTCGCCGCGACCCTGCCGGGAAGGATCGGATGTACCGCCGCCTCGCGATCATTGCAGGACTGGGCGGCCTGACGCTGAGCACAGGCTGCGCGAACATAATGGAGCAGTCGGCGATTTCGCAGATCGCGCCGGAGTGGTTCGAAGAAAAGGCCGTCGAAGTGAAGGGTGAAGGTTATCCCGAACTTGCCGATATCCCCGAGGTTCGTCCCGTTGCCGGCTCCGTGGCCGAGTGGAAACAACAAGCTGAAACGCTGAAGACGTCGGCCGATCAGCTGGAAGCAATTCCCGCCGGATCGGAATCGACGCGCACGCCGGAGGAAATCCGAGCTATGGCGGCGCGGTGGCGCGCCCTGGCCGAGGGGACGGCCGTTCCGCCCAACGGAACGAGCAATAATTAGCCGAATTCCTGCGGTCGAATTTTCCCGATAGCTGCTGGTCTCAACCGGCTTTAGAGAATGATTTGCCTCGCTTCTGGTGATTCCGGCGCGGGGCCAGAGACAGGTGAACCGACATGATGTTGGATTTCCACAAGATCAGGCGCTTGCCGCCTTACGTGTTCGAACAGGTAAACGTCACCAAGGCCGGACTGCGCGCTGGTGGCGCAGATGTCATCGACCTCGGCATGGGCAACCCTGACCTGCCGACGCCGCCGCACATCGTCGAGAAGCTGCGCGAGACGGCGCTGAACCCCGACGTGCACGGCTACTCCGCCTCGCGGGGCATCATGGGGCTGCGGAAGGCGCTGGTTGGCTATTACGGACGCCGCTTTGGCGTGAAGCTGGATCCGGCGAAGGAAGTGGTCGTAACGCTGGGGTCGAAAGAAGGCTTCGCCAACCTCGCGCAGGCGATCGCGGCGCCGGGCGACACCATCATCGTGCCGAACCCGTCCTATCCGCTCCATTCATTCGGCTTCATCATGGCCGGCGCCAGCATCCGCTCGGTCGAGGCGCATTCGCCGGAGCAGTATCTCTCCAACCTCGGACGCGCCGTTCGTCACTCGATCCCGTCGCCGACGGCGATGGTGGTCTGCTATCCGGCGAATCCGACCGCGCAGGTGGTCGATCTCGACTTCTACAAGGAAGTCGTGAAGTTCGCGAAGAAGCATGAAATCTGGGTGCTATCGGACCTCGCCTACACCGAAATCTATTATGGCGATCCGCCGCCCTCGATCCTGCAGGTGGATGGCGCCAAGGATATCGCCGTCGAAGTCACCTCCATGTCCAAGACCTATGCGATGGCCGGGTGGCGCGTCGGCTTTGCGGCGGGGAATGAGAAGCTGATCGCCGCGCTGGCGCGCGTTAAGTCTTATCTCGACTATGGCGCTTTCACGCCGGTGCAGGTGGCTGCCGCAGCTGCGCTGAATGGGCCGCAGGATTGCGTGGACGAGCAGCGCGAAATCTATCGCACGCGCCGCAATGCGATGGTCGAAAGCTTCGGCCGCGCGGGCTGGGACATCCCGGAGCCGAAGGCGTCGATGTTCGCGTGGGCGCCGATCCCCGAGCCATTCAAGGAACTGGGCTCGCTCGAATTCTCGCTTCGCCTGATCAAGGAAGCGCACGTCGCTGTGGCGCCAGGCGCAGGCTTTGGCGAGCATGGCGACAACTATGTGCGGCTTGCGCTTGTCGAGAATGAGCAGCGTATCCGTCAGGCTGCACGCAATGTTCGCAAATTCATGGAAGCGAACGGCGCGAAGATCAAGCCTGACAAAGAGCCCAAGTCGAAACCTGAAGTTGCGACAGCAAGGAAGGCTGCGGGATGAGCGGATCGGGGAAAACGCTGAGGCTCGGCGTCGCCGGGCTTGGCACGGTGGGCGGGGGCCTGCTGAAGCTGATCGAGCGGCAGGCTGAGCTTCGGCTTCCGGGCAAGCTGGAAGTCGTGGCCGTTTCAGCCCGCAACAAGAACCGCAATCGCGGCGTCGACATCTCGAAGTTCAGGTGGGTTGATGACCCGGTTGAGCTGGCGCTGGCGGATGACATTGATGTCGTCGTCGAGCTGGTCGGTGGATCGGACGGGCCGGCCAAGCGGACGGTCGAAGCCGCGCTGCGTTCGGGCAAGTCAGTGGTCAGCGCCAACAAGGCGCTGATCGCGGAGCACGGCATGGAAATTGCCGCGCTTGCCGAAAAGCACGAGACGCACCTGCTGTTTGAAGCGGCCGTCGCAGGCGCGATCCCGATCGTGCGGGCAGTCAAGAACTCTCTGTCGGGCGTGATCGTCAGCCGCGTCTCAGGTATTCTTAACGGGACGTGCAACTACATCCTCAGCGAGATGCTTCGCACCGGCGCTGCCTACGAGACGGTCTTGGCTGAGGCGCAGAGGCTTGGCTATGCCGAGAGCGATCCATTCCTTGACGTGTCGGGCGGTGACGCCGCGCACAAGGTTCTGATCCTTGCCGCTATCGCATTCGGCGCGCAGCCGGACTTCACGCAGGTTCAGGTCGAGGGCATCGACAAGATTGAGGCCATGGACATAACGCTTGCCAACAAGTTCGACTATCGCATCAAGCTGGTGGCCGAGGCGTATCGAGCGGGTAGCAGCGTGCGCTGTCGCGTGGCGCCGGTGCTGGTGTCGCGCGATCATCCACTCGCAAGCGTGAATGGTCCGCTGAATGCCGTCGTGGTCGAAGGTGAGCCGGTTGGCCGTCTGACCTTTACCGGCCCCGGCGCAGGCTCGGGTCCGACGGCTGCTGCGGTGATGGGGGACCTCGCGCGTCTGTTCGAGGGGCCCGCGACGCCGCCGCTGGGCAAGCCTTCGCGCGAACTCGCAGCGATAATCACCGCCGCCAACAGTGCAACCGATCAGGGCTCGTTCTTCATCGGCGCCAAGCTGGCCGACAAGCCGGGCATGTTCGCCGCGCTGACCGAGGAACTGGCCGAGGCGGGTGTCTCGATCGACAAGCTGATCCAGGAATCCGCGGGCGACACGGGTGCAGCGCCGGTCGCGATCATGACGCATCCATGCCCGCGTGCGTCGGTGGAGAAGGCGCTGGCCAAGATCGCCGCGCTGGCGATCACGGCGGATGAGCCGCGCCTGCTCAGGATCGAAACGCGGGCGTAGCTGCTACTTTCCCGCCGCCAGACTTTCTTCGCTTGCTGTGAACGCCGAGCGGCGTCCAGGATCGGGTGACGCGTCGGTCACGAAATAGGCAACGCCCGTGCCGGCGGCCACGTCGATCCACAACCCCGACTTCAGCCCATAGGCGTCGCCCGCATGTCCCACGCGGCGGACGCCGTCTCCGAACGGATCGTCACGACAGCCCGCGACAGACGTGGCCAACGTCTGCGTCGCCAGGCCGTAGGAGCAGATCACGCCGCCGGATGTCGCATCCGCTGCATCGGCCTCGAAGGTCTGGCCATTGCCGCCGTCGAAGGTCCAGAGCGGCGTCAGCAAAAGATCGACCGATGCAGGCGACAGCAGGCTTACGCCGTCGACCTCGCCGCGCCCCAGCAACAGGCGACCGATCACGGCAAGGCCGTTCGCAGAGATGCGCAGCCCGCCCTGCGGCGAGAAGGTTGCGCCATTGGCGCCTGCTCGCCACGTCGCGAGATCGCATGATCCGTCGGCGGCAGGTGTGACGGAGCATTCGGGTCGTGCCCCGCGGTTGTCGTCACGTACCGGTTCGCCGTCGCGATAGAGCACAACGCCACGGGCAACGGCCGCGTCGCTGCAGGCGTCCCAGTTGAAACAGGCGTCCAGCCCGAGTGGCGCCAGCACCAGGCGGCGCATCAGCATGTCGAAGCGCTCTTCGGTTGCCTTCTCCATGACGGAGGCGACGATGGGAAAATTGAAATTGACGTAGGCGAAGCGATCTCCCGGCCCGTGGGCTGGATCCCACGCCGCCGGGTCTGCGAGCACGGTCTGGAGCGAGGCATCGAGAGGAAGGACGTACGACACATTATCGGTGAGGCCTGTGCGATGCGAGAGTAGCAGGCGCAGGGTGATAGGCCTGTCGGGAAAGGCGGGGTGGTGCAACGTCCAGCCCAGTCTCGCCGACACGTCCTCGTCCAGCGAAAGCAGGCCCTGCTCGACCAGACGCATCACGCCAATGGCGACGACCAGCTTGGAGATCGAGGCGACGCGAGCAGGATCATCCGCGGTGATCAGGCGACCGGTGGCGAGATCGGCATGGCCGGATGCTGTCGCGCCGCGGATGCCGGTGCGATCGAAGGCGACGCGGACTTCCGCCATGGAGCCGCGCGGAGCCGCGGCACATGCGGATGCAAGCAGAAGAATGGAGATCACGCCGCTCAGAAATCGTGTCATCGAACCAGCCTAGGCGAACTTGAGGCTTTGGCCAGTGCGGCGTTGCCGGGAGTCGCCGGTCCGCGTACCAATGACATTGCGTTTGGCCACGATTCATTCAGCGGCAGGTATCCAGTTGGGTATGCGTCTCGTTTCTGTCTGCTTTCTTGCCGGCGCCTTGACGGCGTGCGCTGGCCTGCCAGCTGACGGACAGGACCGTTCTGGATTTGCCGATGCCCGAAAGGCGATCCCGAGCCTCGTCGTCGAGATGCGCTATGCGGGCAGCGAGAATTTCACAGGGCGCCCGATCACGGGCTACGATGCGCCTGTCTGTCTTCTGACCCGCGACGCCGTCGCTGCGCTTGGGCGTGTGCAGGCGAAGTTCTCGGAGTTCGGCCTCGGTCTGAAAGTTTTCGACTGCTATCGGCCCGCCCGCGCGGTTGCTGACTTTGCAGCGTGGGCGCGCGATCCGGCTGACCAGAAGCGCAAAGCGGACTACTATCCGAACATCGACAAGTCGCGCCTGTTCGAGCTTGGCTATATCGCGGAGCGTTCGGGCCATTCGCGCGGCTCTACGATTGATGTCACGCTGGTCGATGTACGCAGCGGAGAAGAGCTGGACATGGGCGGGCCGTACGATCTCTTCGACAAGCGTTCATGGCCGCGCGAACCTGAGGTGGCGCCGCAGGCGCGTGCGAACCGGATGTTGCTACAGGACGTAATGGTTGCCAACGGCTTCCGGCCGTTGAAAGAAGAATGGTGGCACTTCACGCTCAGCCAAGAGCCGCATCCGGACAGCTATTTCGATTTTTTGATCAGATAGAAGCCACAAGGGCGGAATCATGCGGTAGCGCGGACGAACAGAGAGATTCCCGGCTCTGGCCCAAGAACGACTCCAGCGTTGTTCGTGAATCGTCGGGCGCCTCTTAATCCAGCCCGTTGAGCACGCCCCGGATCGTATCCACAATCTGATCGATCTGGCTCTTCTCGATGATCAGCGGTGGCGACAGCGCGATTATGTCGCCGGTTACGCGGATCAGCAGGCCCTTATCGAAGCAGGCGCGGAAGGCCTCGAGTGCTCGGAGAGTTGGCTTGCCGGTGCGGGGCTCGAGTTCTATGCCGCCGATGAGGCCGAGATTTCGGATGTCGATGACGTGGCGAGCGTCGCGCAGGGAGTGGAGCGCATTTTCCCAGTAGGGGGCGAGTTCGGCGGCACGTTCGAAGAGGCGCTGTTCCTTGAAGACGTCGAGCGTGGCGAGACCAGCGGCGCAGGCGAGCGGGTGGCCGGTCATGGTGTAGCCATGGAACAGCTCGATCGGTGTTTCGGAGTTGGCCAGAAGCGTGTCGTGTACCTCGCGGCTGGCGGCGACAGCGCCCATCGGGACGGTGGCGTTGTTGATCGCCTTCGCCATCGTGATCAGGTCGGGACTCACGTCGAAATAGTGCGAGGCGAACGGCGCGCCGAGGCGGCCGAAGCCGGTGATGACTTCATCAAAAATCAGAAGGATGTCGTGTTTGGTGCAGAGTTCGCGGAGGCGCTGGAGATAGCCTTTGGGCGGGACGAGGACTCCCGTTGAGCCGGCGACAGGCTCGACGATGACGGCGGCTATGGTTGAGGCGTCATGCAGGAGGACGAGGCGCTCGAGCGCATCGGCGAGTTCGGCGCCGTGCTCTGGCTGGCCGCGTGTGAAGGCGTTGCGGGCAATGTCGTGGGTGTGCGGCAGGTGATCGACGCCGCCGACCATCGGGCCGAAGCCGAGCCGGTTGCGGCCGATGCCGCCAACCGAGATGCCGCCGAAGTTCACGCCATGATAGGCCCGCTCGCGGCCGATGAGGCGGTACTTGTTCGGCCTGCCCCGCGCGCGCTGGTAGGCGAGCGCGATCTTGAGGGCGCTTTCGACGCTTTCCGATCCGGAATTTGAGAAGAAGATACGATCGAGGCCATCAGGCGTGAGGCCGGTGAGGCGATTGGCGAATTCGAAGGCGAGCGGGTGGCCGAGATTGAAGTTGCCTGCGTAGTCGAGTTCGCCCGCTGCCTTGCGGATAGCGTCGACAATCTTCGGCTGGTTATGGCCGGCGGCGACGCACCAGAGGCCGGACGTTCCGTCGAGAATTGGTCGACCGTCCGATGTGAAGTAGAACATGCCATCGGCGCGCACGACCATGCGCGGGTCGGCCTTGAACGCCTTGTTGGGCGTGAAGGGCATCCAGAAGGCGTCGAGCGAATTGGGGCGCAGCGTTTGGGTCATAATGCGATTGTTGGTCTGGCTGGATGCGGTAGGCAAGAGGGTGGCCGTGGATCGGCGAGGGGTATAGGCTGCCGTCAGAAAAGCCGGACGGTGATCCGGCTTCGTGTGGGAGAGCATCGTATGAAACGCCTGTTCCTTGCTTCCGTGGTTGCGTCCGGCCTGTTCCTGGGCGCGTGCGCGACCGAGCCGATGATGCCGGAGGCGCCGAAACTTCCTAGCTTTTCGGCGACGCTTGCGCCCGGCGCCGGCATCACATCGAGCGGCAAGGGCGCGGGGACGTTCACCTATGATCCGGCGACCAAGGCGCTCAGCTACACGGTGACTTATGAGGGCCTGACGGGACCGGCGATGGCCGCGCATATTCATGGTCCGGCCGAGCCGGGCGCGAATGCCGGGCCGGTCGTGCCCTTCCCGTCGGCCACGAGCCCGATCACCGGAACGGCGACGTTGACCGATGTGCAGGCGGCCGAACTGGCGGCGGGCAAATACTACGTCAACGTCCACACTGCCGCGAACCGTGGTGGTGAAATCCGCGGGCAGATCACGGCCAACTAGTACCCGCTTTCGTTGAAGCGTGAGTCGTGATTCAAGATTGGGATGATACCCGAAGCAAGAGAAGTGCGGCTTAAGCCGAAGGAGCGGTCTGTGCTGGAAGGGCGACTTCGTTCGCCTACGACGGCCCAGCGAGAC
>CAIMMO010000048.1 GCA_903842595.1 uncultured Alphaproteobacteria bacterium
GCCGACGATGCCGTCATGCCCAACATGCGAGGCATTCATGAGCAGGCAGCGATCGCCAACCACGGTCTGCCCGCGCCCCTGGATGGTTCCGATATGCAATACAGACGACTCGCGAATGCGGTTGTCCGTTCCCACGATCAGTTGGGTGTCCTCGCCCTTGTAGCGATTATCCTGCGGCGGATGGCCAAGCGAAGCGAACGGATAGATCGTCGTACGCGCGCCCACCGTGGTCGAACCGGCAATCGAGACGTGGGAGACCAGTCGAACATTCTCGGCCAGCCGCGCCTTGCCCGACACACTGCAGAACGGGCCTATGTCCACGCCATCGGCGAGTTCGGCTCCCTTCTCCACGATGGCCGTTGGATGGATGGTTACAGCCATATGCGCCGGCGCCCCTGGCCGGTCTGCCCGGCTATTCCTTGACGATGGGACGCTTTTGCGCCGCCTGCGCCAGCCATGCAAGCTCGCGCATCCATGTGCGGCTCGGCTTGGCCGGATATCCTGCCCAGGTCTCGCCTGCCGGCACGTCCGTCAGGACAGCGGCCCCCGCAGCGATCCTGGCGCCGGCGCCGACGCGGACATGGTCCTTGAGCCCGACCCGCCCGCCGAACTGCACCCCGTCGCCCACTTCGCATGAACCCGAAACACCCGCGAAGGCGGCCATCACCACATGCGCGCCGATGCGGCTGTTGTGACCGATATGGCAGAGATTATCGATATGGCTGCCCTCCCCGATCACAGTGTCTTCCAGGAGCCCGCGATCGATGCAGGAACTAGCCCCAACGGAAACACCGTTCTGGATGATGACGCGCCCGAAATGCGGCGTCAGCCGCGCGCCTGCCGATGCGCCCGCCAGCCCGAAGCCAGCCTCGCCGATCACAGCGCCCGGATAGATGATCACGCCATCACCGATGAGCGCACAGCGAACATTGGCGTTGGCGCCGATCCTCGAGTTGACGCCGATCTGCACGCCAGGCCCGATCACGGCATTGGCGCCCACCTGAACACTGGCCCCGATGGCGACGCCTGCGCCGACAACGACGCCCGGCTCGAGCACCGCGCTAGGGGCGATCCGCGCTGAAGGATCGATTGTCGGTTGCCCTGCCGCGAGCATCCGCAGCTTCACCACCCGCTCCCCAACCTTCGCAAAGGCCGCGCGTGGATGCGCGATCGCGATCACAGTTGGCCCATCGGGCACGCCAGTGGCCGCATCATGCGACACGAGACAGACACCGGCCGCCTTCAGGCGACCAGCAGCTCCCGCGCTTTCCACGAAGACAAGATCAGCTGCTCCGGCCTGCCCTGCCGGCGCCAGCGACGATACAGAACGCAAAGGGTCGCCACGCGTGATGGCGACCCCCAGCAGGCTGGCTATGTCAGAGGCCGACAGCGGTTGCGACGTCTCATAGAACCGCGGATCGATCACAGCCCCCGCCTTCCTGGTCTCGACCTACTGTCCGCCGCCGGCGGGCGGCGCAGCAGGCGCAGCCGGCCGTTGCGGCAGCAGCGGTTTCAGCGCTTCGATCGTCGGCACGGTCGCATCGAGACGCGCGATCACCTGCGCCGAGATATCCACCGATTCCTTGTTGTAGAGCGCCGAGCCATAGCTCAGCACCACATCTGCACCGACCTGCTTGGCGACCGCGTCGATGGCCGGAACCAGCGCGTAGTTGAAGCGAACAGCGTTCGCGGTGCGCTGCTGTTCGACGCCCTGGTCGAGCGCGGAAGATTTCTGCACCAGCTCGTTGTACTTCTTGTTCAGGTTCTCGACGCGCGTCTTCAGCGTCGCATTGGCCTGGATCGCTTCGGGCGTCAGCGACTGGATCTGCGGCTGCAGGGCGGCGCGCTCCGTGTCGGCCTCGGTCTTGAGCGTCTTCAGGCCCAGCTGCTCAACGGCCTGCTGCGCATCGGCGGTGAGCTGCTGGTTCATCGCCTTGCCCAGCTTGCTCTCCATCATCACGCGGGACTCGTTGACGATGTAGACTTTCGTCTGGGCCATGGCGGCGCCGGCCATGCTGGTAGCTCCAGCGAAGAGGGCGGCGGCAAACACGATATTTCTGAGTTTCATGACACTGATACCTTAGAACCTGGTGTTGGTAGCAAACCGGAAGCTTTCGGTCCGATCGTACTCTTCGCTCGCAAGGATGTGCGAGAAGTCAAAACGGATGGGACCGAACGGCGAATCCCAGCCGATACTCAAGCCCGCGCTGGCCCGCAGGCTGGCGCTGTCGTCCACGACGCGGACGCGCAGTGGATCGTTCGGGTCCGGCTGTCCGCTCCGCTCGCGATCACGCTCGTCGAGCAGGCCCACCGTGCCTGCCTCGAAGAAGAACGCGCCATCGAGCCCGAACTCCTCCGGAACATACGGCAACGGGAAGGCCAGTTCCAAGGAGGCAATCGCATATGCCTTGCCGCCAAGCGCATTGCCCGGGGTGACCGTCGGCTGCAGCAGGTTTCCGGCCGCATCGCGCTGCGCGGTGACGTACAGGAAGTTGCCTGCGCTATCGACCGCCTGCGTTCCGTCAGTGTTGAGCTGCGGACGCGAAAAATCCGGCGGCGCCACGCCTTGCGCCAGGGCGATCTGCTCGGTGGCATAAGCGTACTCGACCTCGCGCGGCCCAAGGCCAGCAACGTCGAAGCCGCGGAACGAGTTGCCGCCCTTGAAGAAGCGGTCGTTGATCCGCACGCCCTCGTCGCCCCAGCTCTCGATGAGCCCGGCCTCAAGACGCGACCGCAGACGCCAGCCCGGCGCGAAGCCGTGATAGATCGATCCCTCGAACTCGTTGCGCAGATAGTTAACGTCGCCACCAAGACCGGCAATGTCCTGGCTGAAGTTGACGTCGAAACCGCGCGTCGCTTCGATGTAGTCGTTCTTGCGATTCATCGTGATCGTGTAGCCGAACGACGACGTCAGCCGGTCGCCGCGCTGGTCGCACAGCGAGGACTGGAAGATCGACACTGTCTGACAGTTCGTCTTCCCGGGATTCTGCAACGGGTCCTCGCCCGGCAGAAGTTCGTCGAGTTGAAGGTTATCGTTGCGCAGGCGGTAACGCAGGCCGAGCTGGTCAGTGTCCGACAACGGAAACAGCAATCGCCCGCCCGCCCCGACGATCGAGTTCTCGAAGCCCGCGATATCGAAGAAATCCGACTGCGTCACGAACACATCGAGACCGACCGCAAGGTTGCGGTCCTGGAATTTCGGCTCAGTGAAGCGGAACTCGATATCCTGCTGGCGCGAAGTCGTCTGGATGCGCGCTGACAGGTACTGGCCGCGTCCGCGGAAGTTGCGCTGCTGGGCTGAAGCCGAGAACAGGAAGGCATCCTGCGACGAGAAGCCGGCGGAGAACGCAAGCTCCCCTGTCGCCTCTTCCTCGACCTTCACCTTCACGACGCTGCGATCCGGCGCCGAACCCGCCTCATCCGTGATCTCGACCTTGTCGGGATTGAAGAAGCCCAGCGACCTGATGCGGTTCTTGGCGTTGTCGATCTGTACAGGGTTGTACTGGTCGCCCTCGGCCACTCGGATTTCGCGGCGGATAACACGGTCCAGCGTCTGCGTGTTGCCCTGGATGTCGATGCGCTCGATGTAGACGCGGGCGCCTTCATCCACCTCGAACGTGATGCCGATGGTGTGGTTGATCGGATCGCGTGTCTCGCGCGGACGGATCTGAACGTTGGCATAACCAGCGATACCCGCGGCGAAGGTCAGCGAGTCAATCGCATCCTGAATGCTCTTCGAACGGAACTGGTCGCCCTGACTCATCGGGAGGAAAAGAGCCAGACGCTCGCCCGACAGCTTTTCGAGCTCGGTCTGCACCTTCAGCTCGCCGAACTTGTACCTCTCGCCCTCATCGACCGTGAACGTCAGGTAGAAGTCGCGCCGGTTCGGCGTAAGCTCGGCGACGGAGGAGATCACGCGGAAGTCGGCATAACCCTCATTGGTGTAGAACTCGGTCAGCTGTGACCGGTCGTACTCGACCTGTCCCGGGTTATAGTTGTCGGCCTGTTCGAAGAACCGCCACCAGCGCGACTGGCGCGTGGTGATCTCGCGGCGCAGCCGGTCGTCGGGATAGGCCTCGTTGCCGATGAAGTTGATCGAGCTCACGCCCGTCGTCGGGCCTTCGTCGATCACGAAGATCAGGTCGGCGCGGTTCTGCGGCAGCACCTTGTATTGAGGCGTGACCGTCGCCGCAAAGCGGCCGGCCCGGCGATAGACTTCGAGAATGCGCTGAACATCCTGCTCGACCCGGCTCAGCGTGAAGGTCTGTCGCGGCTCGGCCTCGGTCTCTTCCTCGAGGCGCTCGGTCGTGACCGCATTGTTCCCCTCGAACATGATGCGGTTGATGATCGGGTTTTCGAGCACGCGTATGACAAGGTCGGTCCCGCGCGTCTCGATCTGGATGTCTGCGAACAGGCCGGTGGCGCCTAGCGCCCGCACCGACAAGCCGATCCGTTCCTCGTCGAAGGGGTCGCCCGGCCGCACTAGCAGGTAGGACTGGACCGTGCGCGACTCGATACGCTGGTTACCCTCGACCAGGATCCGGCCGATGATCTGCTGGGAGGGTTGAGCGGGAGGCTGGGCTGGCGGCTGTCCGGGCTCCTGCGCCCACGCCGTCTGTGCGCCCACAATGGCGCCAGCCGATGCAGTCAGCGCCAAAGCGCAAGCAAACCATGACCGCATCTAAAACCCTCGTACGACTACAAACCACCGCTACAGGGACTGTCTGCCGCAGTCCCGTCCGTCCGTCTGCGCCCGTCCTAGTGCGAGACGGGTACACAGCTCAAGCCTCCCCAGCATACCCGGCCCCCAGGCCTGCCCCTAGGCAGGGCCCGGGAGGAAGCCCGAAATCAACCGCCCGATGTCCTGCCACGTCACCAACAAGGCGAAAACGACAAGACTCACCAGTCCAAACGTGAGGCCCGCATTCTGGGCCTTCTCGGGCAGCGCCTTGCCCGTCACCGCCTCGGCCAGCGTCATGACAACGGCACCCCCATCCAGCACCGGAACCGGTAGCAGGTTGAAGAAGCCGATGCCTATGGAAAGCAGCGCCGCCAGATGAAAGTACATCCAGAATAGCTGCATAAACTTGGCGCCCAGGTCGACGTTCTCCTGGTTCATGGTCATTTCCGTCACGCCGCCCGTAAGGTGAAGGATGCCGACCGGCCCTGACAGCTTCTCGATACCCTCCTTGCCGGTAATTAGGCGCCGCAGCACATTAATCGTCTGGCCGATGGATTCAGCCGTCCGCTGCAAACCATAGCTCACGGCTTCGATCGGGTTGAGACTGCGGATCGACGTGTCACGATGGCCAAGATCAAGGCCGATCCGGCCGACCTTCTGCGTCATCCGCATTCCGCTATCGACCAGTTCCTGCTCGACCGGGGTGGCCAGCAGCGCCACTGTCTCCTGGCCACGGAGGACGCGATAGCTCACGGCCTCCCCGGCGCTCAGCTGCGTCGCCATGATGATGTCCTGCGCAGTCGTGACAGGCCGCCCGCCCGCCTCGATGACGACGTCGCCAGTCATGAACCCGGCACGTTCAGCCGCTTCGCCCGCGATCACACCGCGCACGAATACTTCCTGCGCCTGCGGCACGCCCTGAACGCCGCCGATGACTGCGAAGGCTGCGATTGCGAAAAGGAAGTTCGCGACCGGCCCGCCCAGCGACACAGCGATCCGCTGCCACGGGTTCAGCAGGTTGTAGGGCCGGCCAACGAGAATCTGGTTGTCATGGAACGTGGTCGGCCTGCCCTCGATGGCGCCCTTCGGCGGGGCCGCCCGCGCCACTTCGGCGAGCCGCGCAGCCTCTTCCTCGGTTTCGGCGGTCTGCGGCAATTCCTGCTTCAGGTCCTGCGCAAGTTGAACCTCGCCAACGAACTTCACGAAACCGCCGAGCGGTATCCAGTTCAGGCGCCAGCGCGTTCCGCGCCCATCGCGCTTCTCGACGATCGGATTGCCGAAACCGATCGCAAAGGATTCCACCGCTGCCCCGAACATCCGGCCAACCCAGTAGTGGCCAAGCTCATGAACGGTGATGACGACCGAAATGATGAGCAGGAATACCGGCGCGTAGGTCAGAACCCAGAGGATGACATCCATGAGCGAGCGTCCTTCAAGAACCGGTACCCGAGGCTATCACGCCGCGAGGTTGAGCATTTCGACAGTGCGGGCTCGCGCCCACCGGTCGATCGCGTAGACATCGTCGAACTTTGCCGGTTCGGCGCGGGCAGTCGCGTGTCCGAGATACTCTTCAAGCACCTGCCCTGCCACCTCGGAAATCGTCAAAAATCCAATACGTCGCTGCAAGAAGGCCGCCACTGCAACCTCATTGGCTCCATTCAGCACGATCGGCGCTCCGCCCCCTGCGAAAACCGCACCCCTGGCAAGCGTTAACGCTGGGAAGCGCTTGGCATCCGGAGGCAGGAAATCCAGCCTTCCGATCTTGGCGAGATCAAGGCGCTCAAGCCCCGGGAGCGGCATCCTCCGCGGCCAGGACAGCGCGTAGGAGATGGGCGTTCGCATGTCGGGAAGACCCAGCTGGGCGAGCACCGACCCGTCATCATAGGCGACCAGGCTATGGATGATGGACTGTGGGTGGATCAGGACATCGATTCGGCTCTCGGGAACGTCGAACAGGTAGGCCGCCTCGATCAGCTCCAGCCCCTTGTTCATCATCGTGGCGCTATCTACGGAAATCTTCGCCCCCATGTTCCAGTTGGGGTGGGCGCAGGCCTTCTCCGGGGTCGCCGCCGCCATCTCCTGCAGGCTTGCCGACCGGAACGGCCCGCCCGACGCAGTGAGGATCAGCTTCTCGACCCGCTCGGGCCGGTCGAGCACCTGAAAGATGGCGTTGTGCTCGCTGTCGATCGGGAGCAGACGCGCACCGCTTTGCCGGGCCTCTTCCCGCAGCAGCTTGCCCGCACAGACCATGCTTTCCTTGTTGGCAAGGGCGATGCTCGCCCCCTGCCGCACAGCCGAAAGCGTCGCCGCCAGCCCAGCGATCCCCACAATGCCGGCGACCACCACATCGGCTTTGCGCGCGCCGGCTTCGGCAATCGCTGCGTCACCCGCAGCTACCTCTACCCCCGAACCCGCCAGCGCGCTCTTCAACTCGCCATAGCAGGCCTCGTCAGCCACTACTGCGATCTCGGCCCGTGCTCTGCGCGCCGCCGCGGCCAGCGCTTCCACATTGCGGTTCGCCGTGAGCGCAATGACCGAAAACTCCGGCGAGCCCTGCCCGCCCGATGCAATCACATCGAGCGCCGAGACGCCGATCGATCCCGACGCGCCAAGGACAGATACGCGAACAGTATTGGTCATTGCGCCCCTGCTGTTGCGAGCGACGGGGCCAGCGCAGGCATGAAACGGATGACCAGCGCCGCAGCGACGGTGGCGGCCATCAGCCCGTCGAGTCGGTCCAGCACGCCGCCATGCCCCGGGAGGAAACCGGACGTATCCTTGACCCCGTAGAGGCGCTTGAAGCGCGACTCCAGCAGGTCGCCAAGCTGCGCCACGATCGAAAGCGCCAGGCCGAACACCAGCCAGTGCGCAAAATCACCGCCGCCCGCCCGCGCCACCGCCGCGCCCGCCAGCCCCGCACACACCAGCGCGCCAATGGCGCCCGTCCACGTCTTGTTGGGGCTGTCCTTTGGACTCAGCAACGGCCCGCCAAACCCCCGCCCGGCAAAATACGCGCCCACATCCGTTGTTACGACGATCGCCAGTATGGCCAGCAGCAGCAGATGCCCGTTTGGCGTCATCTCCCGGATCCAGACGAAGCAGCCAAACGGCAGGCTGGTGTATATCGCGCCAAACGCCATCGAGCTGATCGACCCCTTGCCGATATGCGCGAGCCCGCTTGCCACAGCGCACCCAGCCAGCGCCGCCAGCGCCACCGCCTCGATCCCGCGCGTCGCAAGCAGCACGGCCGCCGCAGCCGTCACTCCCAACGTCGTGTACTGCGCCCAGCGCACCCAGCCCGTTTCCGCCTGCGAAGCCATGCGCGTCCACTCGAACGCCGCCAGAACGCCGCACGCCGTTGTTGCTGCGAGCAGCCAGTACCCCCCGGCCCACACCGCCCAGACGCCCATCGGCGCAAGCACGGCTGCGCTGACGACGCGGAGAATGATCTCGCGCCGTCCGCCGCCCTTCGGACCGCCCTCAGGCGCCGAGGCCGCCAAACCGTCTGTCGCGACGTCTGAACGCATCAATCGCCTTCTCGAGGCTCTCCTTGGTGAAATCCGGCCACAGCTGGTTGATGAACATCAGCTCAGCATATGCCCCGCTCCACAGCAGGAAGTTGCTGAGCCTGACCTCGCCGCTGGTTCGAATGACAAGATCCGGATCGGGCGAATCCGCCGACCAGATCATCCGCGAGATCATCGCCTCATCGATCTCGTCCGGCCCCAGCGTGCCAGCGACAATCATCCGGCCCATCTCGCGCATCGCCGCAACCAGCTCGCCGCGCCCGCCATAGTTAAAGGCGATGTTCAGCGTCAGACGCGTGTTGTCCCGCGTCGTGCGCACCGCATCGTCGATCAGCTCGAGCAAGTCCTCGCTCAACCCCTCGCGCGAGCCGATGATCCTGATCCGCACGCCGTCCCTGTGCAGCTGCACCAGATCCCGCTTCACGAACATGCGCAGGAGATCGAACAGCGAATCGATCTCCGACTGCGGCCTGTTCCAGTTCTCGGTCGAGAACGCATAGACGCTGAGATGCCCCAGCCCGAGATCGCGCGCCGCCTCCACGGCGAGCCTTAGCGCATCCACGCCAGCCTTGTGCCCGAATGCCCGCGGCATCCCTCGCGCCTTCGCCCACCTGCCATTCCCATCCATGATGATGGCAACGTGTTTCGGCGGCGACCGCAGGGTCGCCACGTCCACATCCATCGAGGAGGACTTGGGCTCGCTCACACCTGCATGATCTCTTCGGCTTTGTGCTTCAGCAGGTCGTCGATCATCTTGATGTGCGTATCCGTCACCTTCTGCACGTCGTTCGAGCGGCCCTTGGCCTGGTCCTCGCTCAATCCGCCGGCCTTCTCGATGCGCTTGATGAGCTCCATCCCGTCACGACGCACATTCCGCACTGCAACGCGAGCGCTCTCGGCGAACTGCCCTGCCAGCTTCTGCAGCTCCTTGCGCCGCTCCTCGCTCAGCGGCGGGATCGGAATGCGCAACGTCTGCCCGTCGGTGATAGGGTTCAACCCAAGCGGCGCCTCGCGAATGGCGCGATCGACCGCGCCGACAACGCTCTTGTCCCACACGCTCACGCTCAGCATCCGCGCATCCGACGCCGACACCGACGCCACCTGATTGATCGGCGTGGGCGTGCCATACGCCACCACCACGATCGTATCGAGCAGATGGATCGAGGCGCGGCCCGTGCGCAGGCCGCTGAACTCTGTCTTGAGCGACGCGATCGCGCCGTCCATGCGCTTCTCGACTGTCTTGAGGTCGAAGGTCTCGGGCATCGCTTCCCTCTCCTATTTCTTCTTGCCGCTGATAACGGTCGACACGCCCTGCCCCGTCAGCACATTCCTGAGGCCGCCGCGGTCACGGATCCGGAAGACCACGATCGGAATCTTATTTTCCTTGAGCAGGCTGATGGCGGTCGCATCCATCACCTTCAGCTCCTTCGAGAGCACTTCCATGTAGTCGAGCGTATCGAAGCGCGTCGCGTCCGCATCGACCTTCGGGTCCGACGTATAGACACCGTCGACCTGCGTGCCCTTCAGCATCGCATCGCAATTCATCTCGGCGGCGCGCAACGCTGCGCCAGTATCCGTGGTGAAGAACGGATTGCCGGTGCCCGCGGCGAAGATCACGACGCGCCCCTTCTCCATGTGCCGTATTGCTCTGCGGCGAATGAACGGCTCGCAGATCGACATCATGGTGATGCCGGACTGCACCCGCGTCGGTACGCCGACGCTCTCCAGCGAATTCTGCATCACCAGGGCGTTCATCACGGTCGCCAGCATGCCCATATGGTCGGCCTGCGCGCGCTCCATGCCGGCGTCCACGCCCCACTTGCCGCGCCAGATATTCCCACCGCCGATGACCAGGCAGATCTGGCAGCCCAGCTCGATCGCGCCCTTGATCTCCTCGGCATACTTGGTGACGGCGGGAACATCGATGCCGTAGCCCTGCTCCCCCATCAGGGCCTCGCCCGAAATCTTCAGGAGCACGCGCTTGTATTTGAGATCAGCGTGGTCGGTCATCTTGCCTGCTCCAACGCCCTTTACTTGGACGGCCCGGACGCATGACACGCCGGGCCGCCAGACTCTACCCGCGAATACGCGGATTCCGCAAAGGCTTTACGCTTTTGGCTTCGCGAAGGACGCAACTTCCGCCGCAAAGTCGGACGTGGCTTTTTCGATACCTTCGCCCACTTCATAGCGAATGAAACCTTTGAGCTTCACGGGCGTGCCGAATTCCTGGGCGTGCTTCTCGATGAAGCCGCCCACGGTCACGTCCGGGTCCATCACGAAAGCCTGCTCGACCAGCACTGATTCCTGGTAGAACTTGCGGATCCGGCCCTCGACCATCTTCTCGATGACGTTGGCTGGCTTGCCCGACTCGGATGCCTGGGCGGTCAGGATCTGCTTTTCCTTCTCGACCACGGCCGGATCAAGTTCCGCTGTCGTCGCCGCAAGCGGCTTCGCGGATGCAACATGCATTGCAACCTTGCGGCCGAGGTCCATCAGGCGGGCCTTGTCGCCGGTCGATTCGAGCGCGACCAGCACGCCGATCTTGCCCATGCCGTCGGCCGCCACGTTGTGCAGGTAGGATGCAACAACGCCGTCGCTAACCGACAGCGCATCCGCGCGGCGCAGGGTCATGTTCTCGCCGATCTTGGCGACCAGCCCGACCAGCATCTCACCGATCGTGTTGCCTTGCGACGACGTCGCATGCAGCGCCTTGGCAGCATCGCCGCCATTCGCCAGCGCCGCGCTGGCGACTTCACGCACCGCAGCCTGGAACTCGGCGTTCTTGCCGACGAAGTCTGTTTCGGAGTTAACCTCGACAAGGGCCGCCGACGTACCGCTGGAGGCGAGACCGACCAGGCCCTCGGCCGCGATGCGGTCAGCCTTCTTGGCGGCTTTCAGGATGCCCTTCTCGCGCAGCCAATCCCCTGCCGCTTCGATATCGCCGTTGTTTTCGACGAGCGCCTTCTTGGCGTCCATCATGCCTGCGCCGGTCTTGTCGCGCAGCTGTTTTACGAGCGCAGCGCTGATCTCAGCCATGTCATGTCTCCTGAGTTCATCCCTGCGCCCGCGGTTCAGAAACCGCGATCCGCAGGCTGGTTCAAACTGTTCGTCGCAAGAGGTGCATGCCGGCGCACTGTGACGCCGGCATGTCCGCAATTGCGTTACTGCGCTTCGGCGGTCGCCGTGACGGCCAGCGCCGGTTCGTTGCCTTCGGCGCGGGCGCCGAGGTCTTCGCCCGAGGCCATCGACGAATCCGACATGCCATCAAGAACGGCGTCGGCAATGAGGTTGCAGTAGAGCTGGATGGCGCGCGCGGCGTCGTCATTGCCCGGGATCGGGAAGTCGACTTCCTGGGGGTCGCAATTGGTGTCGATGATCGCAACAACCGGGATGCCCAGTTTGCGGGCTTCCTTGACGGCGATCGCTTCCTTGTTGGTGTCGATCACGAACATCAGGTCCGGCAGGCCGCCCATGTTGCGGATGCCGCCAAGCACGCGCTGCAGCTTGGCCTGCTCGCGCTGCAGCCCGAGGAGTTCCTTTTTCGTGAGACCGGTCTCGCCGCCAGCCTGCAACATGTCATCCAGATCGCGCAGGCGCTTGATCGAGTTCGACACGGTCGCCCAGTTGGTCAGCGTGCCGCCGAGCCAGCGATCGTTCATGAAATACTGCGCGCAGCGGCCAGCGGCCTCCGCGATCGCGTCAGCGGCCTGGCGC
>CAIMMO010000049.1 GCA_903842595.1 uncultured Alphaproteobacteria bacterium
AGACGCTCGGCATCGACTTCCCGCTGCTCGCCTTCAGCCACTGCCGCGATGTGGTTGCGGCCGTCTCGCGCGCCGGCGGCATGGGCGTGTTCGGCGCGGTCAACCTGCCGCCAGCTCGTCTGCGCGAAGAACTCACATGGATCGATGCGCATTGCGGCGGCAAGCCCTACGGCGTTGACCTGATCGTGCCCAACGCGATGGAGGGTAAGTCCGCAGCCTTCAGCGGCGAGGCGCTTCTTGCCGCCGTGCCGCAGGCGCACAAGGATTTCGCGAGCGGGATCCTCACGTCTCACGGCGTCGAGCCCGGTAATCTGGAAGATGATCGCAAGCGCAGCGTCGGATTTGCACGCAACATGCGCGCAGACGGCGCCGCCAGCGCACTCGAGGTCGCGTTCCAGTTTCCGATCCGCCTGATCGCAAACGCGCTCGGCGTGCCGCCCCGCGATATGCTGGAGATGGGCAAGCGTCATGGCGTGCCGGTGGCCGCCCTCGTCGGCGCCAAGGAGCATGCAGTTGCACAGGTGCAGGCCGGCGTCGACATCCTCGTGGTCGCGGGTGGCGAAGCTGGCGGCCATTGCGGCGAGGTCTCCACCATGGTGCTCATCCCGGAAGTGCACCGCGCCGTGCGGGCGCTGGGCGCGACCACGCCCATCCTTGCCGCCGGCGGCATCACCACAGGAACACAGATGGCCGCCGCCATGTCGATGGGCGCAGCCGGCGCGTGGTGCGGCTCTGTCTGGCTGACCACAACGGAGGCCGAGACCAGCGAAACCATCAAGCAGAAGATGCTTGCCGCCACATCGCGCGACACTGTCCGTTCGCGCTCGCGCACGGGAAAGCCATCGCGTCAGCTTCGCTCATCCTGGACCGATGCGTGGGAACGCGAAGATGCCCCATCGCCGCTCGGGATGCCGCTCCAGAGCTTCGTTTCTGAGCCCGCTCTCCGGAGGGTCAACGCCCTCGCCGAGACGGGCCACGAGGGCGCGAAACAGCTGGCAACCTACTGGGTCGGTCAAGGCGTCGGCCTGATGAACCAGTCGATGTCCTGTGGCCAGGTCGTCCAGCAGTTCCGTGAGGAGTTTCTCGAAGCGCGCGAGCGGCTGATCGCGCTGCTGGAAGAGGGCTAAACCGGAGATTTGCGCTCAGGCGCGACCTCCCCTATATGCCGCGTCTTGGTCCGGTGTGCGTTGCGCCACCCCCATAAAGGACGACGCAGATGCTCCGCATCCAGGAACTCAAGCTGCCGCTCGGTCACCCCGAGTGCGCGCTGAGACAGGCGGTCCTGAAACGGCTCGGCGTCTCCGAGCAGAATCTCATCTCATTTACCTTGTTCAAGCGCGCGTATGACGCCCGCAAAACGTCGGCAATCCAGCTCATCTACACGATCGATGCGGAGGTGAAGGACGAGGCCTCTGTCCTGAAGCGGCTGTCGAAGGACAAGCAGATCGTCCGCACACCTGACCTGACCTACCGCCCCCCCGTGCAGGCTTCTGGCGGCATGAAGCGGCCAGTCGTCGTAGGCATGGGACCATGTGGCCTGTTCGCCGGTCTGCTGCTCGCGGAGATGGGTTTCAACCCGATCATCCTCGAGCGCGGCAAAATCGTCCGCGAGCGTACGGTCGATACCTTCAAGTTCTGGCGCAAGGGCATTCTCAACCCCGGCTCGAACGCCCAGTTCGGCGAAGGCGGCGCAGGCACGTTTTCGGACGGAAAACTCTATTCCCAGATCAAGGACCCGCGCCATCTGGGACGAAAGGTCCTGACCGAATTCGTCGAGGCCGGCGCGCCCGACGAAATCCTGTACGTCTCCAAACCCCACATCGGTACCTTCCGCCTTGTTTCGATGATCGAGCACATGCGCGGAAAGATCGAGAGGCTCGGCGGAGAGATCCGTTTCGAGCATCAGGTGAGCGACATACTCCTGCACGAACGCCAGGGAGAGAAGCAGGTCGCCGGGGTCGTTCTTGCGAATGGTGAGGCGATAGAGACCAACCATCTCGTCATGGCGCTTGGCCACTCCGCCCGCGACACGTTCGAGATGCTGCATCGTCGCGGCGTGTTCTTCGAGGCGAAGCCGTTCTCCATCGGCGTCCGCATCGAGCATCCGCAATCCATCATCGACTGCGCCCGCTTTGGCCCCAGCGCAGGCCACCCCATTCTCGGCGCCGCCGATTATAAGCTGGCCCATCACGCCAGCAATGGACGCAGCGTTTACTCGTTCTGCATGTGCCCTGGTGGAACTGTCGTTGCGGCCGCGTCCGAGGACGGCCGGCTTGTCACCAACGGCATGAGCCAGTATTCGCGCCGCGAGCGCAACGCGAATGCGGGCATCGTCGTGGGTGTAACCCCCGAAGACTTTCCCGCAGATGCGCGCGCCAATCCCCTCGCAGGCATCGCCTTCCAGCGGCATTGGGAGGAGAAGGCATTCCTCGCTGGCGGCGCATCATGGTTCGCCCCCTGCCAGCTCGTGGGCGACTTCCTGAAGGACAAACCCTCGACCGTGCTGGGCTCGGTGATCCCGTCCTACAAGCCCGGCGTCACGCCGACCGACCTCAATCTCTGCCTGCCGGAATACGCGACAATCGCAATGCGCGAGGCGCTGCAGGCCTTCGGCCGCCAGATCCCGGGCTTCTCGATGGAGGAGGCTGTGATGACCGGGGTCGAAACGCGCACATCCAGCCCTGTGCGGATGACACGCGGGGCAGACTTCCAGTCATTGAATGTGAAGGGGCTATACCCCTCAGGCGAGGGCGCAGGCTATGCAGGCGGGATTCTCTCCGCAGCCGTGGATGGCATCAAGGTGGCGGAATCGCTGGCTCTGGCGGCAGTCGGGCGCCAAGCGGCCTGAAGACCAGGCGCCAACCGGCATCTCTGCCGACTGACGCGATATGCTACCCGAGAGCCAGGGGCTACTCGTCGCTTCTGTTACGCAGCATGATCACCGCTGCGACCACGGCTCCCACAGCCGCACCGATCGCTAGCGTCCGCAGCGGATGCTCGCGTACCTCGCGAACAACGAATTTCGCAGCTTTTCGGCCGCTCTTCGCTGCGCCTTCGGCGAATTCCCCTGCAAATTCCTGCGCGCCGCCGAGAGCGCGTTTCGCACGTTCTGAAAGTTCCGACATATCGCCCGCCACTCTCCCGGCCGGGTTCTCGACCGAGTTCCTGTAATCTGCTTCCGTATGACGTCCTGCCATTTTCCGTCTCCACTTCCGACCCGAAACGCTCCGGGTACTGAATTGGTTCCACTGATCTAGCGTCCGCGGACGCTTTCAGAATAACCTTAGCTCATGGCAACTGCCCAGCAGCAACTGGACGGCTTTCTGAAGAAGTATTCGCCCGAGATGGAAAAACTAGGGCGCGCCGTAATCGCGTACCTCAGAAAACGCCTGCCGGGCGCAATCTGTCTGGTCTACGACAATTATAACGCGCTTTCCGTCGGCTTCTGGCCAACGGCGAAAGCTTCTGCCCTTCCGATCTCGATCGCACTATACCCGCGATGGGCGACGCTTTTTCTGATGTTCGGCGCCACACGCGATGACCCTGAGGGGCTGCTCGAAGGCAAGGGGCCGCGCATCCGTTCGGTGCGGCTGGATGGGCCTGGCGGGCTCAAGTCGGAGCCGGTGGACGCGCTGGTCACTGCGGCTGTCCTGCAGGCGGGCTGGACGCTGGATCGCAAGGCCAAGGACGAGGTTGTAATTCAGTCGGTGTCCGAAAAGCAGCGTCCTCGCCGTCCCTGACACCCTCCCCGCGCAAAAGGGAAGCTCGCCCTCCGTCTCGACAGAATGTTAAGGCACATGGCTTAGCATTTTTCTTCGATTGTTGCCCGTCAGCTGTTCCGGCGGGAGCAAGTCCGGAACCGACATGGCCGCTTTCACGCTTCTTTCACCCGGAGACCCCGCCCCAAGAGTGATGCAACGCAATTCCAGCGGGGAGCGCTACAACCTCGATCTCGCAGCTGGCCGTTGGCTCGTGCTGTGCTTCTTTCGCAGCAGCGCTTCAGCCCACGCCGCCGCCGTCCTCACCGCGGTCAGAAAGCGTTGCGACCTGTTCGACGATTCCCACGCCGCATTCTTCGGCGTCACGACCGACCACGAGGACGAGGCGCAGAAGCGCCTCACAACCATCGTGCCCGGTTATCGTTTCTTCTGGGACTACGACAACAAGATCGCCCGCGCATATGGCATCGCTCCGCTCGATGGCAGCGAGGGCCTATATTTCGGCAAGTGGGTCATCATCAACCCCATAATGCGGGTCACCGCCGTTATCCCCTTCCGGGAAGATCGGGGCGACATCGCCGAGGCGCTGGATCATGTCGCAAGGGCGCCACCGGCGGGCCGCATTGCTGGCATGGATATCCACGCGCCCGTGATCGTCCTCGAGAACGTGTTTGATCATAAGACCTGCCGCCAGCTGATTGCAGGCTATGAGGCGGCTGACCGCGACCTGTCTGGCGTGATGCGCGAAATCGACGGCCGCACGCGCCTGGTCCATGACGACCTGCAGAAGCGCCGACGGGACTACCTTCTCACCGACGAAGCTGAACGCAAGCCCCTCACCGCGCACATTCGGCGCCGCATCGTGCCGGAGATAGAAAAGATCCATCAGTTCGCAGCGACACGCATCGAGCGCTATCTCGTTGCCTGTTACGCCGCCGAAGACGAAGCTCACTTCCGGCCACATCGCGACAACACGACAAAAGGCACGGCGCATCGCCGCTTCGCAGTTTCGATAAATCTCAGCGAGGATTTCGATGGCGGTGAAATCGTCTTTCCAGAGTACGGCTCCCGCGGTTTCCGCCCGACAGCAGGCGGCGCGGTTGTCTTCTCATGCTCGCTCCTGCACGCCGTGACGCAGGTCACGCGTGGACGGCGCTACGCCTTCCTGCCCTTTCTCTACGACGACGCTGCAGCGCAGATTCGTGAGCAGAACAGGCAGTTCGTCGAGGAGCCCTAGGCCGAAGCCTGCTCCAGACGCGCGCGCGCTTTCTCTGCCCCGATCAGCAGCAGCATCCGATCCATCTCCGGTCCGTGCTCCTGATCCGTCAGCACGCGGCGCAGCGGCTGGAACAGCCCCTTGCCCTTGCGGCCGGTCTTGGCCTTCACAGCGTCGACCCACGCCTTCCAGGTCTCAAGTGTCGCCTCGCCAGCCGGAAACAGCTTCGCCGCATCACCGACAAATGCCCTGTCATCGGCTTCCAGATCCGGGCCCTTCAGCCCGCCGCCATAGACCACGGCCAACCACATCGCTGCGTCGGGCACGCCCTGCAGGTTGCCGCGAACGACGTCCCAGAAATCGGGCGTCGCCTGATCGCCATAGGCGAGCTTCTCCAGCCTCGGCTTCACCATCTCGAAGCTCATCGCATGCACGATCTGCGCATTGAGCCCGTTGAGCTCGTTCTCGTCGAAGCGAGCCGGCGCGCGGCCCATCTTGGAGAACGAAAACTCCAGCGCCAGTTGCTGCAGACTCTCCCGCGCTTCAACCGGATCCGACGTGCCGATCTTCGACAGCAGAGACAGCAATGCCAGCGGCTCGTAGCCCTCGTTGCGAAGCTGCTCCGCCGACAACGAGCCAAGCCGCTTCGACAGCCCCTGTCCGTCTGCTCCGATCAGCAGCGGCATGTGCGCCATCTCGGGCGGCTGGCCCCCCAGCGCGAGAAAGATTTCGATCTGCGCGCCGGAATTGGTTACGTGATCCTCGCCGCGAATGACATGCGTGATCTTCGCATCCACATCGTCCACCACAGACGGCATCGTGTAGAGAAACGATCCATCCTCACGGATCAGAACGGGGTCTGACACCGACGACGTGTCGATCGACTGCTGTCCGCGCACGAGATCGTTCCACTCCGCGCGACCGCCCGAAAGCTTGAAACGCCAGTGCGGTTTGCGACCTTCGGCCTCCAGCGCCTTGCGCTGCTCATCCGTCAACTCCAGCGCCGCACGGTCATAGACCGGCGGCTTGCCGCGGCTCAGCGCGATCTTCTTTCGGCGCTCCAGCTCGTCGGCTGTTTCATAGCAGGGATAGAGCAGCCCCTTGGCCTTCAGCTCCTCGGCGGCTTGCCGATAGCGCTCGAACTTCTCGGACTGCTTGAAGGTCTCGTCCCACGTCATTCCCAGCCATGTGAGATCGCGCCGGATGCCTTCCTCGTTCTCCTTGGTGGAGCGCTCCAGGTCCGTGTCGTCGATACGCAGCACGAACGTGCCGCCCTGGCCTTTCGCGAAAAGCCAGTTGACCAAGGCGGTACGGATGTTCCCGACGTGCAGCTTGCCCGTGGGCGAAGGCGCAAAGCGGACTTTGACGGTCATGTGCGGCGTATCCGGGTAACGGAGGGGGTGCCGGATGCATGTACCCATCCGGCCCGGCTTGGCAAGCTGAGGCGGCCAGCCGCAGCGCCATCGCCCCGCTGACGCGCGCGGCCGCAACGCAAACGGGCCTGCCGCAGCCGGCAGGCCCGCAGATGAACGTTATGTCGTCTCGCCTAGTGAGGCAGCTGGGCTTCGCCGGGCTTCGTGCCGCCCGGTCCCAGCTGGGCGCGATAGGCGGCCTCTTCGGCCTCGCTCCACTGGATAGGTGTCAGCGGCCGCGTGAGCGCCCGCGCAAGCACCTGTTCGATTGTCGCGACCGGCACGATGGTCAGGCCGGACTTCACGTTCTCAGGCAGATCGACGAGATCCTTCTCGTTCTCCTCCGGGATCAGCACCGTCTTGATGCCGCCACGCAGGGCCGCGAGCAGTTTCTCCTTCAGACCGCCGATCGGCAGCACCCGGCCACGCAGCGTGATCTCGCCGGTCATGGCGATATCCTTGCGGATAGGGTTGCCGGTCAGCAGCGAGGCGATCGCCGTCGTCATGGCGATACCCGCCGACGGACCATCCTTGGGCGTCGCGCCATCCGGTACGTGCACGTGGATGTCCGTGTTGTCGAACACGGGCGGGCGGATGCCCATCTGCACTGAGCGCGAGCGGACCAGCGATTGGGCCGCCGAGATCGACTCCTTCATCACGTCGCGCAGCGAGCCGGTGACCGTCATGCGGCCGCGTCCGGGCATCTGCACGGCTTCGATGGTGAGCAGATCGCCACCCACTTCCGTCCACGCCAGTCCCGTAACGACGCCAACCTGGTCATCGCGATCAGCAACACCGTAACGGTACTTCCGGACGCCCGCGAACTTGTCGAGATTCTCGGCGCTTACCGTCACGGTCGTCGCCTTCTTCATCTCGATGTCGCGAACCGCCTTGCGGGCCAGCCGCGCCATTTCCCGCTCGAGCGAACGAACGCCGCTCTCCCGCGTGTAGTAGCGGATGAGGTCACGGATCGCGCTGTCCTCGACGATCAGCTCGCCTTCACGCAGCGAGTGGTTCTCGATCGTCTTCGGCAGCAGGTGCCGTTTGGCGATCTCGACCTTCTCGTCTTCCGTGTAGCCCTCGAGGCGGATGATCTCCATCCTGTCGAGAAGCGGCTGCGGCATGTTCAGCGAGTTCGCCGTCGTGATGAACATCGTATCCGACAGGTCGTAGTCGACCTCCAGATAGTGGTCGTTGAACGTCACGTTCTGCTCCGGGTCGAGCACTTCGAGAAGCGCCGACGACGGGTCGCCACGATAGTCCTGGCCGAGCTTGTCGATCTCATCGAGCAGGAACAGCGGGTTGCCGCTCTTGGCCTTCTTCATCGACTGAATGATGCGACCCGGCATGGAGCCGATATAAGTCCGGCGGTGGCCACGGATTTCGGCCTCGTCACGCACGCCGCCAAGCGACACGCGCACAAAATCCCGGCCGGTCGCCTTCGCGATCGACTTGCCGAGCGAGGTCTTGCCGACGCCCGGAGGACCGACAAGGCACAGGATCGGTCCGCGCACCTTGTCCGCGCGCGTCTGCACGGCGAGGTGTTCGAGGATGCGCTCCTTGACCTTCTCAAGGCCGTAGTGGTCCGCGTTCAGCACGTCTTCGGCGTGCTGAAGGTCGCGTACAACTTCCTTCTTGCGGCCCCAGGGCAGCGAGACCATCCAGTCGAGATAGTTACGCACGACGGTGGACTCCGCCGACATCGGCGACATCTGGCGCAGCTTCTTCACCTCGGCCTCGGCCTTGGTACGCGCTTCTTCCGACATCGGCGTCTTGGCGATCTTCTCTTCCAGCTCCCCGATCTCGTCGCGCTCACCGCCGCCGCTGTCGCCATCACCCAGCTCGCGCTGGATCGCCTTCATCTGCTCGTTGAGGTAGTACTCGCGCTGCGTCTTCTCCATCTGCCGCTTCACGCGGTTGCGGATCTTCCGCTCCATCTGGAGCATGCCGATCTCGCCTTCCATCAGCGAGAACACCTTCTCCAGGCGCTCTGTGACATCGATGAGTTCGAGCAGCTGCTCCTTGTCCTCGAGCTTGATCGACAGCTGCGCCGCAACCGCATCAGCCAGGTGGCCCGGGTCGGTAATCGCGCTGACAGTACCAACGGTCTCGGACGGGATTTTCCGGTTGAGTTTCACATAGCCATCGAACTGTTCGATGACAGCGCGCATCAACGCGGCGGACTCTTCCGAGTCAGCCTTCTTCTCGTCGAGACGCGAGAACTCGGCGGCGTAGTAGTCGCCCTTGTCGATCAGCTTCTCGAGCCGCGCGCGATGCTTGCCCTCGACCAGCACCTTCACGGTGCCATCCGGCAGCTTCAGCAGTTGCAGGATCGTGGCGACAACGCCAACGGCGTAGAGATCTTCTTCCGCCGGGTCATCGACGCCAGCTTCCTTCTGCGCGACGAGCAGAATTTCGCCGCCGCCTTTCTCGACTTCCTCAAGCGCTCGAACGGATTTGTCGCGTCCCACGAAGAGGGGAGCCACCATGCGCGGGAACACGACAATATCGCGCAGGGGCAGGACGGGGAGGATCGTAGCCATGAGACATTTCTCCTTGCTTCACCGCCAGCGCCTTCATGGAAGCTCACCAGCGTGAGGAAGGCCGGGCCATGCAAAAAAGATCGGACCGGACATTCACTTAATGATCAAAGTGGCCCGTCAGGGCTCACTGTTCAACCCACGCATGTGACGCATGATACTACACAGGAATCTGGGACGTTGGTCGCAACAGCGCTCGCGAACGCCCACGAGCGCCCATTCCGGGCAAACCCGTCGAATCGTTGCCGGAACGGTGATGCCGCGAAAGCCTACGAAGCCGTCGCGGCCTGCCCCTCGGAGCCATGCACGTAAAGCGGCCGGGCGCGGCCTTCCACGACTTCGGCATTGATCGCAACTTCCTCGACGCCGCGCAGGTTGGGCAGCTCGAACATGGTGTCGAGCAGGATGCCCTCCATGATCGAACGCAGGCCCCGCGCGCCGGTCTTCCGCTGAATGGCGCGGCGCGCCACGGCGGAGAGAGCATCGTCGGTGAAGGTGAGCGTCACATTCTCCATCTCGAACAGGCGCTGATACTGCTTCAGCAATGCGTTCTTCGGCTCTGTAAGGATCTGGATGAGCGCCGGCTCGTCCAGGTCTTCCAGGGTCGCGATGACAGGCAGGCGGCCGATGAATTCCGGGATCAGGCCAAACTTCACCAGATCTTCCGGCTCGCACTCTTCGAGGATCTTGCCCGTACGGCGATCTTCCGGCGCAATGACATTCGCGCCGAAGCCGATCGACGTGCCGCGGCCACGATCCGAAATGACCTTATCAAGGCCCGAAAACGCGCCGCCGCAGATGAACAGCATGTTCGTCGTGTCGACCTGAAGGAATTCCTGCTGGGGATGCTTGCGACCGCCCTGCGGCGGAACCGATGCAACCGTGCCTTCCATGATTTTCAGCAAGGCCTGCTGGACGCCCTCGCCCGACACGTCACGCGTTATCGAGGGGTTGTCGGACTTGCGGGAAATCTTGTCGATCTCGTCGATGTAGACAATGCCGCGCTGCGCCCGCTCGACATTGTAGTCAGAGGCCTGCAGCAGCTTCAGGATGATGTTCTCGACATCCTCGCCGACATAGCCGGCTTCGGTCAGTGTCGTGGCATCGGCCATCGTAAACGGAACGTCGATGATGCGCGCCAGCGTCTGGGCCAGCAGCGTCTTGCCGCAGCCTGTCGGACCGATCAGCAGGATGTTCGACTTCGCGAGTTCGACGTCGGAGTTCTTCGCGGCATGGTTGAGCCGCTTGTAGTGGTTGTGCACGGCAACGGAGAGCACGCGCTTGGCCTTGGCCTGCCCGATGACATAGTCGTCCAGCACGTCGCAGATCTCGCGCGGCGTTGGCACGCCGTCGCGCGACTTCACCAGTGCAGTCTTCGACTCCTCACGGATGATATCCATGCAGAGTTCGACGCATTCATCGCAGATGAAAACCGTCGGGCCCGCGATCAGCTTTTTTACTTCGTGCTGCGATTTTCCGCAGAACGAGCAGTACAGCGTATTCTTGCTGTCGCCTGAAGCGCTCTTGTTCATCGACACCTCAAGACGCCTCGGGGAAAAACCCCGCGGGCGTCACTCCTGCAAGCCCAAGCCTCGAATCATATATTTCAATCGTTTCAGATAGGTTCAAGGCGTCCCATCGGATCATAGCAAGCAAGGCGCCGCAAGGAGACACAATCAGTGCCGGCGGACCCAATCTGCCGAAAAACAGCGCTTAATCGGCTGGTGCGGCCCGCTTTTCGTAGACTTTATCCACGATTCCAAAGGCCTGAGCCTCGCTCGCGGTCATAAAACTATCGCGATCCAGCGTCTTTTCGACCAGCTCGTAGGGCTGGCCGGTATGCTTTACGTAGATCTCGTTCAGGCGCTTTTTCGTCCCCAGGATATCCAGGGCGTGCCGTTCAATGTCGGAAGCGACGCCACGGAAACCACCGGAGGGCTGGTGAAGCAGGATGCGCGAATTGGGGGTTGCGAACCGCATCCCCTTCTCGCCGGCCGCCATCAGGAGAGCGCCCATCGACGCTGCCATGCCGATGCAGGCCGTGGAAACCGGGCTGCGGATGTATTGCATGGTGTCATAGATCGCGAGGCCGGAGTGAACATACCCGCCTGGTGAGTTGATATACATGGCGATTTCCTTCTTGGGGTTCTCAGACTCCAGGAAGAGAAGCTGCGCGGTGATCAGGCTGGCGAGGCCATCATCGATCGGACCCGTAACGAAAACGATCCGGTCCTTGAGAAGACGCGAGAAAATGTCATAGGCGCGCTCACCACGGCTGGATTGCTCCACAACCATGGGGACGAGATTCATCGCCGTCGGGGTGAAATCGTCCATTGCGAGGGTTCTTTCTAAGGCAGCCCCACTGGCCGGGGCCGGTGAGACTCAAATCACGGATTGAGCTAACAATATCCGAACGCGGATGCCCGGGCGCAAGTCCCCCCAACCTCGTCCACAGCAATTCGTCAATTGAACCAGGTATTGTAGGCTGGTTTGAAGAGAAATCGGGCGACTACTCGTCCCCGATCTCTTTCATGAGCACTTCGCGGCTGACGGGTTTGTCGGTCACGGTCGCCTTTTCGAGGATGTAGTCGACGACCTTTTCCTCGTAGATCGGCGCGCGCAGCTGGGCCATGGCGTTCTGGTTCTTGGTGTAGAACTCGATCACCTGCTTCTCCTGCCCCGGATAGCGTGAAGCTTCCTGGCGGAGGGCGCGGACCAGCTCGTCATTGGTTATCTGCACTTCGGCGCGGCGGCCGATCTCGGCAAGCACCAAGCCGAGGCGCACGCGGCGCTCGGCGATCTTCTGATACTCGGCGCGCAGCTCCTCGTCAGACTTGCTCTTGTCTTCCTCGGAGAGCCGGTCAGCCTTCTTCTCGGCCTCGAACTGCGACCAGATCTGCTCGAACTCCGCCCTCACCATCAACGGCGGCAGGTCGAAGGAATGCCGCTCGTCCAGCGCATCGAGAAGCACGCGCTTCACCTGCTGGCGCGTCGCAAAGCCCAGCTCGCCAGAAATCTGCGACTTGATGGCGTCCTTCAGCGAGTCGAGACCTTCGAGGCCGAGCGTCTTGGCGAACTCGTCATTGATCTCAACGTCTTTCGGCCCCTTCACCTCATGGACCTTCACCTCGAAGAGCGCGTCCTTGCCCTTGAGAGTCTCGGCCTGATACTCGTCCGGAAACTTGACGTTGACCTTCACATCCTCGCCGGCCGATGCTCCGATCAGCTGCTCCTCGAAGCCCGGGATGAACCGGCCCGAGCCGAGCACCAGCGTATGGCCCTCGGCCGCGCCGCCATCGAACTTCTCGCCTTCGATCGATCCGACAAAGTCGATCACGACTGCGTCGCCATTCTCCGCCTTGCCCTCTTTGGTCTCGTAAGCCTTGTTGTTGTCAGCCAGCCGCTGCAGCGACTCCTGGATTTCCTCTTCCGGAACCTCGGCAACCATCCGCTCGATCGAGATGGTCGAGACGTCCGCCGGCTCGAACTCCGGCATGATCTCAAGCGCGATCGAATAGTCGAGGTCAGCCTCGCCATTGATCAGCTTCTCCTGGTCGGACGTCAGTTGGATCGACGGGCGCGAGGCCGGGCGCAGCGACTTGTCGGCCAGCGCCTTGTCCGAGGTCTCCTGGACAAGATCGTTGACCAGGTCGCCCATGATCGACTTGCCGTACATCTTCTTGATGTGCGCAGCAGGCACCTTGCCGGGACGGAAGCCCTTCAGGTTCATTTTCGGCTGGAGTTCGCTGATCTTGGCGTTGAATTTCGCGTTGAGATCGCCCTTCGGGATGGAAACGCGGAACTCCCGCGAAAGACCTTCCGATTTCGTCTCTGTGACGTTCATCGCGCGAACCCTGCTCAGGCATAATGTTTGAGACCCGCCTGCGGCTATCGCCGGGCGGGAAAGGGGGTCGTCTTACACACCCCTGAGAGGCCTGTCCATGAGCGGATTCGGGGTGAATAGCCCGCTGCGCCGCCGCCAGTCTGCACTTATGGTTTACATGGCCGGAAGTTCGTTCCAGCCGTGTCGGAAACGCTGGCGCCCGCACGTCCTTGCAGTGAAAACAGAGCCTATTCAGGCCCCAGAGACGCCAAACCTGCCGACGGAGTATCCCTTGAAGAGCGCCCTCACCACGTGCCTCTGGTTCGACAAGGAGGCCGAGGAGGCGCTGCAGTTCTATGCCGCCCTACTCCCCAATTCCCGCATGGGCGCAGTCCAGCGCCACGCCGCAGACAGCCCGTAAGGCGCGAAGAAGGGCGACGTCATGGCCGCCAGCGCAACGATCATGGGCCAGGACTTCATGGCGATAAACGGCGGCCCGATGTTCCCCCAGACCGAGGCTGTCTCCTTCCAGATCCACTGCGACACCCAGGAAGAGGTCGACCACTACTGGGACAGCCTCCTCGCCGGCGGCGGCAAGCCCAGCCAGTGCGGCTGGCTCAAGGATCGCTTCGGCGTCTCCTGGCAGGTCGTCCCCACCATCCTCGAACAGGTCATGGGCGGGGGCGACAACGCCGCCCGCGAACGCGTCACGGCGGCCTTCATGAGCATGCAGAAACTCGACGTCGCCGCCCTCAAGGCCGCCGCCGCGGGCTGAGCACCACCCACTGGCCTTTCCGCCCCAACCCAATTATCACCCGCCCTTGCTGCGCGCGGGTGTGGCGGAATTGGTAGACGCACTGGTTTTAGGTACCAGCGGGCAACCGTGGGGGTTCGAGTCCCTCCACCCGCACCATCTCTCCCAAAGAAGCGCAGGCACTGGCTCAAGCGGCGCTGAGTTTGGGGAACACCGTTGTCCGCGTTTGGAAGAAACAGTGGCGCCAGATCGGCGGGGCAAATGCTGACTTATAGTGCCCCGTAAGACACGAGCACGAACCGCATCATTCGGAGTTGTGACCCCGCCGTCTCTCGAGCGCTGGATCGAAGCGTTGATGATGCCTTTGGTGAGCCTCGTGCAACGCGCCCGCAGAATACTTCACATGTGGCGGGGACAAGGATAGCGTGATTGTCACACGCAATCCAAAACCTCCGCCCTGCCCCAGGCGACGTCCGGCATTCGGTATCGGGAACTTCATCCCACCGCTGTCGCTGCTCCAACGCGCGCCAACTCTCCTCTCCCGGACGGGGGAAGCGCCGCGCGCAGGTCTCCTGGAATATCGGAACTCAGCCGGGGGACTGACCTCGCCATGCGCACCTTCAGGACACGCGGACACACCGTCCTCCACCTGACCTGCGGCCGCTGCGCGCGCCTTGCGCGCAGCTCCTGCCCCGCCAGGGCAAGGACAAACCCAGCGCAGGCCTGACCCGCGCGCGGGCCCAACCACACCACCCCCCCCGGCGGCAGGTATCGCGCCCGCGCGTCTATCCGCCAGCGATTTTCGGGATCAGCACGATTTCGCTGTCCGCGCCGATCTCGACCCCCAGAGCATCCTGGAAAATCTCTCCATCGATCACCAGCGCCATCTGGTCCTCGACAAAGTCCCCCAATCCCGGAAACCGCGCTTCCAGCTCGCGCATCAATGCCCGCACCGTCCGCGCCTCGACCTCGAACGCGCTCACCCCGCCCGTGAAATCTGCAATCCGCCCCGATATCGATGTAACGCGCGGCAACTACTTGTCCATCTCAGCCAGCACCTTCGCCGGCGACATCGGCAGCGACGTCATCCGCTTGCCCACAATCCGGCTCACAGCATTCGAGACTGCCGCCAGCGGCGGCACGATCGGAACTTCACCGACACCCTTCGCGCCATAAGGATGACGCGGGTTCGGCTTCGTCTCGATCAGGATCGTGTCGATCATCGGCAAGTCCGACGCCACTGGCATCCGATAATCCAGGAAGCTCGCATTCTCGAGCAGCCCCGACTTTCCGTAGACATACTCTTCGTTCAAGGCCCACCCGATCCCCTGCGCCGCGCCGCCCTGAAGCTGGCCCTCGACATAAGCCGGATGAATTGCACGCCCGACATCCTGCGCAGCGGTATACCGAATCACAGTCGTCCGCCCCGTCTCCGGATCAATTTCGAGATCACACACATGCACGCCGAATCCAGCGGCCGCGCCTTGTGCATTCAACGAAACCTCAGCCGCAATCGGCCCGCCAGTCTTCGCCGTCTTGCCGGCAATCGCCTTCATCGACAGCGGCTTCACATCCTTCGCAGGATCTGTGCATGTCGCCACACCATCCTTCCACTCGACCATCGCGATATCGCATTCCCACGTCTGCGCCGCCCGCCGCTTCAGATCGGCGACAACTTTCTGCGCCGCCTCCACCACAGCCATCCCGGTCGCAAACGTGACGCGGCTTCCACCGGTCGAACCCGAATAACCAATAGATGTCGTATCGGCGACTGTGCACCGAACGCGCTCAATCGGCAGCCCAAGTGTTTCCGCCGCCATCATCGCCATCGACGCCCGTGAACCGCCGATATCCGGATTGCTCGACACCACAGTGACGCCGCCATCCTCATCAACGTGAACCGCAGCAGAACTCTCACCTCCGACATTGAACCAGAACCCCGCAGCAACACCGCGGGCCTGCCCCTTGCCGACAGGCGTCTGATAATGCGGCGACGCCTTGATCGCCTCCAGCGTCTCGACAAGGGCGGAGTATCTCACCGTTGCGCCATAGACGGTCTTCGCCCCGTCTCGCACCGCATTCAGAAGCCGCAGGTTGATCGGATCCATACCGAGCTTCAGCGCCAGATCATCAATCGCGCTCTCAACCGCAAAAGCCGCCATCGGCGCCCCCGGGGCCCGATAGGCAGCAACTTTCGGCCGATTGCTGACCACGTCATACCCCGTCAGCGCCAGCGCCTCGACATCGTAGCAGGCAAACGCCGTCATCAGCCCGAGATTCACCGGCGATCCCTGAAACGCGCCCGCCTGATACTTCAGCGTCATCTCGGCGCCCGTGATCTTGCCGTCCATCCTCGCCGCCAGCCGCACATCCATCACAGCGCCCGACGTCGGCCCACTCGCGAGAAACACTTCCTCCCGCGACATGACAATCTTTACCGGGCGCCCGCACTTGCGCGACAAGGCGAGCGCAACTGGCTCAAGATAGACCGTCGTCTTGCCGCCGAAACCGCCGCCAATCTCCGCCGGGATAACCTTGATGTCGGACAGCGGCATGTTGAGAATCTTCGCCACCATCGCGCGGACAAGGAACTGCCCCTGGCTTGAACACCAGATGGTGCTCTGCCCATCCGCGCCCCACGACGCCACGCACGCGTGCGGCTCGATATAGCCCTGATGTACAGCCGCTGTTTCATAGCGGCCTTCGACGATCACGCCAGCCGCCTTGAAAGCCGCCGCAACATCCCCACGTCCCATCACGTGCTTCGCGGCAACGTTGGACGCCTTGCCCGGCTTGGGCGTCACGCCCTTGGTATACATGTCGTCGTGCAGCACCGGCGCATCCGCCGCCATCGCCTCCTCGACATCGATCACATGCGGCAGCACTTCGTACGTCACCTCGATCAGGTCCAGCGCCTCGGCTGCAATCTCCGGCAGCGTCGCCGCTACCGCCGCCACCGCATGGCCCTGATAGAGCACCTTGCCATGAGCGAGACAGTTGGCGGCGACTTCCTTCATCGCTGCGTGGCTCTCCCCCGCCTCGACTTCGCCCGCCGCGCCGGCATCGAAATCCGCGCTGGTGACGATTGCCTTGACGCCCGGCAGTTTCTCCGCCGCACGCGTGTCGATCGAAACAATACGCGCATGCGCATACGGGCTGCGCTTGATCCGTCCGGTCAGCATACCCGGCAGGTGAAAGTCCGCACCAAACTGGGCGCGGCCGGTAACCTTGTCCACGCCATCAGGCCTGATCGGCCGCTGGCCGACGACCTTGAGATCCACGCCGCCCTGATTACCATCGCTCATCTCGGCTTCTCCGCCTGCCGCAGGTCAGCGGCCGCATCCATAACGGCGCGTACAACCTTGTCGTACCCGGTACATCTGCACATGTTTCCGGCAAGCCAGTACCTTACCTCCGTCTCCGTCGGATCCGGATTGCGATCCAGCAAAGCCTTCGACGCCATCAGCAGACCCGGCGTACAGAACCCGCACTGAAGCGCAGCCTGTTCGAGAAACTGATGCTGCAGCGGATGCAGATGGCCATTGTCCGCAAGGCCCTCGATCGTCTCGATCCGCGTACCCTCGGCCTCCGGCGCCAGCATCAGACAAGCGCACACCAGCCGCCCGTCGACGATCACGGAACACGCGCCACAATCTCCCGTGCCGCAGCCCTCCTTGCTGCCGGTCAACCGCAGCTCATCGCGCAGCGCATCAAGCAGCGACTGGCCGCCGCCAGCGAGAAACTCCACCGGCTCGCCATTCACCGTCGCGTTTACAACCATCCGGCTCATGCGTTGGCCCTGTCCTTAGCAATCAATGCCGCCCGCCTTGCCAGCACGCAGGCAACCTTCGTCCGATACTCCGCCGTCCCGCGCTTGTCGCTGATCGGCCTGCACGCCTCCGAGACCGCCGCTTCCATCTTCGCCAGCGCCGCATCATCGAGCGTTGTTCCGACCAGCGCCGCACCCGCGGCCTCGACAAGCAGGCACGTCGGCGCCACGGCGCCCAGGCTCACACGTGCAGCGTTGCAAACGCCCCCAGCATCCAGCGTCAGGCTAACGCCGACGCCAACAACCGCGATGTCCATCTCCGTCCGGGGGATCAGTCGCAGGTACGCATCGCTTGACCGCGCCGGTCTTGCGGGCAACCTGAACGCGACCAATATCTCGTCGGCGGCCAGCGTCGTCTTGCCCGGCCCAGCCTGCACCTTCTCGACCTGTACCGCGCGCACGCCGGCGGGTCCTTCGATGATGCAAACAGCACCCGCTGCGATCAGCGCCGGAACACTGTCCGCAGCCGGAGACGCATTGCAGAGATTGCCGCCAAGGCTTGCCCGGCCCTGAACCTGCGTCGACCCGATCAGGTTCGCCGCCTCGATCACACCAGGCCATGCCGCCTTAAGCGCCACATGCTCGCCGAGGGCCGCGCCCGAGGTAGCGCCGCCGATCACGAACCCGCCGCCCTCGCAGCGAATGCCCACGAGCCCTGGAATGCGCTTGAGATCGATCACGACCTGCGGCTTCGCCCGCCCGCCGCGCATCTGCACCAGCAGATCCGTGCCCCCGGCCATCAGCCGCGCCGAACCGGCAGAAGCGCGCAGTGCGCTAACGGCATCGGCAACACTTGCAGGCGCGAGATAATCGACACCACTCAAATTGCGCTCCAGTTCAGGCAGAGCGCACTATGTGAGCGAACGCTCAGTAGAGCAAGTACGGCTTCCGCGCGGCGATCCAGGCCTGCTCATCGGGAATGGTGATCGCATCCAGATCGGCCGCCGAGCTGTTGGGATCATCAACCCAGTCGCGCAGCTGCTTGCCGCCATTGATCACATCGATGGCCAGCTCGCCATTCGTGTACTCGTATTTGAAGTCGAGTCCCCGCCAGAGGTCATACCGGGGATATGAGCGACGGATCGCCTTGAAGCCCAGCGCCTGCACGCGCCACGGCTTGAAGGCCTCGTGATCGTAGCTCGGATCCTCCGTGTGGATCTGCACGCCATTGCACAGCTGTTTAATATGCTTGTGGAACGTCGGTTCAAACCAGCAATCGCGCAGCCTGCACCCCTTCAGCCACTCCGGCGCAAACGCCTGCATCTCGGCGATCACCCGCTTCGCATCGATGTCCGGCGCGCCGAACAATTCAAGCGGCCGCGTCGTTCCGCGCCCTTCGGAAAGCGTCGCGCCCTCGATCATGACGGTCCCGGCATACGCCCGCGCCATCCAGAGGTTCGGCGCATTCGGGCTCGGGTTCACCCAGGTCCGCTCATACAGCGGCCAGCCAAAGCCCGGACCTTCATTCGGGTGATAGCCTTCCATCTCGATCACGCGGTACTTCACATCGAGCTTGAAGTGATCGATGAACCACTTGCCCAACTCACCCAGCGTCAGCCCATGCCGCATCGGTATCGGTCCGGCGCCAACGAAGCTTTCCCACCCGGCACGCAGCGTCAGGCCCTCAACCGGTCGCCCGATCGGGTTCGGACGATCAAGCACCCAGACTTCCTTGCCATGCTCGGCCGCCGCTTCGATGACGTAAAGCAGCGTGGTGATGAATGTGTAGATGCGGCACCCCACATCCTGCAGATCAACGAGCACCGTATCGAACGTGCTCATCATCTGGCCCGTGGGGCGACGGCCTTCACCATACAGGCTGAACACCGGAATGGCGTGCATCGGATCGGTGAAATCCGGGCTCTCGATCATGTTGTCCTGCTTGTCGCCACGCATGCCGTGCTGCGGCCCGAACGCCGCGCTCAGCTTCACGTCGCCGCACGCCGCCAGCGCATCAAGCGAATGCGTCAGGTCAGCGGTCACCGATGCGGGATGCGCCACCAGCGCCACGCGCTTGCCCTTCAGCGGCGCACGCAGCGATGCATCCGCAATAAGTCTGTCGATGCCAAATTTCACGGCCATGGCTATCCTCACTCCGGCGCCGCCAGATCGATGACGAATCCCTCGGGCGCATGGAAATCCGGCCTGCCTTCCGGATGCTGAACAGCCCAGTAAGCTTTGCGCCCGTCTACCGCCTCGATCACCGTGCTGATCGCTGCGCGCCACGTCGCACCCAATGACGGCAAACCTTCCACGCCGGAAAGATCCAGCTCAGCCTTCAGCACGAACTGCCGCCCGAACATCATCGTCCCGATCGGCGCTTCGTTGACCTGCTCGATATTCCGCATGCCAGACCGCCGGTTGCGAAAACTGTAGGCCGCCCACTGCCCCGTTGGCGCGAAGTTGAACTCGGCATAGCCCGGAGCGTCGGCCTTCAGTATAAAGATTTCGAAACAGGTATGCTTCCAGAGTTCATCCGCACGGCTCGGGTTCGACAGCTCCGGGATCAGCAGCGCCTCAAGCTCGCCGCTCAGCCGGTAAACCAGCTCAAGCTTTCCACCGGACTTGCGACGCACCTCGGCCATCAGCCCATCCACGGGAAGCCGCGGCGAATCGGAATGGGGCTGCAGCGAATGGCTCATGATCCGACCCTAACGCCAGCCCCGCCCGAAGCCTACTGCCGAGACGCGATCAGCAGGTGCGCGATCAAGTCCCGCCGCTCGTTGGCGTCCGTAATTCCGTTCAACCGCATGGATGTCCCGGGAACGAAACTGTCCGGCGACTGCAGCCACTGGTCCACGAGCTCGGGCGTCCAGCCCGCCGCATCGAACCCCTTCAGCGCGGGCGAGTAATTGTACTCTGCAAGCGAAGCCACGCCCCGGTCGAACAAGCCATTCAGGTTGGGCCCCACCTTGTTGCCCCTGTCTGCAGGCAGAAAATGACAAGCGCCACACTTCTTGCCGAAAAGCTCCCTGCCCTTCGCAAGGTCAGCCGTGTTGTACGGCGCAGACAGCTCGGCCAGCGTCGGCGCCGGCACCCGCGACCTATCCGTCGCCGGCGGCTCTCCTCCACAGCCCACTAGAGCGATCAGCACCGGAATCATGCAAACTGCGCGCATTGCCTACTCGCCGCAAACGACCCTAACGCTAACCCACCACACCGAGCCACTGGCCGATGTCATCGCCAGCGCCACATCATCCGGAAATCCGGGCTGTGCAAGGAAAAATGCCATGAGCCTATCAGGCTGGAAACAGGTCGAAACGGAGGCCGCCCGCATCGCCGCCACCGACCTCCGCACGCTTGCGAACCGCGCCGACTTGGCGCCGTTCATCTGGACCGCCCCGCACATCGAAGCCGACGTGGCAAAGCAACCCATCGACGCCCGCGCCATGGCCGCGATGCAGGCCCTCGCCGTGGAACGCAGGCTAGAGGACAAGATCAAGTCTCTCTTCGCAGCAGGCATCGTCAACGCATCGGAACACCGCCCCGCCCTGCACTGGGCGCTGCGCGGCGGCGGCAAGGGCATACCCGCCGTCGACGTTATGAATCGCGAAGCTGAAAAAGCCTCCGCCTTCGCCGACCTCGGCCGCAAGGGCGGCCTCGGCTTCCCGCTAAAGACCATCCTCCACATCGGCATCGGCGGCTCCGACCTCGGCCCCCGCCTGATCTGGGATGCTCTGCGCGACTACGCCTCAACTGGCCCCGACATCCGCTTCGTCGCCAACGTCGATCCCGAAGACTTCCGCGAAGCCACCGCCCATCTTGAACCCGCCACAACGCTTGTCCTCGTCGTCTCGAAATCCTTCAAGACGCCCGAGACCGCCTCCAACGCACAACTCGCGCGCGACTGGCTGGTCGAGCATCTCGGTGAGAAGCAGGCCAACGACCATCTCGCCGCAGTCTCGTCCGCGCCAGACAAGGCAAAAGCGTGGGGCGCAGGCGACGACCGCATCTTCCCGATGGATGAAGCCGTTGGCGGCCGCTACTCGGTCTGGTCCGCTGTCGGGTTGTCGCTGCAGATCGCTCTCGGCGCCGAACGCTGGACGCAATTCCTCGCCGGCGCAGCAGAGATGGACGCCCACTTCCGCGACACGCCGCTGGCCCAGAACACGCCCGCCCGCCTCGCCATGATGGACGTCTTCCTCCACACCGCACTCGGCATACCCAACCGTACCGTGCTTGCCTACGCCCACCGCCTCCGCAAACTGCCCGACTTCCTCCAACAGCTTGAAATGGAATCCAACGGCAAGAACGCAGCAGACGACGCAGCCGGCCTCGTTGGCCCCACCGCCCCCATGGTCTGGGGCTCGGTCGGTACGCTCGGCCAGCACTCGTTTCACCAGCTGCTTCACCAGGGCATGCGCCAGACCGCGATCGAATTCGTCGCCAGCCGCGACGCCGGCGGCGGCGACTGGACGCGCGGCCGCGCCCTTCTCGCCAACGCCTTTGCGCAGGCCGAAGGCCTTCTCGCCGGCCGCTCAACCGCAGAAGCCAGCAAGCAACTCGCCGAGCAGGGCAAGACCGGCCCCAAAGCCGACGACCAAGCCCGTCATATGGACATGCCCGGCAATCGTGGCTCCACCACTGTCCTGCTCGAGGCCCTGACGCCCGAAGCCGTCGGCGCCCTCATCGCCCTGTATGAGCACCGCACCTTCGCCGCCGGGATCCTCTGGGGCATAAACCCCTTCGATCAGTGGGGCGTCGAACGCGGCAAAGTCCTCGCCGAAGAACTCGACAAGGCGCTGGCCGGCGGCGACCCGGGCAAACGCGACCCGTCCACACTCCGCCTTGTCCAGCGCACACGGCGCTAGACATTCGCTCTCACAAGGCAGACTCTCCGCACCTTCCATGAGGATGGACGATGCGCATTGCTCTGCTGTCATGCCTTACGCTTGCTGCGTGCGCCGGAACGCCAGATACGCGTCCGATCAACCTGCCACTCGCCGCGGCGCCATCGGCAAAGGCGGAGATCGACATCGCGGGCGATGGTGACGTCATTGCGCTTGCCTTGTCTGGTGGAGGCGCGCGCGCTGCCTCGTTCTCGCTGGGCGTGCTGCAGCAGCTCCGCGACACCAGGGACTCCACGGGCGGTCGCCTGATCGACCGCGTCGCCCTTGTGACCGCCGTCTCCGGCGGCGCCATCACAGCTGCATGGTTCGGCCAGCACGGGCCGGATGGTCTCGACGGCCTCCGCGCCGCCGCCCTCGACAAGGACTGGCAGTCACAGCTCCACACCACCTGGATGTCGCCCCAGAACTGGGAGCGCCTCATGCAAGGCGGCCTCAATGGCCCCGACAAGCTGTCGACGTGGCTCGACAAGGAAGTCTTCAACGGCGGTAGAATGCGCGACATCAAGGCCCGACCCCGGATCGTCATCAACGCAACCGATCTCTACAGCGGCGCACCCTTCGCCTTCGAGGGGCCATGGTTCGATGCCATCTGCAGCGACCTCGATGCGGTGCGTCTTTCCGACGCCGTTGCCGCGTCCATGGCCGTGCCCGTCGCATTCCGCCCTATCGTCATCCGAACCTATGGCCGTGAATGTCCGCACCAGCTCGCGCCATGGGTCACAGCCGCCGAAGCCAGCCGCTCCGCGCCCATGCTCCTGCGCGAAACGGCGCGCTCATTCCGCTTCTTCCGCGACAGCGCGCGCATGGACTACATCCACCTCACTGACGGCGGGGTCGCAGACAATTTCGGCGTATCCTCCATCGTCACACTGCGCGCCGCCTCCGCAACGCCCTACGGCCCCTTCACCGCACGCGACGCAGTGAAGCTAAAGCGCTTCACCTTCTTCATCGTCAATGCCGAGCGGAACGCCGAGGGTGAATGGTCCAAGCGCGAATCCGGTCCCGACGGCCCGCAGCTCGTCGAAGCTCTCCTGGGCGTCTCCGTCAACGCGCCCAAGCGCGCCGCAGCTGACGCCTTTGCAGGCGAGATGGAAAGATGGGAGCGCGACGTCATCGCGTGGCGCTGCAGTCTGCCGCCCGAACGCGCCGCAGCCTTCGGAGCGCCCGAAAACTGGAAATGCGCAGATGTCGATTTCCGCCTCGACGTGATCTCGTTCGCGGACGTATCTGATGAACGCTTCCGAGACCTCGGAAAGGCTGCAACTGCAGTCAGCCTGCCAAAAGAGACCATCGACACACTGATCGAAGGCGGCCGCCAGGCCATCGCGAAAAATCCGGAAGTTCTAGCTTTTACCCGTTGATCTCCGGACCATCGCCCGGCGGTCCAGGGACCTCATTCCGAAGTCATTACCCGTACGCGCGACTTCGCGGTCCGCCCCGCTTCGTCGACCACATGCAATTCATAGAACCCAGCCTGCCCCGGCCGCCACACGGCGTCGCCGGCCACATTGCGACCCAGCGGCCGGCCATCCACATACCAGACAAGCCGCCCATGCCCCTCCGCAGAGAGCAGGTACGAGACATGCTCAGTGTCTTTCCACACCTCGGCGCCATCCGGCGGAAACAAGATGTGCGGCGGCGCATTTTCCTGCTCGAACCGCGCGAGCGCATCCGGAGGAAGGTGCTGACCCGGCAAGTCTTCATGCAGGCTCGGCCCAGAGCTGCGCTTCGGCATGATGCGCGAGATTGTATCGTAGGCTTCGAACAGAACAGGCAATGCAGCGTCGCGACCGGTCACGCCTGGCCGCGGCGCTGAATCTGCCCGGCCAATCCACACCACGACCGCGTGGCCGTTGCCCACGCCTGCCGCCCAGGCATCACGGAATCCATACGAGGTTCCCGTCTTGGCCGCGATGACAGGCGCCTCCTGCGTCAGCTGTGCCGGCATCCTGCCACTCGGCGCGGGCGATGCCGCGAGAATATCGATGATCTGCTTGGCAGACTGCGCCGACATAATCTGCGTCGATGGTTTCTTCGACGTCTTCGCAGCCACAACGTCGGACTCCAGCCAATTCAACGGCAGCGCATGTCCCCGGTCACCGAGCGCGGCATACAGCAGCGCCAGTTCGCGCACGGTAAGCCCCGCTCCTCCAAGCGCGATCGCAAGCCCGGCATCTTCATCGCCGGACAGCGGCATCGACAAGTCCGCCCCCGCAAAAGCGAGAGCCGCAGCAAACCTCTGGGCCCCCACAGCATCCAGAGCTGACACGGCGGGAATGTTGAGCGAGTGCTGCAGCGCCTGCGCCACTGTCACGTCGCCGCGAAACGAGCGATCGAAATTGTCCGGCCGATAGCTGGAAAAACGCTTTGGTGTATCGGCAATGCGCGTGTCCGGCGCCGCCACGCCGTCATCGAACGCCAGCCCATAGATGAACGGCTTGAGCGTTGACCCCGGAGACCGCGGCCTGTCCGTGAGATCGATCCACCCGCCCGCCGTGAAGCGGTTAGCCGAGCCTGCCGCCGCGCGCACTTCGCGGTTGGCAATATCGACCACCATGATCGCAACCTGCACACCATCGCGCGACGGCCCAGCGGCGCGCGTCGCCAGCGCCTCGACTTCCTTCTGAAGCGCCATGTCGATCGTCGTGCGGATATTGTCGGGCGCCGATGCACGCCGCAGCGCTTCCTCGGAAGCATGCCAGGCAAGCTGGGGAAAGTCGCCGCGCTGCGGCGCGGGATACTCAGCCGACTCCGCGGCCAGATCCTTCGCGAACACCCCCTCGTCCGCCAGCCGCATCAGTACGCGCTCACGCGCCACGATCGCCGCCTTGGGGCGCAGGTCCGGCCGTCGCGCTTCCGGCGACTGCGGCAGCGCGATCAGCATCGCGATCTGATCGGGTGACAGGTTGTCAGGCTCCCGTCCGAAATACGCCCACGACGCTGCGCGTATGCCTTCAAGGTTGCCGCCATAAGGCGCCATCGTGAGGTAGTGTTCAAGGATCTCTTCCTTGCTCAGCCGCCGCTCAAGCTGCCAGGCGCGGAACGCCTCGATCGCCTTGGAACCGATATTGCGCGGCCGCGGCTCGAGAAGCCGGGCCGTCTGCATTGTGATCGTTGATCCGCCGGACACGACCTCGCCGGACGCTGCCAGCGATCCAGCCGCGCGCGCCAGTGCAAGCAGGTCGACCCCGCCATGCCCCATGAAGCGTTTGTCTTCATAGGCCAGCAGCGCCTCGACGAAATCAGGATCGATCCCTTCGAGATGCGCCTTCATCCGCCATTTGCCGTCCTCCACCGGAAAGACGCGCATCACCGCGCCGCGCCGGTCAAGAACAACGCCGGATACGACGTCCGCGCGATACAGGGGCGGCGGCAGCAGCCAGTCGATCAGGACCAGCGGCAGGAGCACGTACAGGACAACCAGCGCCACGCGCCGCCACCATTCCGGCGGCCACCACAGGCGGAAGCGCCACACCTTGCGGGGCAGCACCTTCCTCAGCCTGTCAGTCCACGTCGTGCTCATTCCTGAACGGCCTGCTCATGGCGGGCCGCCTGCTATCGCTTGGTTACCGTGATGGTACGCGAAACCGTCCGCGCGAAGGTCTCGGGGCGATACATGTCCTCGGCAACCACGCCTGGCATCGTGAACGTGCCTGGCGTCACGGCCCGGACCATGTAGGCCACCGTCTCGCGGCGCTGGTCGAACAGGTCGAACGACGCGATGAACCTGTCATCTCGCGCCTCCGCTATGTCCGGCGCAGCCAACTCTCCGAGGAAGGCGTACGGACCCGTATTGCCTGCATCCTCAGGTCGTAGCACGGCCTCGATCTCGAAGCCTGCCGGCAGCAGGTCGGCGATGATCAGCGGCGTGCGACGCATCTCCGTCGCCGCCACCGTCAGCGCGACGATGATGCGGTCGCCCTGGCGGAACGTGTCGCCATTGATGGCCTGTCCGCCGGGCGTCCACAGCTGCTTGTTCGCAAGCATGCCGTCGAACGCCGCAGCCGGCGCCGTCGCCGGCGAGCCGCGCGCGACAGCGGTCACATACAGCTGTCCCTGTCCGTTGTTCGTGAACACCGGCGGCTGCGCGATCTGCGCGTCACGCATGCGATAAGCGCCGTTGCCCGCGCCGTCGGCCCGCCCCTGTAAAGCAACACTCACCGCCGACTGGCCGCCCGACAGCGCATTCGCCGCGAGCAGAAGGAACGCCTTCTCCTGCGTCGTCAGCCTGTCCGGCTCTGGAAGATCCTGGGCCACGCGCTGGGACAGTCTCTGCACCAACGTCGTCTGCTTGGCTTCATGCGCAACTGCCAGCACGCCGGCGAGGTCGCGACGCGGTGTCTGGTAGTAGTCTCCGGTGTTGACGTAGCCGAGCGCACGCTCAGCCGAGTCGAACGCGGATTTCGCACGCGCATTGTCGCCGATCATGTAGAGCGCGGCGCCCAGCTGCGCCCGCGCAAGCGGGCTCTGGATCTGGTTCAGCCGGTCATCATGCAGATAGCGAAGACGCGCGCGATCCATCCGGCGGGCTTTCGCCAGCACATAGGAGGCGTACGCCACCGAACGGTCCATCATCTGGCGCTCGGTATCGGTGTGGTAGCGGCTCTCGTAGACTTCGAAATCGTAGCCCGACGAGTAGCGCGACTCCCGGATCGCAAACTCCTCAAGAGAGTCATACGCCTTGTCGAGCGCAGCGTCAGGAACGACGTAACCGGCGGCCTTCGCACGGAACAGGAAGTCCGTTGCATAAGCCCCCAACCACGGGCTCGACAGCGCATCACCCGTCCGCCACAGGCCGATGGCTCCATCGGCGCCTTGCCGGTTAAGCAGCGTGTTGACCGCCTCCTGCACCTGGATGCGAAGATCAGCCGGCGTCTTGCGACCCGCGAGCGCCGCAACCTGCGCCGCATAGAGCAGCGGCAGCGCACGGCTGGTGATCTGCTCGGTGCATCCGTAGGGATACTGCTCCAGCGAGTCGAACAGCGCCGCCGCATCCATCGGAATGGGCGAGAATGACACCTGCACATAGCCCGAGCCCGGCACAAACGAAGACAGCGAGTTGGCCGCTGGCGAGAACGTCACCCCCGGCTGGATCGTCGTGCGGATCACATTGCTCGCAGGCATCCATGCCGAGCGTGTCTGGATCGGATAGCTGCGCGTCACCGCATAGCCGCCAGGCCCCGTGAGATTGAAGGAGATGTTCGAGATACCCTCGGCGCCCGACGAGAAAGTCGCGTCCCGATCCATGCGCTGGCTCTTGGCGAGGTTCGCCGAAAGCGTGCCTGTCGTCGCCCGCACCGGTCCCGTGGCCTGCAGGGCGGCATTGTAGACGCCCGCCTCGCCTTCCACGTTGTCCAGCGTCAGCGTGCCCGTGGCAGTGTCACCCGGCGCAAGGAAGCGCGGAAGCGCCAGCAGCGCAGGCACCTGGTCGCGCACGGTAACCGGCTTGGACGCCGATCCCACGCCCGAATTGGACCACGCCACCGCCATCAGCCGCAGCTCACCGTTGAATGCCGGGACATCGAAAGTCACCGACGCCTTGCCGCCATTCAGTTTCACCGGCGCCGACATCAGCACGACCGACTGCGTCGGAACAACGGTAAGACCCGCCCCGCCGATCTGGTCACCGCCCTGGCGGATGGCGCCCGCGGCGCCCTGGTTCGGGTCGAGCAGGCGTCCATAGTCGTCGCGCAGCTCAACGCCCAGCCTCCGCTTGCCGAAGAAGTATTCGGCGGGATCCGGCGTCTGGAATCCGGTCAGCAACAGGATGCCTTCGTCCACCGCGGCGATCTGGACATACCCGTTGTCGTTAGGCCCAGCCGCAGTGACGTTGACCGTCATCTTGTTGTTCGGCCGCTGCACCGCAGGCGCTGCGATATCCAGCTTGAACGTCCGCGGCGCCACATCCACCGCAACGTGAGCAACGCCGACCGCACGGCGCGGCTTTGGCGTCTTCACAGCGTCGCGCGGCGTATAGACCGTCGCCATCACATAGACGCCAGCGCCCCACTCCTTGGTCACGGGCAGACGGATGTTCGCGCCTTCGTTGGCCTTCACGGACACTGTACGTGTGAGAATGACGTTCTCCGAAGCGACGACGATTTCCGCTTCGCCTGAATAGGGAGGCATGATCGTGACGTTGAGATCGCCGCCGATAGCCGGTAGCGCATCGGGAACCTGCACGCGCACGCGGTCCGGCGCCTCGACGCCCTCCTGCGGTTGGCCGCCCCAGCCAGACCAGAAGCCATAGGAAGCTTCCCCGCCATTGGCCTCTTCGGTCAGGTAGATTTCATAGTCGCCGTAATCGAGTTGCCGCGTCTTGATCGTCCCGCGGCCACCTTCTGCGACCGGGATCCTGCCGCTTTCCAGTTCGACGACACGACGCGACTGGCGCCACTGCCAGGCGCCGCCGTTCTCGCGATACCAGTCATACTTCCAGTCGATGCGAACCAGGCGCCAATTGATGTTGGCCGCCTTCAGTGCGCCGGTGCGATCGACAGAAACCACTTCGAACGACGCCGTCTCACCCTCTTTCGATGAACGGTCATCAAACGCCGGCTTCACGCCGATATAACGGGCCTCTGGCCGATAGGCGACGCGCACATCATCACGCACCGCGCGACCACCCGGCTCGATCGCCGCCATCACAGCGCGCAGCCGCAACGGACGCGAGGATTCCGCGTTCTCCGCGGCGCGCGGGTCAAGCGAGATCACCGCGCGACCCGCCGCATCCGTATTCGCCGGCGCAAGATCGAAGGTGGATTCACGGAACTGCTCGTCATGACGGCCGAACGCGAAGCCCTTCAGCTCCGGGAAAGGGTTGGGGTCCGCCTCGACCCGCACATTGCCTTCGACGGGGAGGTCAGCGCCCGGAGCGCCATACAGAAAGCGCACATTCGCCGTGACAGGCCGGGCCTCGCCGGCGCGCATCGGGCTTGCCGTATCCGCTGTCAGATCCATAGCGATGCGTTGCGGAACGAAGTCCTCGACAGAGAAATTCTCGCTTCCGACGACGCCGACGCCATCCACCTCGGTCGAAATGCGCCACGTTCCCCGCGCCGCCGTCTTTGGCACCGGGAAAGCGTAGCTCACCGCGCCATTGTGCTCGCGCGTATCCTTGAAGCGCAGCCGCCCCGCCTCAAGCCCATTGGGGCCATAGACGATCACGGAGCCCGCCCGATTGCTCAGCGACACCGCCGCAGCATCGCGGATCAACGAGGTGATGTAAGCCGTCTCGCCCGGACGATAGACGCCGCGCTCGGTATAGACGAAGGCATCAGCCGCCTGCGCAGGCGCACGCCCGCCAACATCGCGCTCACTCAGGTCAACTGGCGAACGGTCGAGATCGAGGATCGCGAAATCGCCATTTGGCGCATAGGCCATCAGCATGCGGGGTGCGACATTGCCCTTGCCCTTCATGATTGGGCCGGAGAAGCTTACCCGCCCCGTGCTGTCCGTATTGCCGCGTGCGAGAATCTCATTGTTCCGCGCCACCAGCTCCAGCTTTACGCCGGATACAGATTTGGCAGACTGCAACGACCGCACGGTCGCTGACATACCATCCACGCCCGAATACGTCGTCAGCGCCAGGTCGGTGATCACCAGCCAGCGCTTGGCCCGCGCCGCCTCGTTCGGGATGTCGCCGGAAGCATCGATCTGGTCGAGTTCGACGAAGTATGCGCCCGGCTGCAATTTCGGAATCGCCTTGGCGATCGGAAATACCGTCGTCTGGGCCGAGTTCGCAGACCCCGGCGTGTCGATCTCGCCCGTCCAAAGCTGTTCAGCGACGTCGTACACGTCCGAGCCATAATCCATGTAACCCCAGCCGCCGGCGCTGTGCGAATAGCCCTGGCTGATCGTCTTGAAGGCCAGCGCGCGGTCGGTGATGCGCGAAATGGTGACCTTCACTTTTTCAACGTTCACCGTCTCCAGAGCGAGGCCATCTGCGTCGATCCGCGGGAGGATGACGCCATCACCCTTGAAGCCGACATAGGCAGGCCGGTCGCCAAAGGCGATCGCCACATCCTCGTCGAACGGCAGGGTCCGCCCGTCGCCCGCCGGCAGGCCCGACCGGATCCGGATTTCGCGATCGCCGCCGAAGGTCAGGCCGCCAAGGCACAGGTTCGAGCCCTCGACGGAGAGTGCGACCTCGGGGCCATCACCCATGTCGACATAGGGGCGATAGTCCGTCTGCGGATTGAGTCCTGCTGAAAACCCGAGACAGGCTTTCGGCTGGTCACGCGTCACGTCGATCGTGTAGCGCAGGAATTCGAACTCGCCCGAACCGCCCGCGCGCGGCGCATTCGCCTGTCGCGTCTCTAGCTGGGGCCCCTGATCCTCGCCAAGCACGGCCTTGGCGTCATTGCCCCCAGCAGCCCCTCCGCATGCGGAAAGCGAGATTGCAGAAAGCACGCCCGCGGCTGCAACAGCCACGGCGCGCAATAATGTCGTGGACCCCACGTCGTCCCTCCTGAACCCCAGCCACTTTTGAGTTGGCTTCGTTTACCATAGCTTGCGCGCTCCACTAGGAAAGACCACGCAAGGCCCAAGCTGCTGAAAAACAGTGAGTTTGGTACGCTGCCACGCCCGAAAAGCGGCCTTGGGGGGGCATGGTGCCGGATGAGGGGATTGAACCCCCGACCTTCGGTTTACAAAACCGCTGCTCTACCGCTGAGCTAATCCGGCCAGATCTTCCCAAGCGGGAAGCCAGCGCAGGGGAATAGGCGCCTCCAGCCGCGCATGCAAGCCCGTCTCCACCTGCCGCAAAATACCCCTGGACCGCCACAATCCGCCTGGAACCGGCCTCATCAGGAACTCGCGGGGACGATCGGCTCAGCCACATCCTTAGTGGACTGAAGACTGGACGCTGGAGGCCCAACATGACCCGACTGACCTCACTCACCCTAGGCGCGGCGATGCTCGGATTTCTTGTTTTCGTGGCAGATTCCGCAATAGCGCAGACCTCGGCAGCTTGCCCGAGCCATGAGGCAGTCGTCTATTTTGCCGCCGACTCAGCAACCCTCAATTCAGAGCAGAATTTCGCCGTCGTGAGCATGGCCGAAGCCGCCCGCAGCTGCGGGGCAACCGGCGTTCTCGTCCACTCCAATGGCGATGGCGAAAGCGCCCGGGCCGTCGCCACGGCGCTCAGCCTGCGCGGCGTGAAGGCGACAATCGTCGCCCAGCCCGCCCTCGCACTATCGGGAGACACCATGATCGCCCGCTCGATCACGCTGAGCGTTGCAAACCAAACCAGAGCAAGCAGCTAACCCAGCGAACTTCCCGGTCAGCAAGCTGGCCTGCCACCTCGTCCATGCTACAAGCCGCGCCAAGGCGGACAGCTAAGCGGGACGGCATGGACAAGAGAATTTTGGGCCGCATCTATAGTCGGCTGATTCACAAGTACTTTTTGAATGACATGTACCTCGACCTGCGCGTGCGGGCCAAGAAGGACTCGGTCGACTACATCGAGGCAAACCTCAAGGACGCCATGCTCTGCCAGGGTCGCAAGCCCCTGATCGAACTCTGCATGAAGCGCGAGAAGGAGGCCAAACTCAACGGCCTAATCCTGGAGTTCGGGGTCGCGGGCGGCACCTCCACCAAGATTATCGCGAGGAACGCCGAACCACGCACCGTCCACGGGTTCGACTCATTCGAGGGCCTGCCCGGCGACTGGTCCGGCACGCACGAGCAAACCGGCCGCTACACCCAGCACGGCAAGCTTCCGAAGGTCCCGGCCAATGTGAAGTTGCACAAGGGCTGGTTTGACCAGACCCTCCCTGGCTTCCTTGCGGCAAACCCGGGACCGGTGAGCTTCATCAACGTCGACTGCGATGTCTACGATTCAACAAAGTACGTGCTCGAGCAGCTGGCCGACCGCATGCGCGTCGGCACCGTGATCATGTTCGACGAATACTACAATTACCCGAACTGGCGCGAGCACGAGTACAAGGCGTGGCAGGAATTCGTCGCCGCCCGCAAGGTCACCTACCGCTACACCGGTTTCTCGACGATGCGCTACCACGCGGCGGTTCAGATCACGGGGATTGGGTGAGGGCCTGCGGTGCGTGACAATGGCGGCGACGCCACATAGATAGCAATCATGGCTCGCATCCTCGTCACCTCCGCCCTTCCGTACATCAACGGCGTCAAGCATCTTGGTAACCTGGCGGGCTCGATGCTCCCAGCTGATGTCTATGCGCGTTACTGCCGGGCCGCCGGCCACGAAGTACTCTTCATCTGCGCCACCGACGAGCACGGCACGCCAGCCGAACTCGCGGCCATCGAGGCCGGACAGACTGTCGCCGAGTATTGCGCCGAACAACACGACATCCAAAAACATGTCGGCGCCGGCTTCTCGCTCTCCTTCGACTGGTTCGGCCGCTCCTCCAACGAACCCAACCGCCGCCTGACCCAACACTTCGCCGATGTCCTCGAAGACAACGGCCTCATCGACGAACGCTCCTCGAAGCAGGTGTACTCGGTCGATGACAAGCGCTTCCTGCCGGACCGCTATGTCGAGGGCACCTGCCCACACTGCGGTTTCGAGAAAGCCCGCGGCGATCAGTGCGACAGTTGTGGAACTCTGCTTGACCCTATCCAGCTCATCAATCCTTACTCATCCGTGTCCGGCTCGCGCAATGTGGAGATCCGCGACACACGCCATCTCTACCTGCTGCAAACCAGGATGCAGGATCAGGTCCGCGCCTTTGTGGATGCGCGCGCCAGGGATTGGCCGCAGCTCACCACCTCGATCGCCTACAAATGGCTCGACGAAGGGTTGATCGACCGGTCGATCACGCGCGACCTCTCCTGGGGCGTGCCGGTCATGCGTAACGGCAAGCCGCGGCCCGGTTTCGAGAACAAGGTCTTCTACGTCTGGTTCGATGCGCCGATCGAGTACATCGGCTCCACCGTCGAATGGGCTGAAGCCACGGGCGGAAACTGGGAGCGCTGGTGGCGCACCGACAAGGGCGCGGACGACGTCACTTATGTCGAGTTCATGGGCAAGGACAACGTGGCGTTCCACACCGTGAGCTTTCCCGTCACCATCCTCGGTTCGAAGGAGCCATGGAAGCTCGTCGACAAGCTCAAGGCCTTCAACTGGCTCAACTGGTATGGCGGCAAATTCTCCACGAGCCAGAAGCGCGGCGTCTTCATGGACAAGGCGCTGGAGCTGCTGCCCGGCGATTACTGGCGCTGGTACCTCACCGCCAATGCGCCCGAGAGCTCCGACACCGCCTTCACATGGGAGCACTTCAAGTCGACCGTGAACTCGGATCTCAACGACGTGCTCGGCAATTTCGTGAACCGCATCACGAAATACGCTGCCGCGAAGTTCGATTCAAAAGTCCCGGAAGGTGGCGAGCCTGGCGAACACGAAAGGTGGATGGCCAACGAACTCGCCACGCGCCTGCCCGCCCTCATCGCCCATTACGAGGCGATGGAATTCCGCAAGGCCGCTGCCGAAACACGCGCCATCTGGGCCGCCGGCAATGAGTATATCACCAAGGCCGCGCCGTGGACCGCGTACAAGACCTCGGTCGACCAGGCAGCCGTCGGCATCCGCACGGGCCTCAACCTCGTCGCGCTGTTCGGCGTGATCGGGCAACCGATCATCCCGGACACGGCGACGAAGATCCTCGAATCACTCGGCGTTCCCGAAGGAAACCGCAGCCTCGCTGCGTCGCAGCTCCTCGCCGGCGACGCCCTGCTGGACGCGCTGCCGCGTGGCATGACCATCGCAGTACCGCCACAGCTCTTCACCAAGATTGAAGACGCGCACGTCGTCGACTGGACGCAACGCTTCGGCGGCGGCTGATCGTTCGCAGATACGCCCGCGACGCCGCCTTGCCGCGCCGTAGCCAGACAGATCAGGTCAGCGGCCTGCCCTTCGTCTCCGGGAAGAGGAACAGGCAGGTGACGATACCGATGACGCCAAAGACAACCGGATACCACAGGCCGGCGAAGACATCGCCGGTGGCAGTGGCGATGGCGAAGGCGGTCATCGGCATGAAGCCGCCAACCCAGCCGATACCGACATGGTAGGGCACCGAGAGGGCCGTGTACCGCACGCGCGTCGGGAACAGTTCGACAAGAGCGGCGGCCATCGGGCCATAGAGCGCGCATGCGGCGACCACCAGCACGAGGAAGCCGCCGATGATGAGCGGCCAGTTGAACTGCGCGGCCTGGGCCTGGAATTCGGCAGGCGTAGTGGGGGCCTTGATCGGCGGCGGGTAGCCGGCGGCTTTCAACGCGGCGCCGAGGCTTTCGTTTATGCCTTTTGCATGGGCATCGAGCGCCGACTTCTCGAGTCCAGAGCCGTCAGTGGCGGCTGTGCGAGCGTCAGTATTGTCCCCGATCTGAACCATGGCGGGTGAACCTGCGGGCTCATTCGAAATCGAGAAGCCGATGCCGGCGTTGGTGAGGTACGCGCGGGCGATGTCGCAGCCGGTTTCATACTTGTGGCCGCCGAGCAGGTCGAACTGAAAGGAACAGGTTGCCGGATCGGCGTGGATGACAACAGGCTGTTCGCGTTGCGCATTCAGCAGCGCCGGATTGGCGCCAGCGGAGAAGGCCTGGAAGCACGGAATCATCGCGACGACCGAGAGGACCATACCCATGATGAGCACGGGTTTGCGACCCACGCGGTCCGACAGCCAGCCGAAGAAAACGTAGAGCGGGATGGAGACGAGCGTTGCGCCCATAAGCAACACGTTGGCCCAGATGCCCGGCAACTTCATGAAGCGTTCGAGGAAGATCTGCGTGTAGGAAAACACGCACCACCAGATGGCGCCCTGCGCCATCAGGAAGGCAAAGATCGCGAGCAGCACGAGGCGAAGGTTCTCCCACTTCAGGAAGACCTCGGCGTAGGGTGCTTTCGAGATCGTGCCCTCCTCCTTCATCTTCAGGAATTCGGGGCTCTCGTGCAGGCGAAGGCGCATCCATATCGAGATGCCGACAAGGATGGCGGACGCAAGGAATGGAATGCGCCAGCCCCAGGCGAAGAACTGCTCCTCGCCCATCGTGGCGCGCGTGCCGACCACGACTGCGAGCGCGCCCATCAGGCCGAAGGCGGCCGATGACTGGATCCAGCCAGTGGATTCGCCGCGATGGTTGGGCGCGCAGTGTTCGGCGACGTAGATGGCGGCGCCGCCATACTCGCCCCCCACGGCCATGCCCTGCAGGATGCGCAGCAGGACGAGCATGATGGCGCTGAAGCCGAGCAGCTCCTTATTGTCCGGCAGCAGACCGATAGCGAAGGTAGCGCCGCCCATGATGATGACGGTGGCGAGGAAGGCGCCCTTGCGGCCGAAGCGGTCGCCCATGCGGCCGAAGATCAGCGCGCCGAGCGGGCGGAACAGGAGGCCCGCCGCAAAAACGGCGAGCGTCGCGAGCAGCGCGTTCGCCTCGCCGATCTCGGCGGCGTTGAAGAATTTGGCGGCAAAGATGCTGGTGAGCGCGCCATAGACGAAGAAGTCATACCATTCGAACGCAGTGCCTGCGGCCGACGCCACCACAACGGTGCGCAGCGGCGTCGTTGGCTTTACAGCCGCCTCCGGCGTCGCCGATTCCATGCGTCTCTCCCTCGACCCGTAAAGTGATCCCGCGTCGAAGACCTGCCCCAGATCGCAGGTTTCCGCCAGAGGCTGCAAGTTCGTGCGTTGAGTTTCGCGTGTCAGGTGTTCTAGCCTTGTCTCTCAGCGAGAGATTCAGGGATCAGCGCATTGAAACACGTATTCGCCATTACGGCCGCCGCCATGCTCGCCATCGCGCCGGTGGCGGCACAGCAGACAGGGAGGCTGATCCGCTCCGAACCCCAGCCAATCGCGGCGTCGCCCGCCCTGCCTGCGCTGCGCGACATCGCTTATCCGGGGACGCTGACGCTGGAGGTGGATGCCACCGACCTCGACCGACGGATTTTCGGGATCCGGCAGAAGGTGCCCGTCGCGAAGGCGGGTCCGCTGACGTTGATGTATGCAGAGTGGATCCCGGGAAACCATGCGCCGCGTGGGCCGATCTACAACTATGCCGGCCTGAAGATATCGGCGAACGGCAAGAGCATGCCGTGGCGACGCGATCCCGGGGATGCGTTTGCATTTCATGTCGATGTGCCGGCGGGCGTGAAGGCGCTTGATGTGGAGGCACAGTTCCTGTCGCCGATCGAGACGGCGCAGGGGCCGATCATGATGACGCAGGAGATGCTGCGCCTGAACTGGTATATCGGCGCGCTTTATCCTGCAGGGCACTTCGCGCGGAAGATCAATTTCGATGTGAGTGTGAAGCTGCCGGCCGGGTGGGATTATGCGACGGCGCTGGAGACGGCCTCGAAGAGCGGAGACACTGTGAGGTTCAAGACGGCGTCCTGGGAGACGGTGATTGATTCACCCCTGTTCGCCGGCAAGTACATGCGGAAGTTTGACCTCGATCCGGGCGGCCGTTCGCGCGTGACCCTGAACGCGATGGGTGATGAGCCGGGGCAGGTGAACCCGCCAGCCGAAGTAATCGAGGTTCATCGTAACCTGGTGAAGCAGGCCGACAAGCTTTTCGGCGCCCGTCATTTCGATCACTACGACTTCCTGCTGTCTGTGAGCGACCGGCTGGCGACGTCAGGGATCGAGCATCAGCGCTCAAGCAATAACGGCGTGAATTCGCAGTACTTCACCGGATGGAATTCAGCCTTCGTGTCCAAGGATCTGCTCGCGCATGAGTATGTTCATTCGTGGAATGGCAAGTACCGGCGGCCGGCAGACCTGTGGACGCCGGCCTTCAATGCGCCCATGCGAGCTAGCCTGCTGTGGGTCTATGAGGGGCAGACGCAGTACTGGGGGAATGTGCTGGCGGCGCGCTCGGGCTTCGTGACAAAGCAGCAGGCGCTGGACCTGATCGCGAACAACGCTGCGATGTATGAAATGCGCACGGGGCGCAATTGGCGGCCGCTGGTGGACACGACGATGGATCCGGTGATCGCGGCGCGGCGGTCCCTGCCCTGGCAGAACTGGCAGCGCAGCGAGGACTACTATTCAGAAGGACAGCTGATCTGGATGGATGTCGACACGCTGATCCGCGAGAAGACGCAGAACAAGAAGTCTCTGGACGACTTCGCGAAGGCGTTCTTTGGCGTTAACGATGGCGACTGGGGCCAGCTGACCTATACGCGGGCCGACCTGGTGGCGACGCTCAACAAGGTGACGCCGCATGACTGGGAGACGTTCTTCCGCAGACGCGTGGATGAAGTCGCGCCAAAGGCGCCATTGGATGGACTGGAGCGCGGGGGCTACCGGCTCGTCTATGGGGATACGCCGAACACGCTGTGGCGCGAACAGGAAGCACGCACGCGGGCGGTTAACCTGCTCTACTCGCTCGGCCTCTCGACGGATGCGGCGGGGAAGATCACGCTTATCCAGTGGGATGGGCCCGCGTGGAAGGCGAAGCTCAACACGTCGCTGACGATCACGGGCGTGAACGGGCTGGCCTTCACGCCGGAGCGGCTTCGCGCTGCGGCGGGAGAGAGCAAGGACAAGCCTGTCGAGCTGCTCATCCGCCTCGGCGACACGCTGAAGACCATCAAGCTCGATTATACGGGCGGCCACCGGTATCCGCGGCTGGAGCGGATCTCTGGCAAGCCGGCCTACATCGACGATATTCTGGCAGCGCGGTAGCGTGGCTCGCAGGCCGGCGCCTGCCGGCGCGCATTACTGCCTCGGCGGAAAGAATGCGCCGACAACGCCGGCAAACTGGACCGGGCTGGCGTATCCGTCGGGGGACACGGCCTGAACGCCGAAGAACCAGTCGTCGATCACAACCGTCTCAAGCACGGTGGACGTTTTACCGGCGGCTACGACCTTGCTGTGCTGCCAGACCGGGGATGTCGTGTCGCGCCACCAGACGATGTAGCTGGCGGCCCCTTCGCTGGCGGTCCAGGTGACAGTGGTGTTGGCGGATACCGCGCCGTCGATCTTCACCTCGCGCGGGGGTCGCGGGGCAGAGGCGAGCGCGGCCATCGTCATGGCGTTGAGCTTCGTCACGCGTGCGAGATAGGGGAAGTCGACGCCGTCGATGGTGTCGCCGTAGACGACACCATTCTCGGTCCGCAGGTCCTGATGCTGGCGGTGATAGTGTTCGGCAGCTTCAGTTACGCGCACGGCCGGGAACCCCGCTTCAACCATCGGCACCTGGTCGCCGCCGCGGCTGAAGCGGTCGCGACGGTAGACCATGGAGACATCGAAGCTGGGCATGTGCGCTTGGGCGATGGCGTCAACATAGCGCGCCAGGTTGCGGGAGGGTGCATCGACCTCGCCGCCGACGGAGCGGCGGGCGGCAGCGATGGTCTCGGACTCGTTGGAGCGCACGCCTTCGGAGAAGACACGAACGCGGTCGTCGATATGGGCAGCCATCCCGTGGCTGTTGCCGACAATATCGTTGTTGAGGACCGCCAGGACTTCCCAGCCCTGCTTCTTTGCATAGTCGGCAAGGATGCGTCCGCCGTGGAGGCCCTGCTCTTCTCCGCTCAAGGCCGCGAAAACCAGCGTTGCGCCGAACTTGCGTTTGGACAGGATCCGCGCGGCTTCCATCACAGCGGCGACGCCGGAAGCGTCGTCGTTGGCGCCGGGCGCATCTGCGGTGAAATTCATAACGTCGGTGACGCGACTGTCGAGGTGGCCCTGGATGATGATGACGCGGTTCGGGTCGGTCGCGCCGCGCTGGATAGCAACAGCGTTGGCGATGACCGTTGGACTGGGTACGCGCGGTGGTGCGGTGAGCGTGTCCTGCACGGTGATGACTTCGAGGCAGGTGCTGCAATCGGCGCTCATCTTCCGAAACTCGGACTCGACCCAGCGGCGGGCGGCGCCGATGCCGCGCGTGTCGGACACCTGATCCGACAGCGTATGGCGGGTGCCGAAGCTCACCATCTTCTCAATGTAGCCGCGGAGGCTGGCCTCGCTGACATCGACGGAGACGGAGGCGAGCGCGGAGCGAACCGTCGCGGTTGGTGGCGGTGTTGTCGCTGGCTGCCCATCCGTTGTGCATCCCCCAAGCACAAGCGTTGCGGCCGTCAGATATCCCAGCACGACTTTCATGTAGACCCTTCAGGCGAGCTTGCGCAGCGATGCTTGGCTGATGCTAGTACGGGTGACAAGTGTTGCGGCGAGACTGTGGATAGAAATGACGAAGACGCACGCCTTTTGCGGCATCGCGCTGCTTGCCGCCCTCGCCTTCAGCGGAGCTATCGCAATGGCACAAAAGCCCACACTCGATCCGGAGACTTTCCTGCCGCCTACGCTGCCGTGGAGCGGCGCGAGCGAAAAGCTGCTCGCTCAGGCGGACGATCCGTGGATCACCCCTTCGGAGAAGACAGGGCTGACGACAACGCCCAACTATGCCGACACGCTAGCCTTCCTGCGGAAAATGGATGCGCAGTCCAAGCTGATGCGGATCGACCACTTCGGGACAACGCCGCAGGGGCGGAAGATGGTGGCGGCGATCCTCACCAAGGATGGCGCGAAGTTGCAGGATGCAAAGCCGGTATTCCTTGTGCAGGCGGGAATCCATTCTGGCGAGATCGACGGCAAGGACGCGATGCTGATGCTGATCCGCGACATGCTGTTCAAGGGCAAGGACAGCCTGCTCGACAAGGTCAACATCGTGTTCATACCCGCCCTCAACGCCGACGGGCATGAGCGCTCGACGCCGTACAGCCGGCCGAACCAGCGGGGACCGAAGGAGATGGGCTGGCGCAACACGGCGCAGAACCTGAACCTGAACCGCGACTTCATGAAGGCCGAGGCGCCGGAGATGCAGGCTCTGCTCGCCCTGATCAACAAATACGATCCGGATTTCTACATCGATCTGCACGTTACCGACGGACTCGATTACCAGTACGACGTGACTTACTGGTTCGACGGGTGGGATGGGCTCTATGCCGACAGTCCGGCGATTGGGAAGTGGCTGAACGAAGTATATCGTCCCAGGGCCGACGCAGCGCTGAAGACGAATGGGCACATTCCGGGACCCATGATCTTTGTGCGCGATGAGGCCGATCTCCAGAAGGGTATCGACTTCATGGCGTTCGATGCGCGGTTCAGCCATGCCTATGGCGACCTGCGGCGGCTGCCGACGGTTCTGGTTGAGAACCACTCACTGAAACCTTACCGGCAGCGCGTGCTGGGGACGTATGTACTCCTTGAGGAAACGCTCAAAACGCTGGCGAGCGAAGCAAAGTCGCTGAAAGCGGCGATCGCGTCAGATCGCGCGGGGCGGCCGAAGACGGTAGATGCGAACTGGAAGACAAAGGAAGCGCCGGTGGGCATGTTGGCCTTCCTGAGCGTCGCGTCCGAGCAGACCAACTCCCCTGCATCGGGCGCAAAGGTGTCGCGCTATCTTGGCAGGCCCGGGCCGACGGCGCCGGTACCGATCTACGGCTCAGAGCCGGGTCTGCAGCTTGATGTGGCGAAGGCCTACTGGGTTCCGGTGACCAAGCCGGATGTTATCGCCAAGCTGAAGCTGCACGGGATCAAGGTCGAAGCCATCACTGAGCCCATGACGGTGGATGTGGAGATGATCCGCCTTGATGGCTTTGGCAATGCGGGGCTGTCAGAGGGCCGCATGACCTATGCTGCGACGGGCTTGAAGCGCGAGCGGCGCCAGGAAATCTTTCCGCCCGGATCGGTGCGCGTATCGACCGACCAGCCTCTGGGCGCGCTGGCGGCATGCCTGCTGGAGCCGGAGAGCGAGGACTCGTTCTTCGCCTGGGGGTTCTTCGCCGAGATTCTCTCTCGGGTCGAATACATGGAACCGTACGCCATCGCGCCGATGGCGGAGAAGATGCTGGAACAGGATCCGGCGCTCAAGGCAGAGTTCGAGGCGCGCCTCAAGGACGATGCAGCATTTGCGGCCTCTCCCCTGCGGCGACTGCAGTTCTTCTATGAACGCAGCCCGTTCTACGATCAGCGTTACTTGCTGTATCCAGTCGGCCGCGAGACCTGAGCTGTCTGTTCATGCTGCGTTGATCCGGCAACTGGCAGGTCGAGGGCTGGCGGGCGTGGCTGAGCGAAACGGAAACGTCGATGCGTTTCGAGGGGAAGAAGGGTATCGCCACCATGCGCCCGGGGGACATGGTGAGGCTATCCGATGCGGACAAGGCCAAGCGGATCGAAGACCAGCTGAACCTCAGTAACCCATCAGACCTCGCGAGCTTCAGGCCGCCTGCTCTTCTTGATCTGCTCTGCGACTGCGCGTGACAGTCGTGACGAGAGCATTAGCGCTGGCAGCGCTCGTGGCCGCAAGAAGCGAAACGCTGGGTGCATCAGGCCGGCTTGTCCGGACCCATTGAGGCGGTCCGTTGATTGAGGCACTGAAGGACCGCAACAGCCATCCGTCGACACAGCACAAACCCGCATTTGTACGGTGCTTGCGGCATCTCGCGTCAGGCCGTCGCGATACGAGTCAGGTGGAAGGCAGAGGTTTCCGCTTCGTCCGCCACACAGCCTGGGTGTCTGGATAACTTGGTGAGCCCGGCAAGAACCGAACTTGCGACCCGCTGATTAAGAGTCACCGGAGGGTGCAGGACCAGTTCAGGCCCTCCTGGCGGCGTTCGGGCTGGCTCAGCTAGGGCGCCATGCCGCCACCAGCCGCTGACCCTCGGCGATCTGGGCAGGTGTCATCTTTTCAAGGACAAAGTCACGGGGGGTACTGGCAAAGACGTTGCCCTGGGCTGCCGAAAGGGCGAACCACTTGTAGGCTTCGACGTAGTTCGTCGGGACGCCTTCGCCATGGAGATAGCGGTGACCCAGACTGAGCTGGCCTTGGGAATTGCCCTGATCGGCCGCCATCCGGTACCAGCGGACGGCCTCAGCATAGTTCTGCGGGACAACTTGGACGTCCCTGAACGTGTTGCCGTACATAGAGCCAATAATGGTCTGTGCAGTAGCATTCCCCTGATCGGCCGCCATCCGATACCAGCGCATGGCATCGGCGTAGTTCTGCGGGACACCTCGGCCGTCCTCGTACATACCGCCCAGCTTGAACTGGGCTGACGCAAAGCCCTGATCGGCCGCCATGCGATACCAGCGAATGGCATCAGCGTAGTTCTGCGGAACGCCTCGGCCGACGTCGTACATGACACCGAGATTGAACTGGGCTTGCGCATTGCCCTGATCGGCCGCCATCCGATACCAGCGTGCGGCTTCGGCATCGTTCCTCGAGACGCCTTGACCGTTTGCGTACCTTTGGCCGACATATAGCTGTGCTAGGGCATTGCCCTGATCTGCCGCCATCCGATACCAGCGAACGGCCTCGGCATCGTTCTGAGGGACGCCTCGGCCGTTTGAGTACATGTCGCCCAGATTGACCTGGGCTATCTCATCGCCTTGATCGGCCGCCATCCGATACCAGCGAACGGCCTCGGCCTCGTTCTGCGGCACGCCTCGGCCGTTGGCGTACATGACCCCGAGATTGGACTGGGCTATCGCATTGCCTTGATCGGCCGCCATCCGATACCAGCGCACGGCCTCAGCATAGTTCTGCGGCACGCCTCGGCCGTTGGAGTACATGAAGCCGAGTACGAACCGGGCATCCGCCAAGCCTTGATCGGCCGCCATCCGATACCAGCGCACGGCCTCGGCCTCGTTCTGCGGCACGCCTCGGCCGTTGGCGTACATGAAGCCGAGTACGAACTGGGCATCCGCCAAGCCTTGATCGGCCGCCATCCGATACCAGCGAACGGCTTCTGCGTAATCGCCTCGGTCATAGGCGGCCTCGGCTGACTCCAAGTTGCTACGGCCCGCATCCTGCGCTGTAGCCGCCCCCGCCGACGCCAAGGCCAGCGCTGTCGCCAGAACGAAAGCCCTGATCATAACCACCTCCCAAACCTCGAAATGGACGTTACCGACGGCGAACGGCGAATGGCAAGTCGGCGGAGGACGCAGGACCGCTCCCAGTGTCGCTGCACTGAGGATTTGACGGGTTGGGGTGTGGCCTCAGCGGAGGACGGGCAGCGCCTCTGGCTGGATCAGCAGCTGGATGCTTCGGGCGACGCCGGGTTCCCGTTTGATGAAGCCGAGGCGTTCGAGCGTGATGACCATCTGGTGGACCGATGGGGGCGTAACGCTGAAGTAGCGCTGCATGTCGGCTTCGGCCGGTGGGCGTTGGTTGATGCGGCTGTAGGCATAGATGAAAGCCAGGTACTGACCCTGTGTCGGGGTGAAGCGCGGGCCTGGGGCCTCTGCAGTCGCGTCTGAGTTCTGATTCATTTGAAGTTTCGTCTCTCGCCTTGATTTGCAAGGAGGCGTTTAGTTGAACCTACGGTATCGCGTCGAACTCAGCCAACCGGAACGTGACAAGCTTGGCGCGCTGTTGAGCGGCGGCCGGACCGCAGTGCGGAAGGTCAAACGCGCCCAGATCCTTCTGGCAGCTGACGCCGGGGCCACGGACGAGGTCATCGCTGCAACCCTGCATGTCAGCGGATCGACGGTCTATCGCACCAAGCGCCGGTTCGTTGAGGCGAACCTGGAGGGTGCGCTGAACGAAGGGCCGCGCCTGGGGGCGGAGCGCAAGCTGTCGGGCAAGGAGGAGGCGCTCCTGGTGGCGACAGCATGTTCCGAAGCACCGCGAGGGCGGGCGCGCTGGACGCTCGAGCTCCTGGCAGATGAGCTGGTCAGGCTCACCGACCGTGCAACGCTCTCGCGCGAGACGGTACGCCGCCGGCTGGAGGAGAATGATCTCAAGCCCAGGCGCAAGGAGATGTGGTGCATCCCGAAGGTCGATGGAGAATACGTTGCCCGCATGGGGGACGTGCTCGATCTTTATGCTGAAACGCCTGATCCAATGCGCCCGGTCGTGTGCTTCGACGAGAGCCCGATCCAGATGATCGGCGAGGTGCGCCCGCCGATCGCGACGAAGCCGGGCCAGCTCGAGCGCTACGACTATGAATATCGCCGCAATGGCACGCTGAACATTTTCATCTTCCTCGACGTCCACCGACCTTGGCGGAGGGTCAAGGTCACCGACCGGCGC
>CAIMMO010000050.1 GCA_903842595.1 uncultured Alphaproteobacteria bacterium
GCCGACGCCAGGCTTCCAGGCTGGGTCAGATCTCCGCCGGCCATCTCGACGTCGCCGCGCCAGGAAGGGTCCGGGGCCTCGCCGGGCAGGGCGAAGCTGATCACGCGCCAGTCCGCGTCAAGAAAGCGGCGAACCACCCGGCTGCCGACAAAGCCGGTCCCTCCGGTCACAAGTACGGTGCGTCTGCCCTTCGTCATCACTGGCCTGCCTGATCGAACACGGAGACGAGGAACCGGAGCAGGAGGCGTTCCTTGCCGGGCTCGTCTTCGAACGCGCTGCGCGCGTGCAGCGTTACGTGGTTGTTGAGAATCTGGATGTCCCCGGGCCGAAGCCTGAACGCCAGGCCGAAGGCGGGATCAGCCGCGACGGCCTCGTACAGGTCCATCAGCTCGAGGAGCGCGGGAGGCAGTTGGACGCCGTGCCGGTCCACGCTCCGGAAGTAGTCCGAGATGTAGAACGTCCGCAGGGTTGCGCCGTCAAACGCGCAGGGAATGACGTCGGCATGTGGCGCCGCTCCGGCCGCCTGTTCGTTTCTGAGGTCGAGAGGCACCGGGCCAAACAGGTACTGACCAAGGTCGGGGCGACGTCGCATGATCTCGTTGTAGACCGCGACCGAACTTGCGACGCGGCTCTCGCCGCCAGACCTGGCCTGACGGATGCACAACAGGCCAACCAGATCCGAGGCATCACAGTGGAACCGGAACTCGGCGGACGTCGCATATTTCCGCGCCGCGCTGTCACGGCTCGCGGCGCCGGTATCCCGGACCTCACCGATCACGTCCCCCTGAGGATTCTGGACGCCCAGACGCCCGAACTGGAGGCCAAGCCCCCGCATGAACAAGCTTGCGGTCGCCTGATCCCAGCGATCCACCGGAGCGCCCCGGAGCACCAGAAATCCCCGCCCCGTCTCCAGCTCTCGTCGCCAACCCTCGATCCGGCCGACGAGGGAAGGAAGCGGGAAGTCCTCCGGACCGAGATCGTCCAGGGGCTTTCCAGTCAGTCGCGCGAACGCGATTGCAGCGTCAAACGCGGCGATTTCCGCGTCGCCGAGGGGCTGTATCCAGGCGTCTTCGCTGTCGAAGTCCGAACTGCGCCATGCGGCCGCCGTCCTGATCGGGCCCGGTGGAGGTCCAATGTGGACCCGGTCCAGGAAGTGGAGAGACTGCTCCGCGACCGACAGGGGACGATTGGGTTCGGACGGGCCGGCAAGGGTCATCAGGGTGCCTCGCGATAGCTTCCAGAATTCAGCGAGGCGGCGCCTCGATACTGATTATTTTAATTCCATGGGTCGAGCCACAATCGAATCTTCCTTGATCAACAACGTGTCGATCAATTTACGTTTCGACCGACACCATCCCAGTATGCTGCTCTAATTTCGCGCTTGAGGATCTTTCCTGCTGCTGAAACAGGAAATGGATAGTCTCGAAATTCAATTGTCCTAGGACATTTGTATCCACCTATTTTTGTCTTACAATATTCTATGAGTTCTTCTGAGATAACCGATGATCCCGCCACGCGACGCACAATGGCGTGGACTCGCTCGCCCCACCTTTCGTCCGGAACGCCGATGACGACACATTCGAGAATGTCGGGGTGAGTACTCAGCGCACTTTCGGTTTCGGCGGAATATACATTTTCACCGCCCGAAATAATCATGTCCTTGGTGCGGTCGACTATGAAGAGATAGCCGTCTGAATCCATGAAGCCGGCGTCACCGCTCATGATCCAGCCGCCCTTCAGTGTGGCGGCGGTTTGCTCCGGGAGGTTCCAGTATCCGAGCATATTGCCGGTGCTCCGGATGGCGATTTCGCCGACGTCGCCGCGCGGCAAGTCCTGGCCCTCTTCACCCAGGATGCGGATTTCGCTGAAGAGGATTGGCTGCCCCGCAGATTTCAGTCGCGCCGCATTCGGTCCGTCAGGATCGTGATCCTCAGGACCCAGCAGAGTACAAACGCCGGCTGTTTCGGTCTGCCCATAGCCCTGAGAGAACCGGGCCTGGGGCAGCCGAGCCAACAGGCGCCGCAGTGTTCCCTCCGGCATGGGCGATGCGCCGTATAGGGCATTGGTCAGGCTTGAGAGATCGGCGTCTTGCGCCTTGGGGTGATCAATCAGCATGTTCCACATCGCGGGAACCAGGCTGAGGGTGTCGATCCGGTCACGCACGACGCATTCGATGATGGCGCCTGGATCGAACGTCGGATGAATGATGAGCTTCCGGGCAGCGATCGCGGACGCCACGGCCAGCTGGGCGCCTGCCAGATGAAACATCGGCAGGACACAGAGGATGGCGACATCCTGCTTGGGCTCCTCGCCCCTTTTTCCTGCAAGCAGTGTCGTGATCAGTCCGGTGTGACAGAGCATGACCCCTTTGGGATGCCCGGTCGTGCCGCCCGTGTAGAAGATGCCGGCGACATCTTCGTCCGCACCACCGAGGCAGGTCACGGGTGCGCCGAGCCGTCGCAGCGCGTCATAGCGCATGGAACCCGCAGCAGGCTCTCCGTCGCCGGCGTGGATCACCCGCACGTCGCCGTCCGCGGCAGTCATATCCTCGACAAGGCCGGCAAAGGCATCATCGACCACGATGACGCGAGGCCTGCTGTCAGCCAGGGCGTAGCCGACCTCGTCCTTCGACCACCGCGTATTGATAGGAACGACGACCGCCGACAGCCGCCATGCGGCGTAGAAAAACTCCACGTAGCGATCACTGTTGAGCGCCAGGATCGCCACCCGA
>CAIMMO010000051.1 GCA_903842595.1 uncultured Alphaproteobacteria bacterium
AGACGAAATCTCCAGATTGAGCGCATTGCACGCGCCGCCCAGCTCCATGCTCGCGCCGGAAGAAACCTCCACGCTCAGATCCTTCAGCGTGAGGTTCGCGCCCTCGAGGCGCGACCCCGACGACGCTTCAAGCGCGGAATAGGCCGGCGCGGAAACGGTCACGCGATACTGCTCGCCGCTCCAGTTCATGATCGACGACTTGCGGCTGATCCGCAGCGTGTCGCCTTTCACCTCGACGATCAGGTTGTCGAAGCTCTCGCCCTTCATCGCCTCAGCAGTCACATCGAAGGGACCCTGCCGCACCACGGTCTCGATACCCGCCGACACATCGACCTTGTCGAAGTTCGCATAGGTGTGGCGCTGGGCTTCGGCATAGGTCTGGCCCGTCGCCGAGCCGGCGACGCAGCCGGCGAGCGGGAAGGCGAGGATGGCGGGGAGAACGATCAGGATGCGGTGCATGAGTCTGCCCTTGTTATCTGAATTGCTTTTTATAGCCGCACAACGCCGGGCGTTTGCGCCTCTGACCCAGGCGGCCACAAGCAACCAATAGCTTAGTTCATATCGAAAAACAATAACCACAATCATACGCCGCGCTCTGGACGTTTCGAGCGTGACAACGAATTCTGACGCGTGGGATTTCCGGAGAGGTTCACATGAAACGTCATGCGCTAGCGATCGTCGCGGCTATTGCGCTTTCCATCGGCGCGGCCGGCGCTCAGGCGACGGATCGCGGAGCCTCCGCACAGAAAATCTTCAACTGGTGCCTGAAGCTCGATACCGGCTCGCCATCAGAGTGTGGCTGTGTCGCCGGCTTCTATGCGGCAGCAACCGAGGAGGACGAATTCGACCTCATCGCTGAAATCATCACCTTCCTCGACCAGGACGGGCAGGTTGCCGATCCTGAAGGTCTGCGGACGGCGTTGTTTGCCGAGAAGGCTGCGCAAGCCATGTCGGACGCGCGCTTTGACGAGATCATGGTCAACTTCGCTGCGTTTGGTGAACTCGGCGTTGAAGCGGATGCGGTCTGTCTTCCGGTCGAGAGGGCCGCGGGCAACGAACAGACTGCGCAATAGAAAGTCGGCTACTTTACAACCTCGGCCCACAGATCGACCTGCTCGCCGGCGTGGACCTTCGCCTTCACTATGTCACCCTGTTTCAGTCCCGTCGCATCTGCGATGAACACAGAACCATCGATTTCCGGCGCATCCGCTTTCGAGCGGCCTACCGCGCCATCTTCGTCAATCTCGTCGATGATCACGTTGATCGTCTGGCCCACCATCGCCTGCGCGCGCGCATCGGCGATCTCACTTTGCACCTGCATGAAGCGATGCCAGCGGTCTTCCTTCACCTCTTCCGGCACATGGCCGGGCAGGGCGGCCGAGACTGCGCCGGCAACATTCTCATACTTGAAGCAGCCCGCGCGCTCGATCCGCGTTTCCTTCATCCAGCCCAGCAGATGCTCGAAATCCTCATCCGTCTCGCCCGGGAAGCCAACGATGAAGGACGAACGCAGAACCAGTTCTGGAACCTCCGAGCGCCACTTCGCGATCCGCTCGGCTGTCCGGTCGATATTCGCCGGCCGCCGCATCTGCTTAAGAACAGCCGGCGAGGAGTGCTGGAATGGGATGTCCAGGTAAGGAAGGATTCGCCCGTCCGCCATCATCGGCATCACGTCGTCCACATGTGGATAGGGATAAACATAGTGCAGGCGCACCCACACGCCGCTTTCGCGCTGCAACTCGCCCAGCCCCTCGCACAGGTCCTTGAACCGCGTCTGCCGTTCCCTGTCGCGCCAATTGTAAGGGGCGTACTTCACGTCCAACCCGTAGGCCGATGTGTCCTGGCTGATGACGAGGATTTCCTTCACACCGGCCTTTGTCAGCTGTTCTGCCTCGCGCAGCACCGCATCGATTCGGCGCGAGGCAAGGTCGCCCCGCAGGCTCGGGATGATGCAGAACGAGCAGCGATTGCTGCAGCCCTCTGAAATCTTCAGGTAGGCGTAGTGGCGCGGCGTCAGCCGAACGCCGCTTTCCGGCACCAGCGACACGAACGGATGGTCCGGCGCAGGCAGGTGCGTATGTACCGCCGTCATAACCTGCTCGTACTGGTGCG
>CAIMMO010000052.1 GCA_903842595.1 uncultured Alphaproteobacteria bacterium
AGCTTCACGCGCGGACTACACCTACGAGCGTCACGTCGCCTGGATGAGTCAGTGGCTGACGTCGCTCGACCTCGGTGACGTAACTCTGTTCTGTCAGGACTGGGGCGGACTGATCGGGCTGAGGCTGGTGGCAGCGTTTCCCGAACGCTTTGCTGGCCTTGTTATCGCCAATACAGGGTTGCCAGTTGGAACCGGCTTCGGCCAAGGCTTCCAGAACTGGCTCACTTTCAGCCAGTCCACCCCACAGTTTCCTGTCGGCATGATTGTCAGTCGCGGAACCACCCGCGGATTGAGTGATGCGGAAGTCGCCGCTTATGACGCGCCATTCCCGGACGAGTCCTTCAAGGAAGGCGCGAGGCAGTTTCCGACGCTTGTACCGATCACGCCGGAACACGGCTCGGTTGCGGAGAACATTGCGGCCTGGGGTGTACTCGAAACATTCAACAAGCCCGTCGTCACCGCGTTCAGCGACAATGATCCGGTAACAAAGGGTGGTGATGCCCATTTTCACGAGCGCGTGCCGGGGGCCAGTGGACAACCACACGAGACGCTTTCGGGCGGCCACTTCCTTCAGGAGGACTGTCCGGCCGACGTGGTGCGCATGATCGAAGGTATTCTGCTACGCACCGGCGGCTAATTCGGCCAGCAATAAGGGTCGAGGCAAGAGCGAAGTTTCGAGGACACGGCCCAACCAAGCTGGACGTGGAATGCATGATGATCTGCCTCTAGCCAGGACAGGAGCCGGCAATGGCGCTGTTTCCGCCCAGCACGAATAGGGACTATCGCGGCGCGACCGTCTCGGCATGGTTCCTGATGCTTGTTGGGTTGCTGGAATTTGTGCCAGGCTGCATTCACTTTTTCCTGCCGGATGGTGGAGCAGGGGTCATTGCCGGTCTCGATCTAACAGCGCGCGGCTCGACCATCATCGCTGTCTTTGCATGGTTCGGCGCGGTTCAGATTCCCTTCGCGATGCTCCTGTTTGTCATCGGAATGCGCTATCGCACGCTGGTTCCGTTGGCGCTTTTCGCCGTCATAACCGCGCGCGGATTGATGGCTATCGACGGCTGGTTTCTCAAGGGGTCGGTAAGTGGCCACCATCCTCCCGAGCACTACGCCAGCCCCGTGACTGTAGCCCTCGCGCTGGTCTTCCTGTTTCTGGCGTTGCGTCAGCGACCCGCTCCGGCCGCTGGGTAAGCCATGTCGCTGCGCACAGCTCTTGTCTCGCGCGTTGCTGAGAAGGTCACCGGCGCAGCCCGTCAGCAGCGTCTGCGTCTGCGCGCGGAACGAAGGCGCCACCAGGCGGGTTTGCCGCATGTCGTCGACTACTTCCATCAGGCGGATGATCCCTATGCGGCCCTGCTGGTCCAGGTTCTGCCCGCCTTTGCCGCCCGCTATGACGTGCAGCTGCGCTGCCACCTCGTTTCCGCGCCCCCTGACTGGGCGGCGCCAGAGCGCGAGCGTCTCGTCAACTGGTCACGCGCGGATGCAGCGCATCTGGCCGGCCGCGCCGGGCTCAGCTTCACCGATGCAGATGCACAACCGTCGGCAGAGCGCGTTGCGAACGCGGAGCGCCTCTTTGCCAGTAGCCTGCGCGCAGGGACGTTTGTTGCAGATGCCGCCGCGATCTCCGCCGCGTTGTGGTCGGGTGCGGCATTGCCTGACGCCTCGGGCGATCCTTCAAAAGCAAAAGCCGGAGGGGATGCCCTGCGCGCCGTGCTTGGTCACTATCTCGGAGCAACACTGCACTATGGCGGCGAATGGTATTGGGGGCTCGACCGCTTGCACTATCTTGAAGAGCGGCTTTCCGACCTCGGCGCCATGCGAGCGAGCGCGCAGACCAAGCCGATCTACGCCCAGCCACTCTCGCCCGCGCCCGACGCCTCGCCCAACCTGGCGACTTCCGGCGGAGCAATCGACTTTTTTCTCTCATTCCGCAGTCCCTACACATGGATCGCCGCCACACGTGTGAAGGCGCTCGCCGATGCCTACGGCCTCGGGCTGCGGCTGCGGTTTGTGCTTCCCATGGTGATGCGCGGTCTCCCGGTGCCGCCAGCCAAACGAACCTACATCACACTTGATGCTGCCCGCGAGGCGCGACGAAATGGCGTTCCCTTCGGTCGGGTCGCAGACCCGGTCGGCCGACCGGTCGAGCGCGGCTACTCGCTCCTGCCATGGGCGATTGGTCAGGGACGCGGGCATGAATACTGCGTCGCCTTCATGCGCGCTGTCTGGTCTGAAGGCGTCGATGCCGGAAGTGACGCCGG
>CAIMMO010000053.1 GCA_903842595.1 uncultured Alphaproteobacteria bacterium
GCGGCCACAGCTGACGCCGCCAAGATCGATCCGGCGTCGATCAACACACCCTATACCGCGATCTCCGCTGGCAAGGTGGACATCGAAGGCGGCCTCGTCGATGTCGCGGCGCGCGCGCCCGGGATCGTGCGCGAAGTGCTGGTGCAGGAAGGCGACAAGGTGGTGGCGGGCCAGGTGCTTGCGCTTCAGGAAGATGATGACGCCCGCCTGTCGCGCAATCGCGTTGCGGCGCAGCTCCAGCAGGCAGAAGCCCAGCTGCCTATTCTGGAGGTCCAGTTTGACGCCGCCAAACGCGAGGAGGCGCGCTTGCTACGCCTCACCACCGAGGAGGCCGCATCGACCCAGGCCTATGAGCAGGCGCAGGATCGCACCAAGCAGCTCCAGGCGCAGCTGGAGGCGCAGAGATCGTCCATCGCGCTTGTGCGCGCTCAGCTTGCGGAAGCTACCTTCCAGGTCGAGCTCCACACGATCCGCGCGCCAGCCGACGGCACGATCGTGCGCCGCTATGCAAATCCTGGTTCGGGCGCCTCGACATTCTCCGTCACCGCCATGTTCCAGCTGCAGCCGGCTGCGCTGCGCATCGTGCGAGCCGAAGTTGAGGAGCGGTCGATCAATGCGGTGAAGATCGGCCAGAAGGTCGAGATCGTTCCGGAATCCGATCAGCAGGCGAAGTATCCCGGCGAAGTGATCCGCATTGCCGCCGTCATGGGCGCACGCAAACTCCGTTCGGACGATCCCAGCGAACGGGCCGATGAGCGGGTGGTCGAGGTTGTGGTGAACGCGGAAGCCGCGCCCGTGCTGGTGGGCCAGCGCGTTCTGGTGAAGTTCCTCAAGGACGGCGCGGAAGCTGCGCCCGTCGCCGCAACGCCGGCGGCAGCCGCGGCGACGGTTGCCGCTAACTGACAATCGGGGCATCGCCCAGCCCGCGACATGAAGTCCATTGCTTCTGAGAATGGTTCTCAATAGAACTCTTCCATGGATAGCGGGTCGATTTCAGTCGGGATGCACACTCTGGCGATGGGCCGGCCAGCCCGCGTGACAGGCTTTGGCCTGGGCGATGAAAGTCTGGTCGCCAAGCTGCGCGAAATCGGCTTTGCCGAGGGAGACGAGGTCGAGCTGCTGGCCCGCGGGTGGCTTGGCGGGGCGCCGCTTTCCTTCCGTTTGAACCGTACCGTGATCGCGCTCCGCAAGGCTGAGGCGGCCATGGTCATGGTGGAGCCTGAGGCTTGAGCGCGGTCTCCTTGCGGCTCGCGCTGGTCGGCGCGCCCAACAGCGGAAAGACCACACTCTTCAACGGACTGACCGGCGGCCTCGCCAAGACAGCCAACTATGCAGGCACCACGGTCGAGACGCGCACCGGCAAGTTCGAGACGCCGGGCGGGGCCAATGTCACGCTGGTCGACCTGCCCGGAATCTACGGCCTCGAAGCGCGATCAATGGACGAGCGCGTCGCCGTTGAATCGATCCAGGGCAAGCGCGGCGAGCCAGCGCCGGATGCGCTGATACTCGTGGCCGACGCGGCGAACCTGCGGACCCACCTGCACACCGTCCTGCAGATGAAGTCGCTGGGCCTGCCGGTGATCGTGGCGTTGAACATGATCGATCTTGCCGAGCGTGACGGCGTGAAGATTGACGTGCCGAAGCTGCAGGCCCTGCTGGGCGTTCCGGTGGTTCGCACGCGGGCGACGCGGAAGGCGGGGCGCGAGGAACTGATCGCTCGGATCGACGATACGCTGCGGACGATGGCGGCAGTTACCAGTGTCGCCGAGCCGGCGCACGACCTTCGCGCGCTGCAGCGGGAAGCACGGCGGATCGCCAGCGAGACGATGGTTGAGCCGGCCATGAACAAGCTCACGCGGCAGGCGGACGCCGTGCTGCTGCACCCGGTGTCTGGGTTGCTGGTTCTCGGAACGGTTCTGTTCGTGATGTTCCAGTCGGTGTTCGCCTGGGCGACGCCGGCGATGGATGCGATCGAGGCGGGCTTTGGCGCGCTGGGCGAGGTCGCCGGCACAGGCATCGAGAGCCCCATGCTGCGAAGCCTTGTGGTGGACGGGATGATTGCGGGCGTTGGCTCCGTGGTGGTCTTCCTTCCGCAGATCGTGATCCTCTTTGCATTCATCCTGTTTCTCGAAGCCTCGGGTTACATGGCGCGCGCTGCTTTCCTGATGGATGAGCTGATGCTGCGCGTCGGGCTGAACGGGCGGGCGTTCATTCCGCTGCTGTCGAGCTTCGCCTGCGCCATTCCCGGCATCATGGCGGCGCGGACGATCGAGAACGAGCGGGACCGGCTGACGACGATCATGGTCGCGCCGCTGATGACGTGTTCGGCGCGGCTTCCGGTTTATGCGCTGCTGATCGGCGCATTCATTCCCGCGAGTCAGGTGGGCATTTTCAACCTGCAGGGGCTGGTGCTGTTCACGCTCTACATTCTTGGCGTGGTCAGTGCGGTTCTGGTGGCTTTCATCCTCAAGCGCACGGCGACGAAAGGCTCGACCCAGCCGCTGGTGATGGAGCTGCCGACCTACAAGCTGCCGGTGTGGCGCGACTATTTCTTCGGCATCGTCCAGAAGGCGTGGGCGTTCCTGAAACGGGCGGGCACGATCATTTTTGTGGTGTCGGTGACGCTGTGGTTCCTCGTGACGTTCCCGCAGGCGAATGGCGAAGCGCCGGAACTGGCCAACAGTTTTGCCGGCATGATCGGCTCGGTGCTTTATCCGATCTTCCAGCCGGTGGGCTTCAACCTTGCCATGGTGATCGCGCTGGTGCCAGGGCTTGCGGCGCGGGAAGTCGCGGTCGGCGGCCTTGCGACGATCTATGCTGTGCAGGGCGGCGAAGAGAATGTCGACGGGCTGGCGCAGCTGCTCCAGAACGACTGGACCCTGCCGATGGCGCTCGCGTTTCTCGCCTGGTACGTCTACGCGCCGCAATGCCTGGCGACGTTGGCGACGGTAAGGCGCGAGACCAATTCTTGGAAGTGGACGGGCTTCATGTTCGTCTACCTGTTCAGCCTGGCCTATCTCGCATCGCTGGTCACTTTCTGGGGCGCGACGGCGCTGGGGCTGTAGTCCGGAATTCGCGTTGAACTGTCGGCGGCGCGATGGCTTCTTCCTCCTCGGGACGGGGAAGCGAAGGGGTGCGTCATGCCGAAGTTCAAGACAACCATCATGCAGGCGGAGGACATGAACGCGACGGGGATCGTCGTGCCGGAGGAAGTCGTCGCCAGGCTGGCCCAGGGCAAGAAGCCGAAAGCTGTCGTGTTGCTCAAGGGATACAGCGATCGCTCGACGATCCATGTGATGGTGGGGCAAGTCGCTTCTGCCGCTTGCCAAGGAGCATCGCGAGAAGGCGGGCGTGAAGGGCGGCGACAAAGTTGAAGTGACGCTTGAAGTGGATGCGGCCCCACGCGAGGTCGAGGTACCGAAAGATCTTGCGGCGATGCTGAAGAAGGCGGGCGCGACGGCAGGGTTTGCTGCGCTGTCTTTCACCCACCGCAAGGCGCATGTACGCGCGATTGGAGAGGCGAAGGCGCCTGATACCAACCGCCATAAATCATGACGCGGTCGCCCACTTGCGCTGTGTGATGGAGGTGAGACGTGCCGGCGTTGCGATGAGACCGTTCCAGGCGGTGCAGCAAGCATCGACGATGGCGTCGTAGGTCTCGTAGATTCGCAGTGCGAGATTGTTGGCGCGCAGGAACTCCCAGACGTTCTCGACCGGGTTCAACTCGGGCGCGTAGGGTGGCAGGTAGATGAGTGTGACATTGCTCGGCGGACGTATGGCGGTCGGAGAATGCCAACCGGCCCCGTCGACCACCAAGGCTGCGTGGGCACCGGGAGCGATGCTACGGCCGATTTCCTCAAGATGCAGGTTCATCGCCTCGGCGTTGACCTCAGGCAGCACCAGGGCGGCACCGACGCCGCGTTCAGGACAGACCGCGCCGAACAGGTAGGCCCATTCATAGCGGGTGTCGCGCCGGGCCCGCGGCCGCGAGCCGCGCTTGGCCCAGATGCGCGTCAGTGTTCCCTTCTGGCCGATGCGCGCTTCATCCTGGAACCAGATCTCCAGCGGCTTGTCTTGGGCTTCGGCTGGCAGCGCCGCCTTCACGAGGGCCGGGAACTTTTTTTAAACGCCTCTTGCGCGGCCTCGTCGGCTTTGGGGTGGCGCGGACGCACCGACAGCCGCGTGAAGTCGAGTTGCTTCAAGACCCGTTCGACTTGGCGCTCCGAGAGGTCGACGCCAAAGCGCACCTTGATCTCGCCCTGAAGATCGACACAACGCCAGCGCACCATGCCAGTGACGGCGACATCAGGACCCTGCTCGACGAGTTCGGCCAACTCGGCCTTCTGCTCCTCGCTCAACCGCGAGGGCCGGCCCGGCCGCTGCCGGTCGCTCAAGCCCTCGA
>CAIMMO010000054.1 GCA_903842595.1 uncultured Alphaproteobacteria bacterium
CGGCTTCGACATGGCGATCGTGAATGCTGGGCAGCTCGACATCTACGACAACATCGACCCGGAACTGCGCGAGCGGGTCGAGGATGTGATCCTCAACCGCCGCAATGATGCGACGGATCGGCTGCTGGAGATTGCGGAGCGTTATCGCGGACAGAAGGGCGAGGTGCAGAAGAAGGACCTCCGTTGGCGCGAGAAGCCGGTGAAGGATCGCCTCGCGCATGCGCTGGTCAACGGGATCACCGAGTTCATCGTCGAGGATACCGAGGCGGCGCGCCTTGAAGTGGAGCGGCCGCTGCACGTCATCGAAGGGCCGTTGATGGACGGCATGAACGTCGTCGGCGACTTGTTCGGCGCGGGCAAGATGTTCCTGCCCCAGGTCGTGAAGTCCGCGCGCGTCATGAAGGCGGCAGTGGCGCACCTGCTGCCCTACATGGAAGAAGAGAAGCTGCGCACCGGCATGGCGGACAAGTCGAACGGCATCGTCGTCATGGCGACAGTGAAGGGCGATGTGCACGACATCGGCAAGAATATCGTCGGTGTTGTCCTGCAGTGCAACGGCTACAAGGTTATCGACCTTGGCGTGATGGTGCCGGCCGAGCGGATTCTCGAAACTGCCGTGAGCGAGAACGCCGACATGATCGGTCTGTCTGGCCTGATCACGCCCTCGCTCGACGAGATGGTATATTTCGCTTCCGAGATGCAGCGTCTGGGCATCCGCAAGCCGCTGCTGATCGGCGGCGCCACGACCAGCCCGGCGCACACGGCGATCAAGATCGAACCGATGCTCAGCGATGCCCCTGTCGTGCATGTGCTCGACGCCAGCCGGGCAGTTGGCGTTGTCTCGCAGCTGATGAGCGACGAGACGCGTGACAGGTTCTGGGGCGAGACCAAAGACAAGTATGCGAAGATCCGCGACTCGCGCTCGGGTGGTCAGGCGAAGGCGCGTGTCAGCCTCGAGGCTGCGCGCGAAATGGCGCCGAAGATCGACTGGTCGACCTATACGCCGCCTAAGCCGAGCTTCCTCGGCGTGCGGGAGCTCGGGGCAGATCTTGCGACGCTCGCACGCTACATAGACTGGACGCCGTACTTTGCGAGCTGGGATCTTGTGGGGCGGTATCCGATGATCCTTGAGGATGATGTCGTTGGGGAGGCTGCGCAGTCTTTGTGGAACGACACCCAGGCCATCCTGCAGCGGATGATCGGCGAGCAGTGGATCGAGGCACGCGGTGTTGTCGGCTTCTGGCCAGCAAATCGTGATGGCGATGATCTGGTTGTGTGGAAGGATGAGGCGCGGAAGGAAGAGATCGCCCGCTTCTTTACGCTGCGCCAGCAGATGGAGAAGACGAACGAGAAGGGCCATCTCGCGCTGGCCGATTTCGCTGCAGTGCGCGGAGACGACTATATCGGCGGCTTCGCAGTGACGTCTGGCCATGGCGAAATGGAGAAATCCAGGGAGTTTATCGACAAGGGCGACGACTACTCGTCGATCATCGTCAAGGCGCTGGCGGATCGATTTGCCGAAGCGTTCGCCGAGTACATGCACGAACGTGTGCGTTGCGAGCTGTGGGGCTATGCACCTGACGAAGGTCTGACGAACGATGACCTGATTGCGGAGAAGTACCGAGGCATCCGCCCTGCGCCGGGCTATCCCTCGCAGCCGGACCATACGGAAAAGGCGACGCTCTTCAGCCTGCTTGATGCGACTGCGAAGGCGGGGATCGAACTCACGTCAAGCTACGCGATGAATCCGCCGGCGTCCGTGTCGGGTCTGTATTTCTCGCATCCGGCGGCTGTTTATTTCGCCGTCGGCCGCATCGAGAAAGACCAGGTCGAGGACTACGCCCGTCGCAAGGGCTGGGACCTGGCGACAGCCGAGCGCTGGCTGAGGCCTATACTCAACTACTAGCTACGCAACGGTATCGCCGAGCTTATCTCTGCTTGTGGCCACACAGACGGCGGGGGCGACCTGTGCGGCGCAGGTTTTTCTGTTGACCTCAGGGGTATTCCCCAATCTCCTGCGCATTGTGGTGCGGTGCGGCAGGCAATTCGGACGCCCGATTCACACATAAAAAAGGACGGCTGGGCCAAATGGTCACACGTCGTGAGGGGAGGATGCATCTTGAGGCATTGGAGACGGGCGCTCGTCCTGGCCGTCAGCGCATTGGCGCTCGCCGAGACTGCGCAAGCGCAGGACTCGACGCAGCAGCCGCAGGCAACGTCCGCGAAAGACGCGGTCCAGACATTCGAGCCAGCCTTCTTCGCGCGTTTCAATCCGATCACGGCCGAGGATATGGTGCGCCAGCTACCGGGCTTCAGCCTGGACGAAGGCGCAGACCTGCGCGGCTTCGGCGCGACTGCCGGCAACGTGCTGATCGACGGACAGCGGCCCAGCAGCAAGACAAGCCTCCGCGATGAACTCGGACGCATTGCTGCGGGATCAGTGCTGCGCATCGAACTGATCCGGGCATCGGCCGCAGGCGACCTCGACGTGCGGGGCTACACCGAACTCGCCAACGTCGTGCTGAAGCCGGCGACGGGCATGCAGGTCTCGACGACGTTTGCAGCGACGACGCGCTGGTATGAGCAGGGGCGCGTGGGCGCGCAGATCGGCGGCACACGCGCGTGGAAGACGGACAATTTCGGATTTCGCCTCGCGCTTCAGGGCACCAATCTCGGCGAGCGCGAGGAAGTCGCTGCGACGCTGCGCAATTCCCTCGGCGCGACGGTGCGCACACAGAATGAGTTCTATCAGCAGCAGGCCGGCGAGTTCCTTATCACCGGTGCAGCCAACTGGACCCCAAGTCCGCGCGACACCTGGAACGCCAACTTCCGTATCCTTCCGCGCCTGTTCACCAACAATGCGGCGGGCAGCATCCGCCTCCCGAACGGCACGAATGTCGGCGCCATCTCTTCCGACTACGAGGAGAAGGACGTCCTGTATGTCGATCTCGGCGGCGACTACGAGCACAAGTTCGATGGCCAAAACGCGGTCAAGCTGATCAACGTCAACCGGCTCGTGAACTGGCGGCCGCAACAGGTGATCACGCAGAATGTCCTCGGCCTGCCGCGGGCTGATCAGATCGACAATTCGGACAATCGCGCCGGTGAGCATGTCGTGCGCGGCGTCTGGACGACGCGTCCCGACAATCAGCACACGATAGAGACGGCGCTGGAGGGCGCGTACAATTATCGGCGGGTCGATCGCCAGAGTCTGGCTGGTCCGATTGGCGGGCCGTTTGCGCCGCAAGCCGTCGCGGTCGCGTCGACCAAGGTCGAAGAGGATCGCATAGAAGCATCGATCAACGATGTCTGGCGAATGAGCCAGCAGATCACGCTGGAAGCAGGGTTCAACTACGAAGCCTCGACCATCTCGCAGACGATCACACAACCGGCTTCGCCCGACATCGAACGCGAGTTCACGTATTCCAAGCCGCATTTCGTTGCGACCTGGCTGCCGAACGCCGAGGATCAGTGGCGCCTATCCATCGTGCGGGATGTCTCGCAGCTGGATTTCGGCGACTTCGCGACCGGCCTTCCTACCATCGGCAATGCGGCGGCGAATGTAGGCAACCCGTTTCTCGAGCCCGAGCAGAGCTGGAAGACCAGCCTGCAGTGGAAGCGCCCGCTGGGGCCGCGCGGATCCCTGTCGATCACCGGGTTCTACGACGACATCGAGGACACGCAGGACTTTATCAACGCACAGGATATTGTGCAGATCGGGATCGATCGCGGCACGCCTGTCACGGTTCCGCCCTTCTGCGTCACCCCAGCATTCACGGCGAGTTTCTGCTCTGCCGTTGGCAATATCGGCGACGGCAAGCGCTGGGGGGCGCGCATCGAGGCGACTTTGCCGCTTGATGCTGTCGGCATCGGCGGGGGCTTGCTCAAGCTCAATGTCGGCGCGCAGGATTCCGAAGTGACTGACCCGGAGACGCTTGAGACACGGCACATCTCAAGCGAGCAGGAGTTCGACTGGCTGGCAGAGTTCAGACAGGACGTCACGTCGCTGAAGTTCGCATGGGGCGGCAAGGTGAACAATGTTGGCCCTGTTCCATACGATCGCGCAGACCGCCTTGAACTTACCGAGCCCAAGGATCCGAATGTCGATCTCTTCGTGGAGACGACGGCATTGCTTGGCGGGCTGCTGGTGCGCGTGACCGCGGCGAACCTGCTCGATGTCGAGCGCGAAACCGACCGACAATACGTTGTCTCCGGTTTGGACGAGTTTCGTTCGTCAGCGATGGGCCGCAATGTGACACTGACGGTGGCTGGGGCGTTCTAGCCGAAACGCGCGAGCACGCCGCGCGCCGCCGCTCGGCCGGTGGCCATGCAGGCCTGCAGCAGATAGCCGCCGGTCGGCGCCTCCCAGTCCAGCATCTCGCCGGCTATGAATGTGTTTGGATCGCATGCAAGGGCGTGGTCGGGCCTCAGGCTGTTCCACGCGATCCCTCCAGCGGTCGAGATTGCGCGGTCCATCCCGCTGACGCCGGTGAGACGGAGGCGCACTGCCTTGGTGCGGCGCGCGAGCTGTTCGGCGTCTGCAGGAAGCGCGCTTCCCTCGACGCCTTCGCGAAGCAGGCCGGCAGCGGCGGGCGAGAGCCCGGCCTTGCGCAGGCGATTGGCGGAGGAGTCCTTCCGGTTGCGGCCAAGGCGCGCGGCGAGGATGTCCAGCGGCTGGTCAGGTGCGAGGTCGATCTCGAGCAAGGCCTCGCCATGCGTGGTGATCGCATCGCGCAGTCTGGCGCCGAGCGCATAGATCGCGCCGCCTTCCACGCCGTAGGCAGCAATCATCGCTTCGCCACGAACGACCTGCTCGCCGACCCGAAGGCTGATGCGTTTCAGCGGCTCACCCGCGAAGCGCTCGCGGAAGAGTGCGGACCAGGTGACCGTGAACCCGGAATTGGCCGGGCGCAGAGGTGTGATCTCGGCGCCGCGCGCGCGGAAGGCTTCCGTCCAGCTTCCGTCGGACCCGAGCCGCGGCCAACTCGCGCCGCCGAGCGCGAAGATGGTCGCGGCGGGCAGCTCCGAGCGCGCGCCGTCTGGGGCCTCGAACATGACTGCCCCGGCATGCCAGCCCGTCCAGCGCGAGCGCGAGACAAGCGTGACGCCGAGTGCGTTGAGCCTGGCGAGCCAGGCGCGGAGCAGGGGCGAGGCTTTCATCTGGGCGGGAAACACGCGCCCGGATGAGCCGATGAAGGTCTCGATGCCGAGACCCGCCGCCCACGCTCGCAGGTCAGAGGGTGTGAAAGCGAGTATCGCCGGCTCCAGCCTCGCGCGGGCGGCCCCATAGCGATCGAGAAATGTCTCAAGCGGTTCGGCGTGTGTGAGGTTGAGGCCGCCGCGTCCTGCCAGCAGGAATTTGCGCGCGGGGTTGGGCATGCGTTCGTGGACCGCGACGCGCCAGCCAGCTTCGGCCAGCACTTCGGCGGCAGCGAGACCGGCCGGGCCAGCGCCCACCACTATGGCGTATCGCGTCGCAGCGTTCATGGCGGCAGGCTGTGGACCAGCGGCGGGGCATCGGCAACGGGGCAGGGGAATGTTCGGTGCGTCACATCACGCGCCGGGTGCGAACGATTGCCAGGATGAAGGCTTGGCCTAGCGTCAGGACGTTCGCGAGTATCGCGGGTCAGGATCAGGCGACATGGCCAGGGCCGTGGTTAATGCGATGCGGAGCATCGATCTGCGCTGGGTGCGGATCGAGATCGGGCTGCTGGTCGGCGCGCTGTTCATGGGCGGCTGAGTTCATGGGCGGCTGAGTTCATGGGCGGCTGAGCCGCGACTCTTCGGCCAGAATCAGGCCGTTAGCTTGACTTTAGCCTTTTTGGCCCTGATATACCGCTCGCGCTTCTGAAGAGGGGCGATATCGGCGCTCCGGCTGCGTGAGGGACCTGAGAACAGGTCCCGGCCCGTTGAGCGCCCTGAAAAGATCGCTTGAACGCCCGCACACGCCGGGCCTTCCCATCGAAAAAAGCGCCTCGGCGGACCTGCACAGTCAGGCGTCCGCGTGTTCGCGCACACGAAAGAACCCTCCCACTTGACCCAATTCAAAGACCTTGGACTCAACGCTTCGATCCTCGAGGCGCTGACCCAGAAGGGCTATACAGTCCCGACGCCGATCCAGCTCGCTGCGATCCCTGGCGTGATGGAAGGCCGCGACCTGCTCGGAATCGCCCAGACAGGCACCGGCAAGACCGCCGCCTTCGCCCTGCCGATTCTCCACCGTCTCGCCGCCAACCGGAAGCCTGCGCCCAAGCGCGGATGCCGCGTGCTCGTGCTTTCGCCGACGCGCGAACTCGCGACGCAGATCGCTGACAACTTCAAGGCCTATGGCTCCAAGCTCGGCTTTTCCGTCGCCACCATCTTCGGCGGCGTCGGCCATGGCCCACAACGCCAGGCGCTGGCGCGCGGCGTTGACATCGTCGTCGCTGCTCCGGGCCGCCTGCTCGACCACCTTGGCGAGCGTGACGCAGATCTTTCACAGACGGAAATCTTCGTCCTCGACGAAGCTGACCAGATGCTGGACATGGGCTTCATCGACCCTATCCGGCGCATCGTCCGCCATCTTCCGAAGCAACGTCAGAACCTGTTCTTCTCGGCCACGATGCCGACGGACATCGAGAAGCTGGCCAGCGACCTGCTTAACAAGGACCCGCTGAAAGTCTCCGTCGCCCCGCCGTCGACCACTGTCGAGCGCGTCAACCAGCGCGTGGTGTTCGTGGAAGCCGGCCGCAAGCGCGGCCTGCTGACGGAATTGTTTGCCGATCAGGCGTTCAAGCGCGTGCTGGTGTTCACCCGCACGAAGCGCGGCGCCGACAAGGTTGCCCGCATTCTCGAGGGCGGCGGCGTGCCGGCATCGGCCATCCACGGCAACAAGAGCCAGAACCAGCGCGAGCGTGCGCTGGATGAATTCAAGGACGGCAAGGTTCGCGCCCTCGTGGCGACCGACATCGCTGCGCGCGGCATCGACGTCTCGTCGGTGACGCATGTGGTGCAGTATGAGTTACCGGATGTTCCCGAGCAGTATGTCCACCGCATCGGCCGCACGGCTCGTGCCGGCAAGGAAGGTTCAGCCGTGGCGTTCTGCGCCGAGGACGAACGTTCACTGTTGCGCGACATCGAGCGTGTCACGCGTCAGAAAATCCCCAGCGAGGATCGTCGCAACGATGCTCAGCTTGCCCAGCTGTCGGCCAATGCCAACATGGATGAGAAGCGCGGCGCCAAGGCAGAGCCGCGCGGCGATGCCCAACCGCGCCGCCAACAGCCGCAGAAGCCGCGCCGCGACGATCGCCGGGGTGGCGGCCGCAACGATCCACGCAACGATAACCGCAATGCACCGCGCAGCGAACCGCGTGTCGAGCAGGGCCAGCGCAGCGAAGGCGCGGGGGGTGAAGGCCGCTCGGGCCGCAACCGTCGTGGCAAAGGGGGAGCTTCCGGCGGCGCCGGCATGGCCGCCCGGAACGGAGCGCCGAACGCTCAGCAGCAGAAACCGCGTGGTGAGAAATCCGGAAATCATCGCAAGGGACAAGGTCATCGCGACCAGGCGCCTGCGCGCAGCGATGTGCTGAAGGTGACCTCTGGCGCTGTGACGGGTCCGGTAACGTCCGCGAGCGACCTGATGCGTCGTCTGGCCACGCAGAACTAGACCCCAGAACGCAATCGGCGCCGCTCCTTGCGGGCGGCGCCGACGCTTCCATCCCAGCGGGGGGACGTGGGGGGACTAGATCGCTGGGAAGAGAACTTGTTTCCTTGCCGTCTGTCTCGTTTCCGCTCGCGGCAGAGGGGACAATACTCTCCAAAACCTGCCGCAGTTCCGGGTGCTTCTGCTATGTGGTGAGGCGCCCCCGATTTCCAAGCCCAGCAACTGAGTTCGATTGCGCCACACGCCCGGCGCGCTACAAGGCAGACGGGATGAGCATCTGGTTGCAATTGTCGTCGCTAGCCCGGAAGGCCTTCGAGCCGGACGACGAAACTGGGACGGACGTGGCTGCGCTCACATGCGCGCCGGATCCGGGCGACGTTGAATTCACCGCAGCGATCATCGGTCTCAGCGCAAAACTCGCGAAGGCAGATGGGCTTGTCACGACCGACGAGGTCGCCGCCTTCGCGCGGGTGTTCACGGTTGCGCCAGAGGACCGCGCGTCCATGCAGCGGGTGTTCAACATCGCGCGGCAGACTGTGCTCGGCTATGAGTCCTATGCACGCCGGATCGCCAAACGTTATCGTGATCGCCCCTGCCTGCTCGAAGGGGTGCTCGACGGGCTATTTCGTATCGCCACTTCTGACGGCGCCATCACTGCCGAAGAGCTGGATTACCTGCGCAGCGTGGCGGGCCATTTTGGCTTCGGCGAAGATCAGTTTCGCAGGATCAAAGCGAGCCATCTGGGCCACGATGGCGATGATCCATACCTCGTGCTTGGCGTACGTCACGACGCGAGCTTCGAAGAGGTTCGCGCAGCCTACCGTCGTCTGATGCTGCAGAATCATCCCGATACGCTGGCGGCCACGAAATCTGCGCCGCGAGAGTTTGAACCCGTGGCGCATGAAAAATCGGCAGCGATAACCACAGCCTATGCCCGGATACGCAATGAACGCGGAATTCTCACCCGCGCCGATTGACTTTCCGCCAGCCGGACGCACCTTGATCGTCTCAGGGAGCCCCGCCCATGACCGAAACGCTTGGCCAGACAGACATCGGATCGCGGTTGATGCTTGGTTTCCAGCGCGTCTTCAGCGTGCTGGCGAAGGCGGGATTTGGACTTTTCCTTCTGTTCGCAGCGCTCGCCGCCCTTGTAGCAACGACCTTTATCGGGATCATGCTGGCGATAGCAGCAGTGTTCCTCACCGTTGGACGCCCGCGTCGCAAGGCCCAGATACAGCCCGCAGCGTCCGAGACGCTCGATGCGCGCCGCACTGCCGATGGCTGGGTAATCGAGCTCTAGGGTTTCCAGAAGATCTGAGCGGCCTGCATCGCGCCCGGAGGGGCGTACAGCAAACGTTGCGAAGGTCCAGCATTGAGCACATACGCGTGTGCTCTCGATATCTTCAAAGACCAGCTTTCCCATGAAACCCGCGGACTTCGCGCTTCTTGTCGCCGTGTGCCTGTTCTGGGCGCTGAACCTGGTGATCACGCGGTGGACGGTGACGGCGGGCGACGTGCCCCCGCTGTTCTTCGCTGCGGTGAGAGTGACGCTGCTGGCGGCTGTGCTCGCGCCATTCCTGCTGCCGGCGCCGCGCCAGATCGGGATGATGTTCCTGATCGCGATGGGTATGGCCGGCATCCATTTCGGATTGCTGTTTCTTGGCCTTGCCACATCCACTGCAGGCGTCGCAGCCGTCATCGGGCAGCTTGGCGTTCCGTTCACGACCATCCTCTCGATCGTCTTCCTGAAAGAGCAGATCGGCATCTACCGCACCGTGGGAATTCTCCTCGCTTTTGCCGGTGTGATCATCATCGTGGCCGATCCGGACCAGTTCACCTTCACGATCGGCGCCATCTATCTTGTCGGCGCGGCCATGGTTGGGGCGATCGCCAACATCCTGATGAAGCGCATCGATCCAATGCCGGCAATGCGGCTACAGGCGTGGATCGGGTTGTTCTCGATCGTCCCGCTTGCCCTGATGTCGCTGGTCTGGGAGACCGGGCAGGCAGACGCCTACGCGGCGCTGGACTGGCGTGTGTATGCGGCCAGCATCTTCGCCGTGCTCGGCGTCTCCATCTTCGCGCACGGCAGCTTTTACCGCCTGATCAAGCAGTATGAGGTGACGCTTCTGTCGCCGCTGACCCTGATGACGCCGGTGATGGGGGTTGCTCTCGGCGTCGTCATGCTCGGCGAATCGGTGACGTGGCAAATGGTGCTCGGGGGCATCATGGCGTTGGCAGGGGTCGGGATAATCGGCGTCCGGCGCAACCGGCGCTTCCCTGAAGCCCCGGTTGGCGACAAGATCAGCCAATGAGTTTGAACATCACCCAGGCCCCGAGCCCCAACTTCAACGAGCGACTATATCCGCTCGACATGCTGGTGCTGCACTATACCGGGATGCCGAACGGACACGCTGCGCTCGCCCGGCTTCGCGAGGACCGCGAGCCGCGCGTTTCTGCCCATTACATGGTCGAAGAGGACGGCCGCGTCTTTGCGCTGGTGCCGGAAGACAAGCGCGCCTGGCATGCCGGCCGCAGCTGGTGGCGCGGGCGAGAGGATATCAACTCCCGCTCAATCGGCATCGAGATCGTGAACCCCGGTCATGAGTGGGGATACCGCGCTTTTCCGGAGGAGCAGGTGGCGGCGGCTGTCACGCTCTGCCAGGGCATTCTCTCGCGCTGGTCGATCCCGCAGGTGAACATCGTCGCGCATTCCGACATCGCGCCCGACCGGAAGGAGGATCCGGGGGAACTCTTCCCGTGGCGTCAGCTGTCAGAAGCCGGCATCGGCCTCTGGCCTGAGCCCAGCCGGCCCGAGCCATGGATGATGCATGGCGCGTCGATCGGGGATGCAGGCATGACGGTCGAGGGATTGCAGGGTGATCTTGCGATGATCGGCTATCGCATCGACGTGACGTCTAAGTTCGACGAGAGGACCGCCGCCGTGGTGCGTGCGTTCCAGCGGCGGTGGCGTCCCTTGCGCGTCAATGGCGAGGGCGATGTCGAGACGATCACCCTTGCGCATGCTGTTGCAGCGATGTCGCAGGGCGGCACGGAACCGTAGTGTGACAGAAACGCCAGTTCCCGTTTCATCTTTGAAGCCCCATGCTCGCAACAGGTTGAACGGAGCAGGCTATGCCTTCCGGAGCCCTGCACCGCACGGTCTACATGAGCACCGCCGTCGGCGTGTTGCGCGCGGAAGAACTCGACCGCATCTATCTTCGTTCAAAGTCCGCGAATTCGCGTGAAGGCATCACCGGCCTGATGCTGTTTTACGAGGGCGTCTTCCTGCAGGTGCTCGAAGGTCCTGTGGCCGGCGTCACCAGTTTGATGGAAAAAATCAGGCGCGACCGGAGGCATGCAAATCTTGTCGTGTTGGAGTCCGGCGCGGTGCAGGCGCGGAACTTTCATCAGTCGCCAATGCATTTCATCGCGGCACGGAATCTCTCAGCTGGCGAGAAGCAGGCTTTCTCGGACTTGCGGCAGGAGGTGGCCGCTCGTCCGGGCGCGCTTCTCGCGGGACCTGGGTTGTCTGATTTCCTTGCCGTTTTCGCTGCCGCCAAGACGGCCTGATCAGTCTTCTGTTTTCTTCGCTTCGAGCGCCGCAATTTCCTGGTCCAGATCGCGGATGCGCTTGGTCAGGATGGGGATCTGCGCCTTGTCGTCCGTGCCCTGTGCAAGGGCGAGCTCCTGCTGGAGACGGGAGCGGTCGCGGCGGAGGCGGCGGATGGGGGACTGTTTCGACATGGCGGCCTTATAGCCGGCCTGGAGAAATTCTCCATGCCCCCGGAATAGCGCCGCGGGCTGGCCAAATGGGACTGGGCCCGGTGATCCAGGATTTGCTAGGCTGCCGTCCATGTCCGCCATCGACGTCACAGACCCAAAGGCGCTGCGCAAGGCCGTCAAGGCGCTGGCCAGGCGGTGCCCCATCATCGAGACAGCGCACGCCCGTGTCGGCGTCCCCGAGTGGCGGACCCGGCAGGGCGATTATGCGGGCCTCGCGCGCATCATCGCCTACCAGCAGCTGTCGACCAAGGCGGCCGGCACGATCTGGGGCAGGGTGGATGTGCTGCTCGGCAAGGTGACGCCGAAAGGCGTTCTCGCCGCCGACATCGACGCCCTGCGCGCCTGCGGACTCTCACGGCCCAAGATTGCGCATATCCGCTCGATCGCAGAGGCAGTGGAGAGCGGGGCATTGAACCTCAAGCGTGTCGCCAAGGCCTCTGATGAGGATGCGCAAGCCGAGCTGGTGGCCGTGAAAGGCATCGGGCCGTGGACGGCGGACGTCTATCTGATGTTCTGCCTCGGTCGTTGGGATGTGTTCCCGCATGCAGACATCGGGCTGTCCGAGGCCTATCGGATGATCACAGGTGAACGAAAGCGCCACGCGCCGAAGACATTCCTGAAGACCGGCGAACGCTGGCGTCCCTATCGCGGCGTCGCGGCGCACATGCTGTGGTCTTACATCAACGCGGTGCGGGAAGAGAAACGTGGCGGCGCGTAGGCGACACAAAATGTAGCTGTCCGCCGCCGGCGTGTTGCGGGGCTGACAGCACTGTCCATCCGGGCCGTCATTCGCTACCTAGACCCGACATGAATCGCACAGGACTTGCCAATGACCACCCGTACGCTCCGCGAATTTCTCGCCGACCCGGCAGGTGACGGAAAGCCCGCTGCACGCGAACTCGCCACCCTGATCGAGGCCATCTCGGACAGTTGTCGCACCATCTCCTACCTTGTTTCGCGTGGCGCGCTGGCTGGCGTGCTGGGTTCGGCCGGCACCGGCAATGTGCAGGGCGAGGAGCAGAAGCAGCTCGACATTCTCGCCAACGATGAGCTCATGGCGATGGCGAAAGCGTCCGGCGTGGTGGCCGCGGCCGCATCGGAAGAAGAGGACGAGGCGCGCCCGATCACGGAGGGATCACCTTACCTCCTTCTGTTCGACCCGCTCGATGGTTCCTCCAATATCGACGTCAACGTCTCGATCGGCACGATTTTCTCTGTCCTGCCTGCAAGGGGAGGTGAGCACGCCTTTCTCCAACCCGGCCGCAACCAGGTCGCCGCGGGCTATTGCGTGTATGGTCCCCAGACAACGCTTGTACTGACGTTTGGGTCGGGTGTTGTCGCTTTCACGATGGACCCGCCCACCGGGCAGTTTGTCCAGACGGGAACCAACATCCGCATACCCGAGAAGACGAAGGAGTTCGCTATCAACATGTCGAACATGCGCCACTGGGCGGATCCTGTGCGCGCCTATGTTGACGAATGCCTTGCAGGCGACACCGGCCCGCGTGGCAAGAATTTCAACATGCGCTGGATCGCCTCGATGGTCGCTGACGTGCATCGGGTGCTGACGCGCGGTGGCTTGTTCATGTATCCGTGGGATAAGCGCGAGCCCGGCAAGCCGGGCAAGCTGCGCCTTATGTATGAGGCCAATCCGATGTCGCTGCTGGTCGAGCAGGCTGGTGGCAAGTCGTTTGACGGCAACCACCGGATCCTCGATATCCAGCCCACAAGTCTGCACCAGCGTGTCTCTGTTATGCTCGGCTCGAAGGAAGAGGTCGAGGTGCTGGAGAAGAAGCATTCGGCTTCGTGACGGACAACGCAGCGCCACGCAGCGTCATGCGGATGCTTGGACGCGTATTCGTGATGTTCTGGTTCATCGCCGGCGGCATCGGGCATTTCACGTTGACGAACATGTTCACATCGATCGTGCCGCCCTACGTCCCGTTTCCACGCGAGATGGTCTATTTTACCGGTGTCCTCGAGATCGCGGGCGCGCTTGCGCTGCTCTACAAGCCGCTGCGCCACATCGCCGGGCTGTGCCTGATCGCGCTTACGATCTGCGTCACGCCCGTACATATCCAGATGCTGATCGAGGCCGACACGTATGCGGCGCTCGGTCCGGTAGCGCTATGGGCGCGGCTGCTGTTTCAGCCGGTGCTGATGTGGATCGTCTGGGCCAGCACAAGACGCTGCGCCTAACCGCGGCGCGCCGCATTGGCAAATCGCTCCAGCGCAGCCATCGCGTCGTCGTGTGCGGCGACGCTGGGTTGGCGGCGCGGCATGCGGTTCCAGGCATCCAGCGCGGCGATCTTGTAAGCTTCGGCCAGCGTCGGATAGTTGAACGTGTTCTCGACAAAGTAGTCGAGCGTGCCGCCGAGGTTCAGCACTGCCTGGCCGATATGGATCAGCTCGGTTGCGCCTTCGCCGACGATGTGCGCGCCGAGAAGACGGCGCGTCTCCAGCGAGAAGATCATCTTCATAAAGCCCGAGCTGAGCCCCATGATCTGCCCACGCGCCGTCTCGCGGAAGCGCGCGACGCCGCATTCGTAGGGGATGCCCTTGGCGCGCACCTGCTCCTCGGTCATGCCGATGGTCGATATCTCGGGCACCGAGTAGATGCCATAGGGAAAGAATTCCGGCGGCGCTTGCGACGGCGCGTCGAAGGCATGGCACGCCGCGATGCGTCCTTGTTCCATCGATGTCGAGGCAAGGCTGGGGAACCCGATCACGTCGCCGACCGCGTGGATGTGCGGCTGTTTCGTGCGGTAGGTGTTGCCGTCCACCGCGATCTTGCCGCGCGCGTCGGCGGCAAGCCCCGCGTTCTGGAGCTCAAGGGCATCAGTCGCGCCTTTGCGTCCGGCGGCGAACAGCACCATCTCGCTCCAGATCTGGCGCGAGTCCTCCAGTTCGATCAGGCATGCGTCCGGACCTTGGCGGCTGACGCGCTTTACGCGGCTCTGCAGGCGCAGGCTCATGCCCCGGTCGCGCAGGTCGTGGATGAATTCGTCGACCAGTTCACGGTCGATGAACGGGAAGATCGCCTCGCCGGGCTCGATCACCGTCACCTTGACATCGAGCGCGGAGAAGATGGTGGCGTATTCTATGCCGATTACGCCGCCGCCGATCACGGCGAGGGAGCGGGGCAGGCGCTTCAGCGCGAGGATCTCGTCGGGGTCGACGATGGCGTCGCCGTCGAAGGGGATGTAGGGCGGACGATATGGCTCGGTGCCAACAGCGAGGATGAAGCGCCCCGCCGCGAAACGCTTGACGCTGGTTGGCGAGACGACCTCGATATGCAGCGGGTCGATGAAGCGCGCTTCGCCCGTGACCAATTCCACGCCGTTCCGGGAGAACTGGTGCTCGAGAACCTCGACTTCGTGGTCGAGCGTGATGGCCAGGCGCTGGCGAAGGTCATCTGCCGTGATGCTCTGCTTGTTGCGGTGGGAGCGCCCGTAGACGCCGCGCTCGCGCCAGCCTGACAGGTTCAGCACGGTCTCGCGCAACGTCTTGGACGGGATGGTGCCCGTGTGCACGCAGACGCCGCCGACGCGCCGGCCCCTCTCGACCACGAGCACGGACTTCTTGAGCTTCGCGGCCTGAACGGCTGCGCGCCTTCCTGCGGGTCCCGACCCGATGACGATGAGATCGAACGCCTGCATGGCGGGCAGATCCTCCAACGGGAGAATCTGCAATGAATCTGGTTAACGGGTGTTAACCGCCACCGGCGCCGCCGAGAACGAGGGGCGCGAGGGTCACGCCCGCGATCGTCAGCACAACAAGCGCGCAGGCATTCATGACCAGGCCACGCCTGATCATGTCCGCCTGCTTTACCTTGCCGGTGCCGTAGGCGATCGCGTTGGAGCCTGACCCGACCGGCATGGCGAAGCCCATCGAGGCCGCCATTGCGGCGGGCACGATGAAGGACGCAGCGCCAAGGGAGGGATGGCTGGCCGCTACGGACAGCAGCACCGGACCCATCAACGAGATTGTCGCGATGTTGGAGGCGAATTCCGTGATCACGATGACGAGGAGGCCAATCAGCAGAATTACGATGACCGCGTTCACCTCAGTGAGGCCGTTAAGTCCGCTTGCGAGGAAAGGGGACAGACCCGAAAGATCAGCCGCCGCCGCCAGCGCAAGTCCGCCGCCGAACAGCAGCAGGATGCCCCAGGGGATTTTCTGCGCATCGGCCCATGTCAGGAGCGGGCGCCTGCTGCCGCCGCCTGATGGGACGATGAACAGGAGTAGCGCGCCGACAGTCGCGATGATCGTATCGACATGTCCGCTGTCGATGCGTCCACCCGCCAGCAGTACCGCGCCGATCCAGTCCGCGATCAGCGTCGAAACCATCCATAGTCCGGCGATGAGGAAGAAGATAATGGCGGTCCGCGCTTCGGGGGGGGTCAGCGAGCCGAGTTTTTCCAGCTCCTGGCGGACACGCGCCTGTGCCCCGGCGGCGCCCTTGGCGCCCACATCAAGGCCGCGCGACAGGATGAGCCAGACCATCGGCAGCAGAATGATGACCACAGGTACCCCGACCGCCATCCACTGTCCGAAGGACACTTCGATGCCCTCGAGCCGCAGCTGGGTCAGCGCGATGCCGTTGGTAGGCGTGCCAATCGGCGTCGCCAGTCCACCGATCGTGGCGGCATAAGCGATCGCCAGCACCAGTGCTGTCGCGAATCTGGGGTTCTCTTGTCCGTTGACCGCAGCTCCGGCTGCGACAGACAGTGCGAGCGGCGTCAGGATAAGGGACGTGGATGTGTTTGAGATCCACATCGACAGGAAAGCCGCCGCCACGATGAAGCCAGCGAGCATGAGGCCGGGCCTTGCGCCGCCGCGCGCCACGAGTCCGAACGCTATCCGCGTCGAGAGTCCGCACCGTTCGATCGCGATACCAAGAAGGAAGCCGCCGATATAGAGCAGCACGATCGGGCTGGAGTAGTAGGCGCCGAGGTCGCCGAGCCCCAGCCTGCGGATGAATTCCGGCGCCGCCGCCCCAGCGTCGCGGCACAGTCCTTCAGTCGCGCATACGAGCTGGCCGCGTGGGTTGATGCTGACCTCGATCCCGATCAACGGGATGGCGATAATCGGAAGAAGCGCCGTTACAGCAAGAGGCAGGGCCTCGGTGATCCACCACGTCGCCATCAGGACGAGCAGGGCCAGCACCAGATGGGCTTTCCACGCCAGCCCGGCAAGCGGCAGCATCAGCACGCCGATCGCCAGCGTTGGCCCGAGCCAGAGGCCTATCCGCGCCGCACGGCCGAGCGACTCCTGTTCGACGTCCGTTACGCGCTGATTGTCCGTCATGGTATCCTGCTGGCAACCGCTTCACGATTACCGTAGCATGGCCCAGCGAGAGTAAAAGCGAGCGGCGTTAGCTCGTCAGCGCACGGCCGGTCATGACCTCGTGAGGTTCACCCATGCACTCGCCGGTCAACGCGGTCCAGTCGCTCGGGAATTCCTTGTCCACGAAGGTCAGCGAGACGCGGCCCCAGGTCCTGCTGCGCGTGCCATCGGGGCCGGCCAGTTCGGCCGAACACAAGCCCTCGTCGCTGGTGCTGATCCAGAAGCCGTCGAAATGGCCGCGCGGCGCACCGGTCGGCTCGATGCCTTCGATGTAGAAGCGGACAAGCTTGCCCTTGCCTGTGTCGATCCTGAAGATCGCGCCCCCGTCGTAGTCGGTCTCCCACATGATCTCGCCGAGATCTGTTTTCCATACCTCATCGGCTGTGGCCGGCATCGCCGCCAGTAGCGCCGCAATCACGCATCGGGAAAACATCCGCATCACCACTCCCCTCCAGTGCTCCTATCCCCGCGACGACACGATCATCGGCGCCAGCAAGCGCCACTGCGAGATTCATACTTGCGTCTGCCAGGCGAAGCCCCTCGCACGCCGCCTGGGACTCTGTCAGAAACCGGGGATGCTCGATGTCGTCCTGTCGCTCATACCTGTGTTTTCGCTCATCGCTCTGGGCGGCTTCCTGCGCCGGCTCAAGCTGCTGGCCGAGGATGGCTGGGCGGCGCTGGAGCGGCTGACCTATTTCGTGCTGTTTCCGCCGATGATGTTCATGAGCATCATCGAGGGCTCATTCGCGGGCGGTGATGCGCTGGCGCTGGGGCAGGTGCTGGCAGGGACTGTCGTCACGATGGCGGCGCTGATGCTTCTGGCCCGGCCGCTGCTGGCGAAGGATGGCCCGCAATTTACCAGCGTCTTCCAGGCCGGCATACGCTGGAACGGCTATGTGGCGCTTGGCGTCATCGCGGGGTTGAACGGTGGAGCGGGTATTGGCCTTGCAGCGGTCGGCTTCGCCGTGCTGGTGCCGATCAACAATGTCCTTAGCGTCCTGGTCCTCAGCCGCTATGCGGGGTCTGGTCCGGCGAGTGCTGGCCGTATTGCCCGATCGATCGCCACGAACCCGCTGATCATCTCCACCGTCCTGGCCATCATTCTCGTTCAGGCGGGCGTGCGGATAACCGAACCGGTCGCGCTGACGCTGAACCTGCTGGGCGACGCCACCATCGCGCTTGGCCTGATCTGCGTGGGGGCTGCGCTGGATATCGGGTCGATGCGATCGGCCAAGCGGCCGCTGGCGATGGGCGCGTTGCTCCGGCTTTGCGTGATGCCCGCGATCACGTTCGGTCTCTGCAATGCAATTGGCCTCAATGGCATGCCGATGCAGGTCGCCATGCTGTGCGTTGCGGCGCCTGTCGCAACGTCGTCATACATTCTCGCACGTCAGCTGGGTGGTGATGCGCGCCTGATGGCCAATATCGTAACGCTTACGACGCTGCTGAGCCTTGTGACGGTCCCGCTGACGATCTGGCTGACCAGCAGCGTCTAGAGCTGCTTCACCATGAAGACGAGATCCAGGCGCTTGCCGAACTTGCGCCCGACGCCCTTGAGGGCGCCCTGAATCTCGAATCCGGCCTGGCTGTGCAGTGCGATCGAGGCGGAGTTGCTGCTGTCGATGCCGCCGACCATGGCCTCCATGCCCTTGTCCTTCGCGCGCGCAACCAGCTCGGCCAGGAGGGTTCGTCCGATCCCGCGCCTCTGGGCGTTCGTCGCGACGTAGACTGAATGCTCGACCGTGCGGGCATAGCCGGGAAAGTCGCGAAAGACGCCGAAGCTCCCATATCCCATAACGTCCTGCGGGGCAGCCGGGTCGAGCGCAACCAGAACCGGGAAACCCGCGGCGCGCCGTGCATCCATCCAGTGGCGACGAAGGTCGACCGTCGTTTCCTTCTCCGACCAGATCGAGAATGTCTCGCGAACCGCATGGTTGTAGATCGCGGCGATCCCCGGAAGGTGAGCGTCATCCGCATCAAGAACCACAACCGGCATTGCGCCTCCATGCTGCGCTGCAGCGTTCAGGACCTGAGACTGCCTCTACACGCGGATGGCCCCTAGCTCCAGCGCGCGTGCTGTGCGATTTCGGGGCAAACAAATCGAAACCATCAGGGAGCCCACCAGATGTCAGCAGACGCCGCGCCGTTTCCGGTGATGTCGATCGCCCAGTGCGATACGCTGATGACCGCACCCGGCGCCAAGTTCGAGATGGAAGAAAAGGTCATCAACGGGATCAGGCTGCGCACCTACAAGCACGCGCCTCAGACCCTGCGGGATGTCGTTCTCAATTCGAAGCAGTGGGATTTCAGGGAGTATCTGGTCTTCGAGGACGAGCGGGTGAGCTATGGCGCCCACTACAAGGCCGTCGCTCATCTCGCACGCAGGCTGCGCGAGGATTTCGGCGTTCAGAAAGGCGATCGCATCGCCGTGGTCATGCGCAACTACCCGCAATGGGCAGTCGGGTTCTGGGCGGCGCTTGCGATCGGCGCCATCGCGACGCCGCTCAATTCCTGGTGGACGGGTGAGGAGCTGGAGTATGGCCTTGCCGATTCCGGCGCCAAGGTCGCCATCGTCGATCCGGAAAAGCTGGAACGCATCCGCGACCACCTGCCGAAGCTGACCCAGCTGAGAACTGTCCTTGTCGCGCGGGGAGGCGATGACGAGGCCGACCCGCGGATCGTCTCGCTGGAGAAGCTGATCGGATCTGCAAAAGCGTGGGCCAGCCTGCCGGACGCTGATATTCCGGCGGCGGAGGTAGGTCCCGAGGACGACGCCACAATCATGTATACGTCGGGAACCACAGGAAAGCCGAAAGGCGCGCTGGCGACTCATCGGGCGATCATCTCGAACGTGTTCAACGGTATGGCCTGCCAGTCCCGGCATTTCGTGCGCCAGGGGCAGTCGCCGCCGGTGCGCGACCCGCTGAAAGATGCGCCGCGTATTCCGCTGCTGGCGATCCCGTTCTTCCATGCGACCGGCGCATTCTCGAACCTCGTGCCAGCGATCATGAATGCGGACAAGATCGTGACGATGTACAAGTGGGATCCGGGCGAGGCGCTGGCCATCATCGCGCGCGAGAAGATCACCATGATCGGCGGCGTGCCGGCAATTGCATGGCAGGTTCTCGAGCATCCGGACCGCGACAAGTTCGATCTCTCCTCGATACAGTTTGTGGCCTATGGCGGCGCGCCGTCTGCACCCGAACTGGTCGCCACCATCAAGCGCCGTTTCCCGAACGGGCTGGCCTCGAATGGCTGGGGCATGACCGAGACATGCGCTGCGTCCTGCGTCAATTTCGGCAAGGACTATGAAGTTCGCCCCGACAGCTGCGGTGCGGCGGCGCCGGCGATGGATTTCAAGATCGTCGGTTCGAATGGCGCGACGCTTGGGCCCAACGAGGTCGGCGAGTTGTGGGTGAAGGGTCCGAACAACTGCAAGGCCTACTGGAACAAGCCGGAGGCAACCGCGAAGACCTACATCGATGGGTGGGTTGTGACCGGCGACATTGGTCGGATAGACCAGGAGGGCTTCGTCTTCCTGCTCGACCGCGCCAAGGACATGCTGATCCGCGGCGGCGAGAACATCTATTGCATCGAAGTCGAGAGCGCGCTTTACGACCACCCCGCGATCATGGACGCAGCCGTTGTCGGCATCCCGCACAAGGTGCTGGGGGAGGAGGTCGGCGCCGTGGTACAGGTGAAGCCGGACATGGACGTGACGGCTGACGAGCTGCGCCGGTTCACGGCGCAGAAGATCGCTGCGTTCAAGGTACCAGTCGATATCCAGATCCAGCGCGAGCCGCTGCCGCGCAACGCCAATGGCAAGATCATGAAGAGCGAGTTGCGCACGCGTTTTGCGCCGCGGGCCTGACCTCGTTCGGTTTTTTGACCTGTCCGGACTGTAGCGTCGGTCAAGGGTTCCGTTTTGCGGAACTCTGATCGGCGAACTGTGTTGTTTGGGGACCCACTCGAAGAGGGGGCTCATGAGCCGCACGAGAATCTGGTCTGTCCTCGTATTCATCGTTCTCGCGTTCGCGCTGGCAACCGCGATCTTCTGGATCGGCGATGGGTCGCTGCGTGAAGCGGGCGCCTCGATGGACAACTTGCCGAGCGACCCCGGCAGCGAGATTTCCGAAACCACACGTGAGATCGTCGACTGGACTGACACGACACTCCAGCGCGCGACGGACGGGGACGACCGCACCTAAGCGGTCAATTCAGGGAAGATTTGATATGCGCGTACTCGGTGGAATTGTTGTGGCGATCGCCGTCGGCTTCATCATGGTGATGGGCTATTTCTGGTGGCGCGACGGGTCTCTTCAAGCGGCCGGCGCGAAGATGGATGAAGGCCTGTCCAAGATCGACCAGACGACGCAACCACTTCAGGACTCAGTCGGCAAGGTCGGCGAAGGGGTCAAGGAGGCCATCGACAACGCAAGCGACGGCGACGACCGGACCTGAGGCTAGATCCACCTGCGCCATTTGAGGAAGGCGAGGACGCCAACCCCGAGTGTACAGGTGACGCCGACCACCATCCCGAACGACCAGGGTTCGTGCGCCCATGGGATGCCGGCGAGGTTCATGCCGAGCAGGCCGGTGACGTAGGACAGCGGCAGGAAGATTGCGGAGACGATGGAAAGCGCCAGAAGGCGCTGGTTGAGTGTTTCCTGCCTCTGGCCGACCACCTGATCCTGCAGAACGGCTGCGCGATCGCGGATCGAATCCAGCTCTTCGGCGATGCGGATGATGTGGTCGGATGTGTCGCGCAGGATCACCTGGTCATCATCGTCGAACACTGGCGCGCCAGAGCGGCGCATTCTTGCCTCGCGCTGCAGCTGGCTCATCGCCTCTGACTGCGGTTGCACATACCGGCGGAGCAGCAGGATCGTCCGTCGAAACTCTGCGAGATCGCGCGGCGATAGCCGGCCCTTCCCGTTGAGCATCGTTTCCTCGAATTCGTCTGCTTCCTCCTTCAGTTGCTCGACGACCGGATCGATGTAGTCGATCAGCTTGGATGCGATCCGGGCCAGCAGGTGGGCAGGAGACGTTGGCGGATCCCGGCCGGTTTCCTCGCGTACCTCGTGCATCGCCTTCACCGGATAGGACCGCATCGAAATGACCAGATTGCTCGTTGCCCAGATGCGGACGGAGATCATGTCTTCAGGCTCCGCGCCGGGGTTGTGGTTGACGCCCCGGAGATTGAGCAGAAGGCCGTCTTCATAGGGCGCGCAGCGCGGACGAGACTCCGTCTGCAGCAGGGCGGAAATCACCGCCGCGTCGAGGTCGCTGGTTTCCTCGAGCCATTCCCGTGTCTCGGCCGCCAGCCGATTGAAGTGCAGCCAGCGCCAGCCAAGCTGGGGAGAAGCTGCTGTCGGTCTGATCCTGGTCCAGTCGACGCGCGTGATCGCGCCATCGGGCTGGAAGTCAAACCCGAAGATGAAGGCTTCGGCGTTCGGTTCCGAGTGGTCGTTGCGTTCCACAGGAGAGATGGGCATCAGCGCCGCCTGAACAAGGTATGCCTGCTTCTAGACCGGTTCCTGATGAACCGGCTAGGGCCACTTGCCGAACGCGGCGGTTGCCAATCTAAAGGTGCGCGACAAGTGGTGCGCCCCTCGCAGGACAGCATGGCAACCGGCAACGCAGACGACGGCGAACGACGGCGGCTCGATGTCGAGCTGGTGCTGCGCGGCCTTGCGCCGACGCGGGCGCGGGCGCGCGAGGCGATCGAGGCCGGCAAGGTGCTTGTCGATATGCGCATCGCAAGCAAGCCCGGCCAGCTGGTTGCCGCCACCACGCTGATTGAGGCCGAGGCCGCCCATCCATGGGTCTCGCGAGGTGGCCTGAAACTGGACCATGCCTTGACGGCTTTCAGCATCGATGCAGCCGGCCGGCATTGCCTGGACATAGGCGCCTCGACGGGCGGGTTCACGGATGTGCTGCTGGCGCGCGGCGCGCGGCGGGTTGTCGCCATCGATGTCGGTGTGGGCCAGCTGCATCCGCGGTTGCGAGCAGACCCACGTGTCGTCAGCCATGAAGCGACCGACGCGCGGAACATCGATGCTGTGATGGTAATCGAACCGCCGACGCTGATCGTGTGCGATGCGAGCTTTATCGGATTGGCCAAGCTGCTGACGCGGCCGCTCGAGCTGGCGGCTCCGCAGGCTAGTTTCGTGGCGCTGTTCAAGCCGCAGTTCGAGGTAGGCCCGGCCAATGTCGGCAAGGGCGGGATTGTGTCCAACGCTGCCGCTGTTGCTGTGGCGGCGGAGGCGTTGGAGCGATGGCTTTCGAGCGTCGGATGGTTGGTCAGACAGTGGTCAGAAAGCCCAATCACCGGCGCAGATGGCAATCACGAGCGGCTGTTCGTGGCGCGAAACCACTGATCAGCCTGGCGTCAGAATCAGACGAGCCGCACTGCTTGCGCAATGCGGCTCGCCCTCACAGGCCCTGGGTTTGGGGGACGGGCCTGTCCTCGAAGAGTGGCCGCGGCGCCCAAAAGGCTATACAGCCAGTCTAATCTATCACGCGCCACTCGCCGTAGTAGGCATCGCGGCAGACCTCCACGGGGCGGCGGATCTGAGACCCATCAGGCAAGCGTGTCACCTGAACGGACCCGGTGCAGTCAGCCCCTGCGAAGTCGTCTTCGCGCGTGTAGGCCCGCCTCTCGTTTGGGTAAAGGTCAGGGTGGTATCCACCTTGTCGCAGGCCGCCGTCGAGATACGGATCGTCGCCGTAGCGCTGGGCGCCATAGCGCGCATCGCCATAGTGCTGGCTGCCATAGGTCGGGTTCGGTGTGTATCCCGGAGCGCCGACGTGACCATAACTGTATCCCTGCGGCGGCGCGCAGCGGACATTGCCGCCAGCCCCGGCGCCGATCATGCCGCCGAGCACAGCGCCGACCGCGGTTCCATCACTCCGGTGGCCGCTGGCGGCGACGTTGCTGCCGAGGATTCCGCCGAGGATGCCACCCACGATTGCGCCGCCAACCTGGTTGTTCTGTCGGACTTCCTGGCACGAACGGCTCTGCGCGAAAGCTGACGGAGCTGCCATGGCCGCGACAGCGGAGATGAGAAGCAGGGCCTTGATACGCATCGGGGAATCCCTCCGGACACACATTGTCAGGATCGATCATCCGGCCGGCCACCTGAACGGAAGCTGAAGGGACTGCTGAACCCTATCGGCCGGTCTGGCCGCGATGGCGCAGCATGTGGTCCGCAAGAACGCACGCCATCATTGCTTCCGCAACCGGAACGGCCCGGATGCCGACGCAGGGATCGTGGCGGCCTTTGGTTCGGATGTCGGTGTCCTCGCCCTGCATGGTGACAGTCTGGCGCGGCGTAAGGATGGATGAGGTCGGCTTCACGGCGATACGTGCGACCACCGGCTGACCGGAGGAAATTCCGCCGAGCACGCCGCCGTTGTTGTTCGAGAGGAAGGCGACGCTGTTGCCTGCTCTGCGCATCTCATCGGCGTTGTCTTCGCCCGACAACGCGGCCGATGCGAAGCCCGCACCGATCTCGACACCTTTCACGGCGTTGATGCTCATCAGTGCGCCGGCGAGGTCGGCGTCGAGCTTGCCGTAAACGGGCGCGCCCCAGCCGGGCGGCACGCCTTCGGCGACCACCTCGATGATTGCCCCGCACGACGAACCGGCCTTACGCGTCGCGTCGAGGAACGTCTCCCACCTGCTCGCCATTTCGGCGTCGGGGCACCAGAAGGGATTCTGTTCGACGGTGTCCCAGTTCCAGTTGGCGCGGTTGATCGCGTGCGGACCGATCTGCACGACGGCGCCGCGGACGGTGATCGCCGCACCAAGCGCCATCCGGGCAACGGCGCCAGCCGCTACGCGCGAGGCGGTCTCGCGAGCCGATGAGCGGCCGCCGCCGCGATAGTCGCGCACGCCATACTTCTGGTCGTAGGCGTAGTCGGCATGGCCGGGGCGATAGCTGTCGCGGATCTCGCTATAGTCCTTCGAGCGCTGGTCGGTGTTCTCGATCATCAGCGAGATCGGCGTGCCGGTGGTGACCGGGCCGCCAGTACGATCATCCTCGAACACGCCAGACAGGATGCGGACCTTGTCCTCCTCCTGCCGCTGCGTGACGAAGCGCGACGTGCCGGGGCGGCGCTTGTCGAGGAATTGCTGGATGAACTCCGGCGTCAGCATGTGGCCGGGGGGGCAGCCGTCGACCACGCAGCCGATGGCTGGCCCATGGCTTTCGCCCCAGGTCGTCACGCGGAAGAGGTGGCCAAAGGTGTTGTGCGACATGGAAGCGGTTTAGGGGCAGGGCCCCGCGAATGCAAATCCTGCCGCCAGGGCGTTCCTGGCCTGCCGCCCCCTGCTTGCGCGGGAACGGCAGGCTGGAGGTTGACGCTAGTGTGTCCGCTTCGACGTGCTGATGAGCGAGACCACGATTGCCCCGCCCAGCAGCACCAGGGTGGCGATGAGCGACCAATGCGGCTCAAGATAGGGCACCAGCTTGAGCTCCTTGCTGAGCAGGAAGTTCCAGATGATCTTCACGCCTATCAGCACCAGCACGGCGGAGAGTCCGAACTTCAGATATTTGAACCTGTCAGCCGCGGCGGCCAGCATGAAGTAGAGCGAGCGCAACCCGAGGATGGCGAAGATGTTGGACGTGTAAACGATGAACGGATCGCGGGTCACCGCGAAGATTGCAGGCACGCTGTCGATTGCGAAGATGATGTCAGCGATCTCAACGGCGACCAGGGCGATCAGGAGGGGGGTCGCATAGAGGACCATCTTCCCCGAGGCATCGGGCAGGCGTACGACGAAGTTGTGGTTCCGGATTTCCTTCGTCACGGGCATGAACCGCTCGAACAGCCGGACAATCCATGTGGCGTCGGGCGCCTCGTGCGGTTTGCTCGCCGAGATCAGCATCTTTACGCCGCTGAAGATCAGGACCGCCGCAAAGATGTAAAGAACCCAGGTAAGCTGGTTCACGATTGCGGAGCCTGCGCCGATGAAGATCGCCCGGAACACCACCGCGCCGATGATGCCCCAGAACAGGACGCGATGCTGGTAAGCCGGCGGTATCGCGAAGAATGCGAAGATCATCGAGATGACGAAGATGTTGTCGAACGCCAGCGCTGTCTCGAGCAAGTAACCTGTCAGGTACTGGATGGTCGCCTGCGCATTCAGGTTCTCGGGGGAATCGTAGAAGGCTGGATCAGGTTCATAGAGAAAGTAGACATAGGCCGCGAAGACCATCGCGCACGCGGCGAAGCTTCCCCACATCAGGGCGCTTTTCTTCGCCGATATGCGGCCGTCCTTGTTGTTGACCAGCGCAAGATCAACCCAGAGCACGAGCGCGACAAAGGAGAGAAAGGCAATCCACAGCCACACGGGCTGTCCGGCGAACTCGCCGAGCATATCCGAATTCATGAAGGGAACGTCCGGTCCGATGCGCTGCGTCGGCGCAAGGAGGCTTTCGCCCGCCTGAGTCCGACATCACGCAAACCGCCGTTTGCGCCAGAGGGGCCCGGACCAAACTCTGCGCGCTTATTGCTGTTCGTCGCGACCCTGTGAAGTGGGCGCACCTCGGATCAAACGGCTTTTTTACTTCACGAATTCGTTGACCGCCTGCGTGGCCGCTGGGCGCCCAGCTGTTATACCCCTCGCGCGCGTTCCCCAGAGACAAGGACAAACGACCATGACCTATGACTTCAAAGGCAAGACCGCAGTGGTGACCGGGGCCAGCCGCGGCATAGGTGAGGCGATTGCGCGGACGCTGGCCGAGGATGGGGCGAAGGTGGCGCTGGTCGCGCGCTCGGCCGACAAGTTGAAGGCGCTGGCGGCGAGCCTGCCGAACGGTGCAGTCGCGATCGAAGCGGACATGGGATCGGCCAATGGCTGGCGCGAGGCGGCCGACGGCGCGCTGGCTGCGCTGGGCGAGATCGATGTGCTGGTCAACAATGCCGGCGTCAGCGCGGCGCAGGCGATGGGCAAGGTGACCGGCGAGGGGCTGGACGAGACGTTCAACGTCAACGTGCGCAACCTGATACTGCTCACCGATGCGCTGTCGGCCTCGCTGATCCGGCGCAAGGGGAATGTCGTGAACATCTCCTCCGTCTCGTCCTTCTCGGGTGCGCTGGGACAGATTGCGTATGCGGCCTCGAAGGGGGCGGTAAACTCGTTCACGCGCAATGCCTCGATCGATCTGGGCCGCGCCGGCGTTCGGGTGAATGCGGTGGCGCCGGGGGTGATTGACGACGGCATGTGGTCGACCGCCTTCGCCAGGGGGCTCGATCGCGAGAAGACGCTGGAGCGGATGGGGCGGCTTGTGCCACTGGAGAAACGGTGGGGCTCTGCGCAGGAGATTGCGGATGCGGTGGCGTTCCTCGCCTCCGACAAGGCGGCCTACATCACCGGGCAGGTGCTGCGCGTTGACGGGGGGATGATCGTGTAGGGGCTTTAGCCCGGGCAGCATGCCAGCTTGTCGATTGCGGCCTGGAAGACTGGCCGCGCCTGTTCGGGCGGAGGGCCGGTAACTGGTCCAGCGAGGCAGCGATGCGTCCATCGAAACGCTGCTGCGATTCTGGCGTCGCCCGTCGGGGCCGGTAAAACTGCTTGAACTGGTCTGCCAGCCTCTCCTTCATCACCGCGACGCGTTCGGTCTCCGGAAGACTGGCGGTTTCATCGAAGGCCCGCGAGCACACGGCCGCCAGATCCACGAGGCGATAGTCCGACGCTTGCGGGCGCATACATTCGCCCCCTCGAGAAAAATCCTGCGTCGTCCGGGCCCGATAGGCTATGGTCGCTGGGGCGGGTGCCACAATTGATGCGACGAAAGCAGAGGCCAAGCTCTTGGGCGACAAGTCTGATCTGATTCCTCCGACGCCGGCGGCCGAAGAGTATGCGAGGGCAGCGGCTGCATCAGCCGATGACCCAGCCTTGTTCGCGACGACCGATCCGCTCGCCTTGTTCGGGGAATGGCTGGCGGAGGCGCGGAAGTCCGAGCCGAACGACCCGAACGCCATGGCGCTGGCGACCGCTGATGCGCACGGCGCGCCGGATGTGCGGATGGTGCTGCTCAAGGACGTGTCGCACGACGGATTCGTGTTCTTCTCGAACGCGGACAGCCGTAAGGGTCAGCAGCTCGCGGTGAACGCCCAGGCGGCGTTGTGCTTCCACTGGAAGAGCCTGCGCCGGCAGGTCCGGGTCTCCGGCAGGGTCGATCCAGCTTCCGACGAAGAGGCGGACGCCTATTTCGCCACGCGCGCCAAGGACAGCCAGATCGGCGCTTGGGCGTCCGAGCAGTCGCGTCCGATGGAGGGGCGGTTCGCGCTGGAGAAGCGGATCGCAATGTTCGCTGGGCGCTATGGCCTCGGTAAGACGCCGCGTCCGCCGCAATGGCGAGGGTGGCGGATCGTGCCGACGCGGATCGAGTTCTGGCGCGACCGGCCTTTCCGGCTGCATGACAGGCTGGAGTTCACCCGCGGCGGCCCGGGACAGGCGTGGACGACACAAAGGCTTTATCCCTGAGCCTGAGGAGGCCTCCCTGAAAGCGGGCCGTTGGCGCGGGCGTAAACCTTTGGCAAGCTGATCACCGATACGGTTCAGGTAAACTGGCCTGAGGGAGAAACATGGATTTCCTGAAGCGGACGCTGCTGGTCATCGCGCTGTCGGCGTGTTCGGAAAGCGCGATTGCGCAGGTGGCCGAGCATAAAGAGCCGTGGTGGGACTCGCCCTGGGGCGAGGCAGACCGGCTCGGTAACGTCAACAATCTGAGCGCCGCGGGCGTGAAGGCGGCGGCCGGGCTGGTCAGGACCGGCAAGGTCTATGCGCTGGGCGTGCCCACTGCGCCGGAGAGCGCGGCTTACGGGACGCGCAAATACACGGTCGAGCGGCAGCCGGGGCCGAACGCAGACTACACGCCCAACGGATCGCAGCGGGTGACCTCGTTCGACGAGCGGATCGTCTCGTCGATGGGAATCGGGACGCAGATCGACGGGTTCGGGCATCTGGGCGTCGACCACCACTACTATAACGGCGTGACGGGCAAGGAAGTTGCGACAACGCGGGCGCTGCAGCTGGCCGATGTGCCGCCGATCGTGACGCGCGGCGTGCTGATCGACATGACGAAACACTATGGCAAGGCCAACCTCGAGGTTGGCGACACCTACAATCGCGCCGAGATCGAGGCCGCGATGAAGGCGCAGGGCGTTACGGTGGGTAAGGGTGACGTTGTGCTGTTCCACACGGGCTGGATGGCCGCGAAGATGATGAGCGACAAGGACGTCTACCGCTCGCGCGAGCCCGGCCTGGGAGAGGACGGAGCCATTTTTCTGGCAGACCTGGGGGTTGTTGCGATCGGATCGGACACGGTGGCGCTCGAGGCGCTGCCTTCGCCGCCGGGCAAGACCTTCATCGTGCACCAGACCTTGCTGGCCAAGAAGGGCGTGCATGTGCTGGAGGCGATCGACACCAACCAGCTTGCAGCGGACGGGGTGACGGAATTCCTCTTCGTGCTGGGGATCCCGCGGCTCGTGGGGACGGTGCAGATGGTGATCAACCCGGTCGCGATAAGTTAGGCGCGCAAGGGCGTTCCCATACGCGCGGGCGCGCTGAGGTGAGCTTACAGCTTCAATAGTCGAATCGGGATCGCGGCTGAGCCCCATGCTCCGTGCGGCTCGCAAAAGCACGGGGGGGCGTCGGGGTCTCGCCCGCAGTCACCTTCCCACAATCCGAAGAGACAAGGGGGCCGCCGCCAGCCCAGCGACGACGCAGGTTGCCGGTGTAGAGCACTGCTGCGCTTGAGAGGTTCTGCGCCTGGTCCACGTATGGGCGGATGCGGGCCATGCGGGCGAGATTGTTGGGTGGCGGCGAGTTCGAGCTTTGCCAGCTTCGGATTGCAGCCGAGGCGGCGATAGGCTTCGCGCCACGGTGCGTAGGTCAGCGATGCTTCTGCAGCGAGGCGCGGGTCTGCGAGGGCGTCGAACCGGCGCTGATCAGGCTTGCCGCCTCGGATGATGCTGAAGACTTTGCTGATCGAGGGAATGACGAACAGCCAGAAGCACGTGAATACTCCCGCAAGAGCGGACAGATCGCGCAACAGCCACGCGGGACTGCGGCGTTCGCGCTTCATGCGGGCGATTCTACCGCCGCATATTCCCCGCCCATTTGGCGCCAGTGTTTCCCCCAAATCTTTGGCGGAAGTCATTGATGGGATTGGAGTTCGTCGCGGAAGTTCCCCCAGACGCGAACAACGGGTTCACCCCAAGCCCGGCGCCGATCGCGCGCCATCAACGGCGTCATTCTGGACCTTGCGCCAAGAGTTCCGGTTGGTTCGGCGGAAGAATTCGTGCGGCCGCCTTGAGGCGCGTAACGGGGATTCTCGGGTCGCGTCTCCCGCCTTCGCTGCACCACGGCGCTGCACCACGGCGCTGCAAGTCTGCTTGCCAGAGAATGACAGTGGCAAGGGAGAGAACGAGCGGGCCGCGGGGTCCGAAGACGCGCCCGACATGGCCCCGAATGTGTTCGTGCCCGCCCGGATGACCGGACGGGCACGAGGAATACACTAGTCTCTGGGAATTGGGCGGCCTCTAAGAGGCACTGGCCAAGGACTGGCTGCCCAATGCGAAGAGCTTAGCTACTACTTCTTCTTCTTCGCAGCTTTCGCCGGCTTCTTGGCGGCGGCTTTCGCCGGCTTCTTCGCAGCTTTTTTGGCAACAGCCATGGATGAGTCTCCTTGAGTGGTCCCTC
>CAIMMO010000055.1 GCA_903842595.1 uncultured Alphaproteobacteria bacterium
ATTGTAGGCGACGAACACCTTGAAATCCCCGCCAGACGACGGGACAGACATAAAACCCATTTTCCTGTTTCCTTGTTTGCTTGGAAGTTTCCGCGTGTCAGGCCTGCGGCATAGCCTCGGGGGCGAGGCCCCAGATTTCTTGAGCTGCCGCGCGCGCGCCGGGATCGTTCCAGTAGAAGCTGTCCAGATCCGGTGAGAGCGCAGCAGTCAGTTCAGCCCCGTCTTCCGACAGGCTCAGAAACCTCTCGATGGATCTGGCGATGCTGACCACGCGGTCGAGATGAAGGCGTGGATCCTCAAGCCGGTAGACCCCGATTTTTTGGGGCGTTACATAGGCGAAGCGGATCTCGTTGTTGCCATGGGCCGCATGATAGATCGCGCCCTGCCGGGCATGGGGATCGGAGATCTTCGAGGACAGGCGCCCTTGCGTCTTAAGATCGATGATGATGCCGTGGTCCGGATACCAAAAGTCGAGCCAGCCGATGAAAGGTACCGGCACACCGGGCAGTTCTACCTCGATCCGGTGCTGGCGGGTGCCGTCCGCAGAGCCAGGAATGCCGTATTGGCGCAGCTCGCCGAGCGCGATCGCAACGGCCGAGGCAATGCCTGCGCGCTCCTTCTCGACATTGGGATCCGCCGACAATGCGGTCAGCTGGTTGAACCTGGCGAGTGCTGCCTCCTGGCAAGCCTCGAGCGAAAGGGTTGGGTCAAACAGCCCCATCTCGACACCCGCTTCGACAGCCGTGCCGCGGTGGGCTGCCGCGCCAACCCGGGACTTGTGCCCGAGGAGCTTCTGCATTGCCCACATCGCTGGCTGGGCGACGAACAGGTTGATGGAGGAGGCCGAGAGGTGGTCAAGCCCGTGGCGTTCGAAGGCGTTTGTCATTGGAACCGCCCGGTGATGGTGCGGTTGCCTTCGGCTTCGAAGGTCTCGATCACTTCCAGGCGGTAGACCACCCGGCCGCCGAGTTTCACAAAGGCTGGCCCCTTGCCGGACCAACGCCAGCGTTCGAGGGTTCGGGGTGACATATGCCAGCGAACGGCAAGGTCACGTTGAGCAAGAAAGACGGGTTGCACTTAATTTCTCCATCTGCGTCGTCGATGGACAAGAAGTGGCGCATGGCAGCGCATCCCGCGTGACCCTGAGGGTGGGATGAAATCAGAAAATCGAGTGGGACAACGATCCCACCCCCGTGGGATAGAAGTGGGATATCGTAGTTCGGCATGGGGTTAAGGGTGAGATGCCTCAGACACGAAAAAGCCGCCGAAACTAGGTCTCGGCGGCGCAATTTCATAGGTTCAACCGTTCAAAGGTGGGGTGGGATAGCAAGCCTGTATGCGCCGCGATTGTCAGAGTGGATCAACTCGCGCCAATGGGGCTTGGACTTGAACACGTCGACCAGCCGGTAGCAGCCGGACTCCGCCAGCTCGAGCAACTCTTCACCTCGGCGCCACGGCATGGCCGTCTCGCTCGCCTCGTGAAGCTGCCGGACGATATTGGCCTGGATCCGGCCGAACCGGAAATGGCGACCGCAGTATTCGACATGCTCGTAGGTCGCATCGTGGGTGAAGGGCGGCTTGACCAGTCCCTTGTCCGGCTTGGTCTTGCCCTGCTCCAACCGGCGCCGTTCATCAGCGCGCAGCAGCAGATCGGTTTCGAAGATCGCGATCGGCGTGCTGGGCTCCTCGATATGGCAATAGCTGCCTTCTGAGGTGCAAAAGGTCGCTATTTCCGCGCCGCCATCCCGAAAGATCAGGTGGGCATCCTGCTCCTTCAGGTCGACCAATCCCGTGTAGCGGGTGCGCTCTTCCGGGACCTTGAACCAGCCTGAGCCCTCTTCGAGCTCCCAGTAGCCCCGCTCAATATGGGTACGGCAAACACGGACCGACAGGCGCATGCGCCCGGTCTCTGCCAGGTAGACAACGTCATATCGCGGCATCTCCCAGGCGGCCACGACTTCCCCCAGAGTGTAGTAGTCCTTCTCGATAAGCCTCATTGCGCCACCCGATTCAGCGATAATGTTCGCTATATGTTCTTTTTATTTGACCCATGCAACATCTTCCTACATTATCCACAATATCCACAGTAGGAGCGACCGAGCCATGCAAGCCACCATTGCCGAACGCCTTAGGGCAAGGACCCGGCAATTAGGGTTAAACCCTCCGCAGCTTGCAGCCCAGGCAGGGGTGAACCGTTCATACGTCTATGACATCCTGCGCGGTCGATCGGAGAACCCCAATCTCGAGAA
>CAIMMO010000056.1 GCA_903842595.1 uncultured Alphaproteobacteria bacterium
CTTTCACTCGCGCGATTCTGCCGAGGCAGCCCTCGCGCTTCTCAGGTCTTGGCCCGATCGCAATCCGATCATGACCGGCGACTTGTCCGGCGTGGACTTCACGCCCGGTCGCGCCTACGTCTTGGCGCGTCGGTTGGAGTGAATGCCTGGGGATACAACGCACCTGCACGCGTGGGTGAAACGCCTCGAAGCTCGCACTGCGTTCGACAGGGGTGGCAGGACCTGACCAGCCCGCGGCAAGGATCGCTGCGTGCATGCGTGATGGACAACGTGCTGCCCCCGGAATCGACAGGAGAATGGACGTGACCAGAACGATTGAGCTGATATTCGACTTCGTAAGTCCCAACGCCTACCTGGTGTGGCGGCCACTGCACGAGCTTGCCGCGCGACAGGGTGCGCAGATCAGGATCACGCCGACATTCCTTGGCGGCATGCACAAGCTGACCGGCAATGCCCCGCCTTTCATTCGCGATGCCGAGGTGAAGGGCAAGAATGCCTATGCCGCTCTCGAAATGCAGCGCTTCATCGCCCGGCACGGGCTCAGCGCGTTCAGGATGAATCCGAAATTTCCCTTCAACTCGGTCAACCTGCTCCGGATGCTGGTCTCGCTGCAGGACGATGACCAGATCAGGTTCATCGACGCCATGACGCCCGCAATCTGGGAAAAGGGGCTCGACGTCAGCGACGCCGCCGCCGTCACTGCGGTGCTGACAGAGGCAGGTTTTGACGCCGAAACCCTTCACGCCAGAACGCAGGACGCGGTGATCAAGCAGAGCCTGATCGAGAACACCGAGAGGGCGGTCGAACGCGGCGTATTCGGCATTCCGACCTTTTTTGTCGGCCCTGAGATGTTCTTCGGAAAGGAACGCCTCGGGCAGGTCGAGGAGATGCTCGAGAACAGCTGATCCCGGCACAGAATTCCCCACCGCAATCGCACATCGCACGCCATGCTTCACCCATGTCGCGGGTGTTGTGCGTCTGGTCGGGGAAGGCAAAGCGCCCCAAAGTCCAGATCAGGCATTTACTGTCGTGGCGCACCTGCGAACAGTACAAAACAACCCAAGCCATCCACGGCCATCCACCGCCACCCACGGGAGCTACCCATGAACCAGGACCTGCTCGAAAGCATCGAAGGCGGCATCGCTACGCTGACCATGAACCGTCCCGAAGCCCGCAACGCGCTTTCGGCTGAAATGTTCGACGGACTGTCCGAGGCCTTGCCGCGCCTCGCCAACGACCCTTCGGTTCGACTGGTGGTTCTCACGGGCGCCGGTTCAGCCTTCTGCTCGGGCGGCGACGTAAAGGGCTTCGCGCGGAGAGCTGACGGAGAGGCAGCGGAGACCACATTTGACCATCGCGTAACGGATCTGCGGATGCGCATGGAAGTCAGCCGCTGGCTCCACGAAATGCCCAAACCGACGCTGGCGGTGATCCCCGGCCCTGCGGCGGGCGCCGGCCTGTCACTCGCGCTCGCCTGCGACCTGCGCATTGCTGCGGAAGGCGCCAAGCTCACCACTGCATTCTCCAGGATCGGATTGTCTGGCGATTTTGGCGGCAGCTACTTTCTCAACCATATCGTCGGCGCAGCCAGGGCGCGCGAGATGTACTTCAGCGGACAGGTGATCGACGGCGCCGAAGCCCTGCGCATCGGCCTGGTTCACCGCGCTGTACCGGCCACACAGCTTGCCGAAGCGGCGCAGGCGTGGGCTGCCGAGCTGGCGGCGTTGCCCACGATTGCCATCGGTTACATGAAGCGCAATCTCAACGCAGGCCTTCGCCTTTCGTTGTCAGATGTGCTCGATGCGGAGGCGGTTCACATGATCCGCACCTTCGAGACTGCCGACCACAAGGCAGCCGCGGTCGCCTTCGTCGAGAAGCGCGCGCCGCGGTTTGACGGACGCTAGAATGGGCGGCGACAGCGCAGATGGTCGGTATGGTCGAGGACACGGTGCACAGTGCACTGGCCCTGGCGGCCGATCGCCCGATACGCTGTTCGCGTGCTGACGATCACAGCGAAGCCGTGCAAGGCTTCATGACCAGAACGCAGTCCGGCCCGCAAGGGCCGGAGGCCTGACTGACGGGCAGACACCACAGGGAAGGACCAGGCAAGTGACGCGTGAATTCGATATCGTGGTGTACGGCGCCAGCGGTTATACAGGCCGGCTCGTCGCGGAATATCTCGTCGCACATGGTGAGGATGTGAAATGGGCCATGGCCGGCCGGAGCGCGGCCAAGCTTGCCGAGATCCGTGACCTCATCGGCGCGAAGGCCGACACCACCCTGATCGTCGCTGACGCCGACGATGATGCTGCGCTGGCCAGCATGGCGCAAAGAGCTGCGGTCGTGCTCACAACTGCCGGTCCATATCAGCTCTACGGCGACAAGCTGGTCGCCGCCTGCGCCAGGGCAGGAACCGACTATGTCGACCTCACCGGCGAGTCCAACTGGATCGCAAAGATGATCGCGGAGCATGAAGCTGTCGCGAAACAGAGCGGGGCGCGGCTGGTCTTCTCATGCGGCTTCGATTCCGTTCCCTTCGATCTCGGCGTCCTGTTTGTGGAGAACGAAGCCAGGAAGACGTTCGGCGCGTATGCGCCGCGTGTCCGAGGGCGGGTGCGCGCGATCAATGGCGGGCTCTCAGGTGGCACGATGGCTTCTGGTACGGCAACGGCCGCAGCGATGCAGAAGGACCCTTCCATCGGCGCCCTGCTCGCCAATCCGTTCGCCCTGACGCCGGGCTTCACCGGCCCCGCGCAACCCGACCTGACCGCAACGTACGAAGACAGCGTGACTGGGTCGTGGGTGTCGCCCTTCATGATGTCGGCGATAAACACGAAAGCCGTCCACCGCTCGAATTTCCTGCTGGGGCACGCCTGGGGCAAGGACTTTGTCTATGATGAAATGTCGATGGCCAGCGGACCGGGCGCCGCGCCCCCCGCCGGATTTTCGTTCGGCGGGCGCCTGAAACCCGGCGAGGGCCCGACCAGGGAAGAGCGTGACGCCGGATTCTACGATCTGCTCTTCATCGCCGAGTATCCCGATGGTCGCACACTGCGCGCATCGGTCAAAGGCGACCGCGATCCGGGTTACGGCTCCACATCCAAGATCATCGCCGAGTGCGCGATCTGCCTGATCCGCGATACCCCGCGCGAACAGGTCGCTGGCGGGTGCTGGACCCCTGCCTCTGCAATGGGCGAAGCACTCCTGCGGCGCCTGCCGGCGCGCGCGGGCCTTTCGTTTGCCGTTGAAGGATAGGACGGAACTGTCATCTGCAGCGATGATCACCGGCGCGACACGCTCAATCTTCAGGAGCCGTCGCACGGGTCGTGCCAACCAGGCGGCCGCGGCTCACCGCTGCAGCCAGTCATGCTCCAGCGATTTCAGGCGCGCCATGACCGACAGCAGGAAGGCGGTCGACCAGGCAAACAGGATCACGCCGTTGGCTGCTTCTATGGAGCCGAACAGCCTCCAGTCACGCGACAGGACGATGTCCCCATAACCGAGGGATGCAAACGTCACGGTTGAGAAATAGAGCGCGGACTCGAAATCCGCCACGGCGCCAAGGAGCAGGTAGGCGAACGCATAGAGCCAGATCTGCACGGTGTGAATGGCGAACAGGCCGAAGACCACGGACATGATCAGTGCGCCCTGGCCGGCGACACTCTCGTGCGCGCGGAAACGGCCACTATGCCGTCGAAGCAACGAAAGCAGCGTCAGCAGGCCAAAGAAATGGATGGTCACCGTCGCAGCGACCATGAGCGAAGACATTCCCAGATTCTGGGCCATGCTCGAGTACATTTCACGCAACTCCCTTGGTCTGGCATTGGCTGACGCATCCGAAGTAACCCAGAGCGCCCGAGATGTTCGCCTTGATCAACGTCAAGTCGAATGCGCGAAAGGGAAGCATGGCTGTGAGCCGGCGCCACAAGCCCCAGCCCCCCCCCGAGGCTTGCCATGACAACACTTGCATAGCGCGCCTGTCGGCGCCCTTGAGCCACTCCTGTTCACACCCAATCGACAGTGGATGCCCGTCGCATGCCGGCGGCATAGGCCGTCCGGCATACTGGCGCGCACAACGCTGCGCCGTACAACTCACTCGCTGGCCGGTCCCCTCCCGACCCAAGGGACAGCACACGAAGGGCGCCTCGTTCA
>CAIMMO010000057.1 GCA_903842595.1 uncultured Alphaproteobacteria bacterium
GGCCGAACTCCGCGAGATCAATGTGACGGCGCATGTGGCGCAGAATACCAATGAGCGGCGCTCGGCGATTGATGGCCGGACCACGCGCCATGCTGGCTATGCCATCAGCCTGCGGATCCGCAAGCGGATCGAGGAGGCCTTCGGCTGGGCCAAGACGGTGGCTGGCCTACGCAAGGCCCGCCATCGCGGGCTGCCCAAGGTGGGCTGGCAGTTCACTCTGGCGATGGTAGCTGGCAATCTGGTTCGCCTGCCGAAGTTGCTGGTGGTGGCGGCGTGATGCCGGAACTCTGTCCTGAGCGAGCCGACAGGGCCAAAAAATCACTGAAAATGCTTGTGCCCAGGCGCAGGCAGCGTTGAAAACATACTCGCGCGCCAAAATTGCGACGCTCAATGACAGCTTTTCAGCAGCCTGCTAGACTGCGTCCGTGTTGCATGGGATAGGCGGGAGACGTCATTGGTGTATCACTTTGAGTCCTGCGTCCTCGATCCGCAGCGCCGAGAGTTGCGCCACGGCACGACGCTTGTGCAAGTCGAGCCGCAAGTTTTGGATCTGCTTTTGTTCTTGATCCGAAACCGCGATCGGGTCGTCAGCAAGGACGAGCTGCTGGAGGCCGTTTGGCATGGGAGGATCGTGTCGGAATCGACACTTTTCAACAGAATCAATGCTGCCCGCTCAGCAGTCGGAGACGATGGCAACGAGCAGCGGCTGATCAAGACCTTGCCGCGCAAAGGGCTTAGGTTCATCGGTGAAGTGCGTGAGATGCATGCGGCAGAGGCGCTCCAAGTTTCGCCCACGGAAGCCGGATCCTCGCCAGCAACTGGCAATCTTGAACGTGTCACAATCGCCGTACTCCCGTTCGCGAACCAGAGTGGCGACGCCAGTCAGGAGTACCTCAGTGACGGTATTGCTGGCGATATCATCACGGCTCTGTCGAGGTTTTCGGAGCTCGTCGTCATCTCGCGAAACTCGAGCTTCACGTATAAGGGCAAGGCGATCGACATCCGAATCATCGGACAGCAACTGGGTGCGCGCTACGCACTAGAGGGCACGGTGGCCCACGGCGGAGGTCGCATCCGTGTATCGGCCCAGCTCATCGATACGAGTACAGGTGCCAATCTTTGGGCTGAGAGGTTCGACCGCAAGTTTGAGGATGTGTTCGAGGTCCAGGACGATGTGGTCCGAATGATCGTTGCAATCATCGCCGTGCAGCTCAACAAGGCCGAAGTCGAACGCGCCCACATCAAGCCCCCGACCACCTGGCAGGCCTATGATTTCTACCTTCAGGGCGCTGCAGCCTATGCAGCCTGGTTGTCGACCTATCTGCCAGCTCAACTATATGCGGCGCGGCGATGTTTCGAGCAGTCAATCGCACTTGATCCGAGCCTTGCGCGTGCCCACAGCCAGTTATCCAGAACGTTCTTGTCGGCCTGGATCAATCCTGTGGACGACGATCACCTGAGACACGCAGCGCTCGATCGCGCCTATGACCTTGCACGCCGAGCCGTCCAGTTAGACCCGAACCTGCCCCAAGCCCGCGCCAGCCTCGGCTACGTGCTGACCTATCAGGGCCAACATGACGAGGCGCTGGCGCAGTTCAACCGGGCAACCGAAACGAATCCAAGTTTCACAGATTGGACATCGATTCTGGCTCACGTTTTTGCGGGCGAATCGCTTAGAGCGCTGGAGATTGGACATGCCCTCGCGCGACTGGATCCTTTTTCACCAGCCGTAGCGCACGGGTTCATCGGTTTCGCCCACTACATGCTGAAGCAGTACGAGGCCGCACTCGCCCCATTACGTGACTGTGTCCGACGTGCCCCCAACTTCCGAGGTGGGCACTTCTGGCTGGCCGCCACTTCGGCTCAGCTCGGGATGACGGAGAATGCCAGAGCAGAAGCCGCAGAGGTACTGCGTATCGACCCCGGATACACCATCAATCGATCCGCCAAACCGCTGGCAATGTTCAAGAAGCCGAGCGACACAGAACACTGGATGGATGGTCTGCGCAAGGCCGGACTTCCCGAATAGTGCTCTCAACATCAATCGAGCACTGCGTGCCCTGGAGGAACGGAAACCGTCAGCCATGTCCGGCGTCAGCGCCTATGGGACCAAACTGGCGATTTGAGCAACGGAAGATTTCTGGCGCATCGTAACCCCAAGGAGAGTGAAGATGAGCCAGAAGTCCTTTGGGCTACCCGTCTTGGTGCCAGATGAAAAGCTAGCCACGATATTCGCCGCGCCGCGAGCAAGCACCAGTCTGCCGAAGATAAGATCCGCATCGTCCTGGTAAAGCTTTGCCGAGAGGAAAGCGTCACTTCGTA
>CAIMMO010000058.1 GCA_903842595.1 uncultured Alphaproteobacteria bacterium
CTTTGCGCTCATCTTGCTGGAGCGCGCTGATCAGTCCCTCCAGCATGATGTGAGGGACTTGCTCATCGGCGCGGCTCGTCAGGAGCAGGACACGCGCCTCTATCTTCCCCGCATGATCCCGGATGACGTTCTCTCTGAGCAGTTCATCGCGCGTGAGACCCTGGCGTTGCGCACTCCGCTCAACCGGCCGATCCATCCGCGCTCGCGTCTGCATCATCCAGGACAGGGATGCAGGTGTCGCCTGGGAGAACGGCGCAAGTCCTGCTTCGCCGTTCATAAAGATGAGAGGATCCGTCATGAAAGGCGAGCCAGCAATGACGCACTGAGACGAGCGTGGCGAAAGGATGGACGCCATCAGGGCCAGGCGTCCGCCGTTGCTGCCGCCGACGATGGCGACGCGATCCCTATCAGCCCCGGGCAAGGTTCGCGCCGCTTCAATCGCATCAACGACATCCAACCGCTCAGCCCCAAGCCAGTCATTGCGATAGTCTGGCGCCACGATGATCCAGGGCTGCTCGTTCAGCATGCGAACCACCGGACTATCGGACCCTGGCGAGGCCAGACCTTCAAGGACATCTGCCGTCCGGTCACCGCTGCCCCCATGAATCGTCACGACCACCGGGAAGGGACCCTTGCCGACAGGTGTCGAGACAGCCGCCGGAATAACGCGGCCATCACGGGCGGTGAAACTGATGAGCGCAACATGCCTGGCGACATCCTGTGTACCTGGCATACCGACTGAAGGTGCAGTGGTTGCGACAGAAGATGGCGGCGATGTGCAGGCCGCTGACGCAAGTATGAGAACGAGCCCGCACATTGCCCCCGACGATATACTTGGTGTGTAGCTGCGCCACCTAGCCATGAGATCTGCCTCCATCATTCATGACCCGAGCTACCCGCCCCGCCCGCACGGGTACGGCCCGCCCTAGCGCCAGGAAAGCTAGGGGCCGTCCTCTGTCATACATGTCGCAAAGATATGCCAGCGCCCGCCCTGTCGCCGGAAAGAAGCCCTGTTTGAATACTGGCTGGATGTTCGCTATGGAGCTGACACCAGACCTAGGCGCCGCTCGCGGCCGAGCAAACGGGCGGCGGTATCACCGAGCAGCCCAGCATCGCTTGCCGACAGCATCGACTGACGCCTTCTGGGCGAGGCCCTGCCTGATCAGCAGGGCAGGAGTGACAGGCAATTCACGGGCGACCCTGCCATTCGTAGCGCTCAGCCGGCTTTGCGAGGTTGGGGCCCGAATCTGCCGTTCGCGATTCAAGCTTGCAGAGGCCCGAAAATTCTGGGGCAGGTCACCTCCATCTCAGGGGCTGGGCGAGGTAGAGCGTCAGATGACGCGGCCCAGCGCGATGGATATGTCCCGGTGTCGGGCCCGTGTGATGCGGTAGCGGGCAAAGACCACCATCGATGCGATCGCCACGATTGCGGGGAGCGGTCCCCAGATCAGCACAAGCTGGGACTGGGCGCTTCCGGGCAGGACCGCAACGTCGTCCGGGGTCACCCCCTTTGGGAAGCTGATCAGGTCGAGGGCAAAGCCCGCCATCATCACGCCTATGCTTCGCCCGGCATTGTTCGCAAGTCCGAGGCCGGCAAAGTAGAGCCCCTCCCGGCGGTTCTTGAAGAGCAGCTCATGTTCGTCGGCTGCATCAGCCATCATTGAGGGATAGACCACCGACACGAAGCCGATGCCGACGCCGGCGGTGAATGAGTTGATCTGCATGGGCAGCACTGAGTCATCGCCCAGCGGCAGGTAGAGGCCTGCAAACTGGATGCCTTGCAGGACCATCCAGTTCGCGATTAGCAGCCCGAAGCCCTCCAGGACGAC
>CAIMMO010000059.1 GCA_903842595.1 uncultured Alphaproteobacteria bacterium
AACTTCCACGACCGGAATGGTCAACACCTTGAGCGCGTCGTGGATTGCGACCGAGGTGTGGGTATAGCCGCCCGCGTTTATGATCAGCCCGCCTGCCTGTCTACGGGCTTCCTGTATCCAGTCCACCAGCTCGCCTTCGTGATTGGACTGGCGAAAGATCAGCTTCGCGTCAGCTTCATCGGCGGCGTCCTGCGTCAGTTTCTCTAGGTCGGCCAGCGTGCCCTTGCCATAGACGGCAGGCTCGCGCTCACCCAACAGGTTGAGGTTGGGCCCGTTCAGGCAGTAGATGGCCAGGCTCATTGAGGACCTTTACCTGATACCGGTTCGCACCCAGACCATCGGCCCGGCGGTGAGACTGAATAGGCGAATCCCGGTCCGGTTCAAATGCCAGATTCAAGCGTTCGGACGATGAAATGAACCTGTTTCTCAACGGCGAGGCGACCGAAGCCCCTGATGGCGCCACAGTCGGCGAGTTCCTGCGCCAGCTGGCCATGCCGGAAAAGGGCGTTGCCGTGGAACGCAATCGCGAGATCGTCCCGAAATCCCTATATGGAACGACCCGCCTCACCGAAGGCGATCAGATAGAGATCGTGCAGTTTGTTGGAGGTGGGTAAACAATGCTGCAAGCGCTTCCCCGCGGCGCCCCGGAACAACTTCGCGATGCATATTCATGCCTTGAGCCGTGTTGCCCGCGCACTCGCATCGGTGGGCGCACCAAGCTGGGGGGAACAGTTTGCTGCGCCCAATGGCGACACGGAAAGTCCTGCAGATGCGTTCGCGATGAAGGCGGGCCTTGCCGTGTTCACGGCAGGTGGCCGCAAGCTTGGCACGGTTGCCGGAATGCCCTAGGGCGCTCGCGCGACGTCAGACAGTGAAGTGAGACATGCCCGATCAAGCGCCGACCACCGCAACCGACGACGCCCTCATCATCGCCGGCAAGGCCTACAGCTCGCGCCTCATCGTAGGCACGGGAAAGTATGCCAGCTACGCCCAGAACGCCGAGGCGGCCGAGGCTGCGGGTGCGGAGATCGTCACCGTCGCCCTGCGCCGGGTAAACGTCGCCGACAAAGGCTCGGAGCGGCTGGTCGATCATCTCGACCCGAAGCTGTTCACATACCTGCCCAACACCGCGGGCTGCTACACGGCGGACGAGGCCGTGCGCACGCTGCGTCTTGCACGCGAGGCGGGCGGGTGGAATCTCGTGAAGCTTGAGGTACTGGCCGACCAGAAGACCCTGTACCCGGACATGTCGGAAACGCTGATCGCCGCCAAGGCGCTGATCCAGGACGGTTTCGATGTGATGGTCTACTGCTCGGACGATCCTGTTTACGCGCGCAAGCTGGAGGACGCAGGGTGCTGCGCGATCATGCCGCTTGGCTCGCTGATCGGCTCGGGGCTCGGCGTGCAGAACCCGGTGAACATCCGGCTCATCGTCGAGCAGTGCAAAGTGCCCGTGATTGTTGATGCGGGCGTCGGTACGGCGTCAGACGCCGCCATTGCGATGGAGCTGGGTGTTGATGGCGTGCTGATGAACACTGCGATCGCGGCAGCGAAAGACCCTGTGCGCATGGCCCGGGCGATGAAGCACGCGGTTATCGCTGGCCGCGAAGCCTATCTCGCCGGGCGGATGGCGAAGAAACGCTACGCCGATCCGTCTAGCCCGCTGGGTGGGTTGATCTAGCTGCGGATCTGCTGCCGCGTCGCCTCGATCAGTGACTCCAGCTCTTCCTGCCCGAAGCCGCCGACGAAGCGACCGTTGATCAGGAAAGATGGGGTGCCCTGCAGGCCCGCCATGCCGAACTCTTCCACCGAGCGATCGACGCGCTTGATCAGGTTGGCGTCGGCCATGTCTTTCTTCCAGCGTGCCATGTCGAGCCCGACCGACTGCGCGATCGCCTCGAGATTTGCCGGTGTATAGGCGTTCGCCGGCGCCTTCATCAGCGCGACATGCATCTCGCGATACTTGCCCTGGCTGTGCGCCGCCATCGCCGCGATCGCCGCCCGTCGCGAGTCCTCGCCGCGCACGGCTGACTCCTTGACGATCAGTTTGATGTCGCTGCGGCGGTCATCGACCTGCGCCATAACCCACGGCACGGCGGCCTTGCACACGCCGCAGTCATAGTCGCTGAACTCGATGATGGTGATCGGCGCGTCTTTGCGGCCGATATAGGGGTCGTCCTTCGAGGAGGCGAGCAGCTTCTCCCACGCGCCCTCAGCGGCCAGCGTCTGCGTCGCAATCTGGTTGCGCTGGAAAGCGGTCTGCATCTCGAACAGGATTTCCGGCTCGCGCAGGAGATACTCCTTCACGATCGCCTCGACCTGCGCCTTCTCAAGGCCGCCAACCGAGTCAGGGGCCCTTACCTCGCCGCCGGAGCAAGCAGCAGCGCCGAGCGCGAGCAAGGCTGAAAGGGCGGTTGTCAGGCGCATGTGCAGGTTCCTTTCGGGTAATCCTGCCCCCAGTTCTTAAGGGAGGATGGCGGGTCTCTAGGGAAATGGGCGGTCCGGCCCGGATTTGAAGCTCAGTGCCGGTGCTCCAGCGCCAACTCGCTCAGATTGCGGCGCATGGCGCGCGGGTTGTTGCGTGGGTCGGACAGCGCCATTATGTCATCGGCACGCTGGCCATTCGGAGTGTTCATGTCGAGCGCGTCGCGGGCCCTTCGCGCGAAGTTGAAGGCGCGGGCAAGGTCTCCGACGATGTAGGCCTCCTCCGCCGTGGCGAGGTTTGCGTCGCCGATGCGGTCCTGCTTGGCGTAGGCCACGGCCAGCTGGTTCCAGGCGAAGGCGTTGTCCGGCTCGAGCTGGATGGCGTCCATCAGCAGGCCTTCGGCTTCCTTGATCGCTGGATCCTGCTTGGTGCCGATCAGCGAGCGCGCAAGGTTCACCTTCAGCAGGGCGTGCTTCGGGGACAGTTCGACCGACTTGCGATGCGGCGCGACGGACTCCGCCGACTTGCCGCTCTCGAACAGGACTTGGCCTTTCAGCTCATGGAAATAAGCGTTATCCGGCTGTTCCGCGATCAGCGATTCGATCTGGGTGAGCGCGGCCTTGATGTCGACCGCGCGATAGGCTGCGATGGCGCGCGCATAGCGCGCCGGCATCGATTGATCGCTACCCGGATAGCGTGAAAGGACGCGGCTCGGCGGGCCGATGAAGCCGACAAGTTTGGCCTGCATCATCTTTAGCTGCATGATCTCTTCGGGTGTCTGCGGTCGCGCCTTGCCGGCGATCTCCTTGGCGCGGCGCGCCACGCTGCTGATGCGGTCGCTCGATATCGGATGCACGCGGAAGTAGGGATCCCGGCGCGATTCCGACATCAGTTCCTGATAGCGGAATTTCTCCATGAAGGAGACGTTTCCGTCCGCTGACTGTCCCGTTTTTTCCATGAGTTCCACGCCGAACAAGTCGCAGGCGGCTTCTTCCGAACGTGTGTGCTTGAAGAAACTCAACATCCCGAACTGCGAGGCGGACCCGAACAGGGCAAGCGCCGCATCCGGGGCGCCGGCGAAGAGCGCGAGTGCGCCGAGGCCCATCGTAATCAGCGAAATGTTACCGCTGCCTTGGGCCGCGACCTGGCGCGTGACGTTGTGGCCGAGGGCGATGTGCCCCGTCTCGTGCCCGATGACGCCTTTCAACTCCTCCGGAGTACGCGCCTCCATGATGAGGCCCGTGTGAATGAACATGTTCTGGCCAGCGGCGACGAAGGCGTTAAGCGAGTCGTCCTGCACGATGTACATGTTCACGTCCGCAGGCTTCAGTCCCGCCGCCGCGAACAGCGGGTCCGAATACTCGCGAAGGATCTGCTCGATTTCCGCGTCGCGGATCAGGCCCTGCGCTGTCGCGGTAAGCGGCAACGCAAGCGCGAGGACAGGCGCGGCGACGGCGCGGAGGAATTTCTGCATAACGCCCATGCGAACGCTCTCTTTCGATCCCGCCGACAGCCAAGCTAGCCACCGGCCCCGGATAGTCAAAGCCGCCGCGCTGTTCCGCTGCCTGAGTTAGCGGTTCAGCCTGTGCGGCGGCGGTTCCACCAGCCAACTTTCCGGGGAGCCTCTCCGGACGGGGCCGGAGCTTCAGGCTCGCCATGGATGGCGTGGCGCCGGGTCTCAGCCGTCTCGGCCGCAGGTGCGGCCGGTTCGTGCCTGGACTCGACTGGAGCAGGCTGAGGGGCGGATGCGGCGATTTCGTGGTCGGGCGCTGGCTCAGATGCCGGCCTTGCGGCGACGGGTTGCGCCTGCGCCTGCGGCTCGGGCGCTGCGGCTACGGCTTCCGCCGGTTCGCTTTCCGCGGGAGCTTCGAACACCGGCGTTGGTTCGATCGGGGCAGCCGCGAGCGGTGCGGGTTCCGCGGCCGGTTCTTCAGGCTCCGGCGCGGTCTGGGCCACGAGGAAGGGGGCCGCCGCCAGGAAATCGAGCATCTCGCCGCCATCTGCGGCAATGTCCGGTGTGCGATTGCGCTCGCCGCGCTCGGGACGGTCGCCCCGGCCGCCACGACGCCGGCGGCGTCCGCCACGGCCACGACCGTCGTCGCGCTCGCCATCTTCGCGTGCAACAACCGGCTGCGCCTGTTCCGGCGTATCGCCGTCATCCGACTCTGCGGTCTCGCGTCCGCGGTCTTTCCCGCCACGGCGGCGGCGGCCACCACGGCGGCCACGGCGTCCGCCGCGGTTGCGGTCGCGATCGCCATCCTCGTCTTCCGCGTCCGAGCTGGACTCTTCTTCTGAGTCTTCGTCTTCCTCGTGATCATGGCCTTCGTGCTCGTCATCGGACTCGTCCTCGGAGTCCTCGACGATGTCATCGTCTTCCTCCTCGATCTCGTCAGGAGCCGGCGGCGGCAGGGGTTTAAGCCTGCGAAGGTCGATCGGCTGCATCGGCTTGGGCGCGACGACATTGCCGTCGGCGCGGCCCTCGATGTTGAATTCGCCGGCCTTCAGGTCTTCGTCAGCCTCGATGCGCACGAGCACGTGGTTGTCTGATTCAATCGCGGCGATCGACGAGCGCTTTTCGTTGAGCAGGTAGAGCGCAACTTCTGCTGCGGCCTGGACATGCACCGTTTGTACGCGGTCGTCAGCGGCGCGGGCCTCGATCATGCGCAGCAGCTGGATCGCAGCGCTTTCGATCGAGCGCATGCGGCCGGTGCCGCCGCAATGATCGCAGGGCTCGGATGACAATTCCAGCACGCCAGCGCGACGGCGCTGGCGCGAGATTTCGAACAGGCCGAACTGCGAGATGCGGCCCGTCTGCACGCGGGCGCGGTCGATCTTCAGGCAGTCCTTCATCTTCTTTTCGACGGCCCGGTTGTTCTTCATGTCCTCCATGTCGATGAAGTCGATGACGATCAGGCCGGCG
>CAIMMO010000060.1 GCA_903842595.1 uncultured Alphaproteobacteria bacterium
GAACACGAAATCCGGCTCGGCGGCGGCAAGATGCCGGTAGGCGGTGTAGAGGCCCGACTCGTAGTGCTGGCAGCCAGCGATGGCGAAGGTCGCGCGGGCGGTTGGCGCTCCGGGCGCGGGCGCTGTCTTCGCGCGACCAACGGGGCTTTGGACGCCGCCGGCGCGGAATCGATACCAGTAGGGCCTCGCGGGTGAGAGGCCATCCACTTCAACATGGACGCTGTGCGCCATCATCGGGTTCGCAATCGCCTTGTCAGCGCGTACGATGGTCCGGAAGCTCTCGTCAGCAGCGACCTCCCATTCGACTTCCACCGGCTGGCTCGGCATGCCGAATCCAAACTCGAAAGGCCTCGGCGCAAGCCGCGTCCAGATGACAAACCCGTTGCCGGCCGCCTCGCCCGAAGCAACGCCGAGCTGAAAGGGGTCATCGGAGAAAGCCACCTGCGCGATGGCTTCGCGGAAAAGCAGGGGAGCTGCGACGAAGACGCCGGCGGCTGCACCGAATCGCCTGATGAGCTGCCGACGGGTGTGCTGCGCGCGCTCATACGACGATTGGCTCATGGCAAGGCTCCCTTGAAAAACCGGACGCTAGCCGTCTGGTTTGACATACCCATGACGAACGCCGCTTCATGGCGCGTTAAGGCGGACGCGGCCCAGTCTTCGGCATCCAATGGCATGCGGACGCAACCCACACGCAACAGGCTATGGCCCCTGCGAGGGGGGGCTCTGGTTCCGTGCAGCAAAGCATTGTCCCGTGCATGGCGGTCTGTACAGAGAAGGCGCCATTCTGCGGCGTGTGGATCAACCAAGACCTGGGACCGCGTGACCGCAGCCTCGAGACGATTCCGGTGCTTGTCTCGAAGGGCCAGTCGGCGCTGGCGTGCCCCCCCTGGCCATTCAGACGATCAAGGGGGCGGAGCAAACCGTACCGTCTGAGTTAATCTGACACCTTCTCGCGATGCTGCTGCAAGACCACGTTTTCACGCTCGAGACATCGACGCCGAATGCCGGTCGCAAGATCTCAGCGAGCTTCACCCGAAACGGGGTCGTCTATGAAAAATCGGATGCTGTCGCCGCGCCCATAACCGGCGCCTACGACGCATTCACCAGCCGCAACCTGGCTGTTGTGCTCGAGGCCGGCGTCCAGGTCCTTCGTCTCACCTTCGGCGGCGGAAACGATCAGGATCTTCGATCGTTCTCGATCGCGCCGGTCGTTGGCGGAGCAACTTCTGCTCAGTCGCTTGCAGGCGGGGACGCTGTGTTGGCTTTCTCTGGTTCACAGGCTCAGCCATGAAGGCAGGGTTTGGCTTCGCGCGTTTCAGGAGGGGAGCGGGGTCAGTGTACGGGTGACCTGGGCTTGGGCGTTCCGCTTCCGGCAAAACGAAACCGCCCCGGAGTTCGAGAACTCCGGGGCGGCGCCGTCGCGGGTAGAACTGAGAAGCGTTAGCCAGCAAGCCGCTGGATGTAATCGAATTCGCGGGCGCGGCGTTCTCGCTTTTTCGCCGGCTGGAAGGCGACGCGGGCGTGCTCGGCGCAGTAGGGCGAGCCGTCCGTGGCGCCGTGACCGCAGAAGCCGAAGGCGGCATCGGCCGGGTCGCCGATCGGCCATTTGCACATGGTGTCCTTCACCGTCAGGACTGTGACCATGTCGCCATTCGACAGGCGCTTGGGTTCGACGTTGGCTTCGGCGTTGGCGACATGCGTATGGACAGGTTCAGCCCGCACCGCGAGGGCGTTGCCGCCGCGAGCAACCGGCGCGGCCGGGGCCTGACGCGGCATGGGTGTGGGCTTGGGCCTGGCAAGACGCGGCGGGCGCTTGACGGGGCGGGACGGGGTCGCCCGGCCGGAGAGTCCGAGGCGGTGCACTTTTCCGATCACCGCATTGCGGGTGACGGAGCCAAGCCGCTTGGCGATCTGGCTTGCACTGTGCCCTTCGGCCCAGAGTTTCTTCAATTCCGAGACGCGTTCTTCGGTCCAGCCCATGAATTGTCTCTCCACAGCGTGAGGGAATCATGCAAGACACAACATATGGGCTGTGCCTGCACGCCCGCTTGCCCCAATGCCTAGGAATAGTAGCTGTCGTTGCTGTACCCGCAACATGCTGGGGGTCTTGTTAACAGCTATATCAATATATTGGGGTTGTTCACAGGGGCTATGAGTCACGACGCCGCGGCTGCGGTTTCTGCTGGATGTGGCGCCGGGGACTCAATGTTCAGGCGAGTTCACGTGATGGACTCGGTTTGGACTCGAAGGGGGGGAGGGGCTGGGAGACGCCTTCGCGACCGCGCAGATGGCGGAGGGTTGGGCCGTTTGCGACAATGCGTGGTTATCCGGGGCCATCCGGCGACAGGGCGTTGGCGCGATCGCGTGCGGCGAAGGCGGGCTTTGCGAGCATGCACGCGCTCAAGCGCGTCGAGCCGGCGGGCCGGCTGCAGAAGCGGGCCGGTCAGGTCATCATTTCCGTGGCGTGGGCGAACGAGAGGCGTAAGAAGCGGGCATGGATCAGACGTTGACGAAGCCGCCGCTGGACGCCGCCCCGCATCTTGGGCCGCGGCAGTATGGGGCGGTGAACTGGGTCGGCCTGTGGACGCTGTGCCTGCGGGAGACGCGGCGGTTCTGGAAGGTTGGGATGCAGACGCTGTTTGCGCCTGTGGTGTCCTCCCTGCTGATGCTGTTCGTGTTCAAGCTGGCCTTCGGGCAGGGCAGTGGCGGGATGGTGGGCGGGGTGCCGTTCGAGGTGTTCCTCGCGCCTGGCGTCGTCATGATGGCGATCCTCAACAACGCGTTCGCCAACACGTCGTCGTCGCTGATCATCGCCAAGGTGCAGGGCAATTCTGTCGACTTTCTGATGCCGCCGCTGTCGCCGATGGAACTGACGGTGGGCTTCCTGTCCGGCGCGGTGTCGCGCGGCGTGCTTGTCGGGCTGGTGACATATGCGGCGGTGTGGATCATGCAGATCACGCCCTTCCAGGTGGCGAACCTGTTTGCGGTTCTGTATTTCGCGGTGATCGCGTCGCTGCTGATGGGCGCGGTGGGTCTGATCGGCGGGATCTGGGCCGACAAGTTCGATCACATGGCGGCGGTGCAGAATTTCGTCATCATGCCGCTGACGATGTTGTCGGGAACCTTCTATCCGATCGGCCGGCTTCCCGAGCCGTTCGTGACGATCAGCCATTTCAACCCGTTCTTCCAGATCATTGACGGGTTCCGCTATGGCTTCACGGGACACGCCGAGAGCGACCTCTTGTTCGGCGGGGTGATGTGCGCTGTGATCACGCTGGCGCTGTGCGCGTGGTGCTGGGCGATGCTGAAGCGCGGCTACAAGCTGAAGGCGTGATAGCGCGCGGGGCGAGCCATGGACCTGCGAGCCATGGACCTGAAGGCGCCGTTGACGGCTGCTAACATGCAGGCGTGGTATGAAGCGGTCTATGCGCCGTGGGTGAAGGCGCAGGGTCTCTGCGATTTCGAGGCGCGCGAAGGATGGTTCGCGGCGCGCCTGCCACAGGCCGCCGGGATGCAGTTTTCCAGCGGAGCGATCTGCGGCCAGGCGATGATGTCGGCGATCGACACGGTCGCCTCGATGGCGGCTTGCACGGGTGATCGGGTGACCAAAGGCACGGTCTATCAACACACGCATTTCGTGCGCCCGGCCAAGGGTGAGGACCTCTGGTTCGAAGCGAAGGTGCAGCGGTTTGGCAAGGCTTTGGCGCTGATCGACGTCCGGGTGACGTTTGTCGGTTCGGGCGAGCTGGTGGCGCAGGCGATGCTGGAGTTCGCGTTCTAGCCACGGACAACAGCTTGTTGCCGAAGTACCCGACCTGCCGTCTTTGCAGACTGACAAGGTGCTGGCGAATTTGCGCGTGCTCGAACGATTTCAGCCGACTGCCGCGCAGCTGGAAGCCATCAAGAAGTTCAATGATGTCCTGGAGAAGGCAAAGTCGCTCAGCATCGACCCAGATGTTTGTGTACGCCATGCAGAAATGATCGAGCAGGCACGCAACCAGTTGGCGTACGCGCCGCCGCCCGCATCGCTGCCAAAGCCTGCCTACGCGCTTGATGACGATGATGAAGACGATGCCTGATGTCTCCACCCTCTAGGTCCTGCTCTATGGCGAGCCTATTGGTACGATCACGCATGTGGGCAGTGACCGGGCGCTGTCTGCATTCACGGAAACCTATATCCAGAACGCCCAGCCGCCCGTCCTCAGCCTTGGCTTCAAAGATGCGTTTGGAGAGCTGATTACAGAGTTCGCACCGACGCAGACCAAGCTGCTGCCGTGGTTTTCAAACCTTTTGCCCGAAGGCCACTTGCGAAAGTATCTGGCAGAACGCGCACGCGTCGGCCAAGCACGTGAGTACTTCTTGCTGTGGGTCCTGGGACGCGATCTTCCAGGCGCTATCACCGTAGAGCCTGCCGATAGCGAGGCGTGGCCCCCCTGATGCACATTATGGGCACGACAGACCGGCGGATAATCGCCGCGCCAATGCGCTGCGCTTCTCGCTTGCCGGCGGGCAGCTGAAATTCTCTGCACTCGAAGGCGCGCGCGGCGGCCTCACCATCCCCGTTAGCGGCGAAGGCGGCGATTGGAACGTCAAACTGCCATCGCGCGAGTTCGATGGTGTACCCGAGAATGAGTTCTCGATGATGACGCTCGCGCGCGGGGTGGGCATTGATGTCCCGCCGATCCAAATGATCGATATCAAGGCGATCGAGAATTTGCCCGAAGGCGCGAGGGTGCGCGGGAGCCAGGCGTTTGTGATCCAGCGTTTCGATCGGCTTGCGAGCGGCCCCGTCCATGTCGAGGACTTCGCTCAGATCTTTGGTGTCTATCCCGATGCCAAGTACAAGAAAGCGACGATGCGGCGCATCGCGCAAGTCATCGGAGCCGAAGGTCAGGACGCGGACATTGCGGAGTTCATCCGCCGCCTCGTGTTCAATGCCTTGATCGGCAATGCGGATATGCACTTGAAAAACGGGTCGCTGATTTATCCCGACAAGCGGCGCGCAGCCCTTGCTCCTGCCTACGACTTTGTTGCGACCACGCCCTACATCAAGGACGAAACAGCGGCGCTGAAATTCAGCCGCACGGCGCGCTTTCATGAACTGACGATGGGCGAACTTGCGCATCTGGCAGGCAAGGCGCGCCTGCCCGAAAAACTGGTGCTGAAGACCGCCGCAGAGACCGTCGCCCTGTTCCATCAGCAATGGAAGGCGCAGGCCAAGAACCTTCCTCTCACCAGGGATGTCGTTGCAGCGGTTGAGCATCAGCTCAAGATCGTACCGCTCGCAACAGACGCTCGCTGACCGGACAGGGGCCCTGGCCGCAAGCGGCACACCGCCGATGTTACGCCGCGATGCGCCCTTTTCGTCAGGCGCGACGGCTGAGGCCGAGCTGTTTTGCGATCGCCTGGTCGACCATGCGCCTGGGCATGTTGTTGCTGAGCCAGTTCTGCAGCGGGTCGGGGGTGACGATGTAGCGGGTCTTCGGCGCGTGCGTGGTGAGGGCGGTGTGGACGACCCAGCCGATCTTCTCGGGCGCAAGGCCCTTGCGGCCCATCTCGGTCATGTAGCTTTTCACCTTGCTGACCGACGGGCCGTAGGGGGTCTTTTCGTATGCGGAGATGTCGAGCGCGTCGGCCTTGTCCCAGATCGGGGTGGCGATGGCGCCGGGGGCGATGACGATGACGTCGACACCGTAGAGCATCAGCTCGCGGCGGAGGGATTCCGAGAGGCCTTCAAGCGCGAACTTGGAGGTGTTGTAGGGGCCGACGAAAGGCATGCCGACCTTGCCGCCGACCGAGCTCATCATGGCGATGCGACCGGGTGTCTTCGTGCGGGTTTCGGGGGAGGCGCCAAGGAGCGGGGCGAAGGCCTGGGTGACGATGAGCTGGCCGGTGACATTCACTTCCAGCTGCTTGCGGAAGAAGTCGATGTCGATGTGGAGCAGGGGGCCGGGATTGGCGATGCCGGCATTGTTGACAAGGCCGAAGAGGGTCTGGCCGGCGAGCTTTTCGCGAACCGTGTTCACTGCAGATGCAACAGCTGGCGCGTCGGTGACGTCGAACAGGAGGGGCGTGACCTTGCTGCCGAACTCTGCGCAGAGACGTTCGGCGTCGGCCGGTTTGCGGACGCTGCCGAACACGTGGAAGCCCTTGCCCGTGAGCACCTTAACGCAGCCCCAGCCGATTCCGGTGGAGGCGCCTGTGACGAGGATGCTCTTCATTCTCAGTGTCCCGTGTACGGAGGTTGTACGCCTGCACTGGTAGCGCAGATGGCGGTCGTGGCGCCGCGACCACAGGTCGCGATGGGGTGCAGCTGGACGTGATTGAAGCCGATGAGCTGGCTGCACATCTGACTTAAGGGTTTCCCGCTTTTCACGAAAGCGCCCTTTTGAGTCTTGGATACGGGTGGGACTGATGGACCGGACAACGCAGCTCGACCTTCGTGGAATCGATGCGAGCGAGGACGCAAGCGTGCTCTTCCGGTTCAGCGCCGGAGGCAGGGAGTACAGCTGGAAGTTCAACGCTGCGACGATGGACGAACTGGTGGCGCTTGGCCTTGGCGGTCGGCTTGGGAAGGGCCGTGATGTGCATTTCGATGCAGCCCGGGTGACTTTCCAGAATGGACGCCAGGGAAAGCCTGACACGGTAAGTCTCGCGATCGGCCGCAAGGTGCGGATCGTGGCGCCTGTCGCGCGTGGGCGGGCCAGGGCTGCGGCGCGACGTGCGGCGGCTGTGGCCGAGGTCTAGGGCGCACGTCCTGCCGAATGCCGTGGCCTTGCCTGCCGACGCGCTTCGCGGGTCGGCAATGCAAGCATGGGCCAGTTGTCCAGAACCTGGCTTCTGCTTGACTCTCAGGGCTGCCAGCGCCTAGAGAGCCGCTCCCGCCTTGTGGACAGCTCTCGCAAGCCATGCCGGCCCTGCCGGTTCAAGCCCGCGAAATCCCCAGCTGACCCGGCGAAAATCCGTATTCACGCCGCATGGTGCGGCGAGTCCGCCGGGACAACCGGTTGGCCCTCATTCCGGTTCCTCAGGGGACCTCTTTCGGAGACCTTACTTGCCCGTTGCCCAGATGAATCCCTCGACCGATGACTTTGCCGCCCTTTTTGAAGAGAGCTTTGCCGGCTCTGCCATGATCGAAGGTCGGGTCGTTTCCGCCACGGTCACCAGTGTCGGCGGGGATTTCATCACCGTCGACGTCGGCCTCAAGACCGAAGGCCGCATTCCGCTTCGCGAATTCGCCGCTGACGAAACGCAGCCGACGGTCGGCGCCATCGTCGAAGTCTACCTCGAGCGCATCGAGAACGCGCTCGGAGACGCAGTGCTGTCGCGCGACAAGGCCAAGCGCGAGGAGGCCTGGACCCGCCTCGAGCGCGTGCACGACAAGAAAGAGACCGTCAAAGGCGCCATCGTTGGCCGGGTCAAGGGCGGCTTCACCGTCGACCTCGGCGGCGTCAACGCCTTCCTGCCGGGATCACAGGTGGACATCCGTCCGATCCGCGACGTCGGCCCGCTGATGGGCATGATGCAGCCGTTCGCCATTCTCAAGATGGACCGTCCGCGCGGCAACATCGTTGTCTCGCGTCGTGCGGTTCTCGAAGAGAGCCGTGCGGAACAGCGCGCAGAGATCGTCGGCAACATGGCCGAGGGCGAGCGTCGCAAGGGCGTCGTCAAGAACATCACCGA
>CAIMMO010000061.1 GCA_903842595.1 uncultured Alphaproteobacteria bacterium
CCAAAGGCATCCGCCATGCGGTCGGGCGAGGAACGCAACACGCGCAGGCTGACCGGCGCGCCCGTGCCGCCCTGGCGATACTCAGCATCACAGCCAAGATGTGGATCGGCGATCAGGCTGTCCTTCAGGCCGCGATCATAAGCGTAGACAGGTCGCCCAAAGGCCATCGGCGGTAGGTGGACATCGATTTGCTCGCGCCACTCGTCGAGCAGCTTCGAAGGTGCGACGATCAAGATGGGCCGGCCATCGGCTCCGCCCGATTGGCGCAGCCAGTGAAGAAAGGCTAGGACCTCAAAGGTCTTGCCGAGGCCCATGTCGTCGGCAAGCAACACGCCAGGCATCCCTGAAACAAAGCACAGCTGAAGCCAGCCGATCGCCTCTCGCTGGTGGGGATCGGGTGTGCTGACGAGGCCCTGCACATCGAGGCCCGCGGTGCGATTCAATGACCCGTCAGGATCGCGCAGCCGCGCGAGATAACTGAGGTCCTCCTCATTCTCCGAAACACGAAGGACGAGACGACGGCGGGCTTCGCTCGACTCCTCCTTATCCTTTCTCTCGGCTTCGGTCGGTGCATCGGTGCCTGTCTCGCGGCTCGTGCGCTGCGTGATGCGCCAGCCCATCCATTCCGCGGTGGTCTTGGCAATCGCATCCGCGAGGCTCGCGCCGTAATGCATCTGGCTATTCACCCCGTCCGCGAAGTGGCGACCGTAGCGGCTGTCGAGAAAGGCGCGGACCGAGGCGGGATCCGTGCTGGTCGCGTTGTGGATCGCGGTGAAAGCGATCGGCCAGGCATCTGCTGCGCATTCGCGCATGGTGCCCCAGAAACCCCAGTCTTGGTTTTCGGTGGGAAGGATCTTGCTTGTAACACCTCCACTCATCGCCGCGCCTCCCGGCTAAGGTTGCGCGTCGGTAGCTGGGAGAGGGTCGCCGTGACGCGCTTGGGGGTTGGTCCCCGTAGATGAGATTGGCGCCCTCGCCCGGCGTTCCGGGCTCGAACGGTATCCTGAGGTGCGGCCTTGCCAGCCTGCATCCTCGCTTTGACAAGTACGAGCTTGAACGCCGGCGCCGAGGCTTCCAGCCGCTGTCTATTGCAACAGGAGGGATCATGTTCGCAGGGATTGATATCGCATCCGAACGCCACGTCCTCGCCCGTCTTGATGACGCGGGGGCCGCGATCGGCAAGCCCATCACCATCTCCGAGGATCGCGCAGGCTATGATGCCCTGCTCGCGGCACTCGGCCCGCCGCCTGTCCTCATCGTCATGGAGGCGACCGGCCATTACTGGAAAAATCTCTTTGTCGTGCTGACCACAGCCGGCCACGACGTGGCGCTGCTCAACCCGCTGATCGCCCGCCGCTTCCAGGAAACCAACCTCGCGCGCACCAAGACCGATGCCCTTGATGCCACGGGCCTTGCACGCCTCGCCTTCGAAAAGCGACCCGCCCCCACCCAACTGCACGACGAAATCGCCGAGACCCTGCGGGAGCTGGTCCGCCACCGTGACCGGCTGCGCCAGGATTTCGATGATCGCGTTCGCCAACTCCATCGTCTGGTCGATCTCGGCTTTCCCGAGTTCACCCGCTACGTTCGCAGCCTCGACAGCATGCTCGCCACCTGCCTCCTCGCCGAATACCCCACCGCGCATGCCTTTGCCCGCGCCACACCCCGCCGCGTCGCCAGGCTGCGCTATGATGGACGACACTTCGTCGGACCCGACTTGGCACATTCCCTGGTCGAGGCCGCCAAGCATTCGGTCGGTCAGCATCATGGACCCGCCTATAAGCTGCAGGCCCGACATATCTGCCAAGACCTCGACACTTGGCGCAAACGCCTCGCCGAGATCGAGCACGACATCGAGAACCTGCTCAATACCCATGTCACAGGCAAGCTGATCACCAGCATCGATGGCATCGGGCCACAGACCGCAGCACGCATCATCGCCGCCACCGGCGATCCCGCCCATTTCAAA
>CAIMMO010000062.1 GCA_903842595.1 uncultured Alphaproteobacteria bacterium
CTCCCGCACCATTACGGTCCAGCGCCGCTTCGACAGTGCACAGGATTTTTGGGAGGCGAGTACCGGAACAGGGACCATCGTGCCCACGCTTGATCGCATGGCGCCCGATGCGCGCGCCGAGCTGAAGGCACGCCTTTTTTCACGGCTCACGCCATCAGGCGGCGGACCGGTCACGCTCTGCGCACGCGCCAACGCAATCACCGGCAGGAAGACATCTTCGACAGGAGAAAGGAAATGACGCAGTCAGGCTTTTCGGGTCGGCGCGCGCTACTCGGCGGCATCACCGGCGCTATGGCAATGCTTGGTGGGGGCGCGGTGCGCGCCCAGGCCTTTCCAGCGCGGGCGGTGCGCGTCATCGTGCCCTTCCCACCAGGTGGCGCCGCCGATGTCCTGACGCGCCTGATGTCCGAGCCGCTTTCACGAGAACTGGGACAGGCCATCGTGATCGATAACCGCGTCGGCAGCGGCGGGCGCATCGGCACCGAAGCCGCCGCCCGCGCCACGCCCGATGGCTACACGATGCTGATGGGCAGCCAGGCGACCAACTCCATCAACCCGGAACTGTACCGTGACACCAGCTTCGACCCGGCGCGCGATCTCGTGCCCGTAGGGCCGTTGGGGGGTGTGGGCTCGGTCCTCTATGTCCGTAACAGCCTCGATGTCCGCACCCTCCAGCAATTGATCGAACGCGCGCGCCAGAGGCCTGGAGAACTCACCTTTGGCTCGGCCGGCAATGGCAGCGGCTCCCACCTCACGACCGCGTTGTTGGAAGCCATGGCGCGGATTCAGCTGACCCATGTGCCCTATCGCGGCACGCCAGCGGCCACGATCGATATCGTTGCCGGGCGCATCGACTTGATGAGCGACCCAATAACCACAGCGCTGCCACATGTGCAGGCGGGCGCGGTGCGCGCCCTGGCCGTCACCACGCCGCAGCGCCATCCGGCCCTGCCCGATGTGCCGACTGTGGCCGAGGCCGGCGTGGCGGGATACGAAGCAGTGAGCTACTATGGCTTCTTCGCGCCCAGCGGCGTGCCGGCCGAACCGCTTGCGCGGCTGCGGAGCGCCTGCGCGAAAGCGGTCGCCGACCCCGTCATCGGCAGACGCCTCGAGGAGCAGGGGATCGTCCGCCTTGGGCTGAACCCGGCGGAATTTGCAACTCATGTCGCCGCCGACCGGCAGCGCTGGGGCCGCGTGATCCGCGACGCCAACATCACCGTCAACTGAATGCGACGGAAGCAAACGCATCCATGGAAATCATCGATCTGAGTCGCGAGCTGTTTCATCGCACCCAGACGCATCCCTCGCACCCGCCCGTCATCATGACCGTGTGGAACGACCAGTCGGAGAAGAAGGTCGCGGGCGACACGGTCTTCACGAGCAAGGCGCTGTCTATCGCGCTGAGCGACCATGCCGGGACGCATGTGGATGCGCCGGTTCATTTCGATCCGCGACCGGGCGCGCTGTCCATCGATCAGGTGCCGCTTGCGAACTTCATCACTTCGGCCTTCTGCATCGATCTCTCGCACGTGCCGCTGAAGCACGCGGCGAGTGTTGCCGAGGTCGAGGCCGCGGTGAAG
>CAIMMO010000063.1 GCA_903842595.1 uncultured Alphaproteobacteria bacterium
CGCGACCAACATTGGCGTGCACATGGGCTGGGAGATCGTGAAGGCCAACGCGCCGGCAGGCGCCCACCTGCCGCCTGCTGCAACGGTCGACATCGTGTTCTACATCTTCGCCTTCGCGAAGCCGGCGATGGCGTGGATCGTAGAGGGCCGCAAGGCGATGGACGCCGAGACGCTGGCCAACCGCCATGCCCAGCGCCGCCGCGAAGCCGCCGAACTCGCCGCCGCCGAAGCTGCTGTTGAAGCGGCGAAAGAAGCCGCCCGCCTCGAGGCACAGCGCATCGACGCCGCGATGGCCGAAGCCGCGCAGGCCGAAGCCACAGCAGCGGTCGAAACCGAAAAAGTCGAAGCCGAGGCCGCCGAGAAAAAATCGCGCGCCCGCCGCAAGCCTAAGACCGAGGAAGAAAACCGCGAAGCTGCCCGTAAGGCCGTCGCCCGCCGCGCCGCCTCCTTCAGCATCCACCGCATGCAGGCGCAGGTTCGCGATTTCGAACAGGCGCGCGCCGAACAGCAACTTACCGCCCAGCAGATCGCCCGCGCCTGCGACAAGCTGATCGAACGCGGCGAAAAACCCAACTTCCGCCGTGTCGCCGAAATCATGGGCGTCCCGCGCGAACGCATCGAGAGCGCATGGCCGAAGGGCGTTCCTCTCGATGGCACCGGCGAAGTGCGGGCGGCTTAAGCTCCTGGCATGTACCAGCATTGACTTGCACGATCGGGGCAGCACGGTGTGTCCGCAAACGAACGGACCGCATCATGCCGCACAAGACCACTCGCCCCGCAATGCGCTTTCTGGCGCGCCTGACGCTGGCGGGGTCGGCGCTTGGCCTCGCTGCTTGCGCAACAGCTAACAGCACCGTCCCCACTGTCTCAACCGAGCAGGCAATGGCCGATCAGCGCCGGCCCGCTGAAGACGTCGCGCTCGACGCCCAGCGCCGCGGTGATGCCGTCCTCGAACTGGCGGACATTCAGCCGGGCTGGAAAGTCGCCGACATCATGCAGGGCGCCGGATACTTCACGCGGCTGTTCGTGGCGAAGGCCGGCCCATCAGGCAAGGTCTACGCCTGGAGCCCGGACGAGTTCATGCGCACGAAGCCCGCCCTCTACGGCGACTCGCTCGACATCCTGTCGAAGGCCTATCCGCAGGAGATCGTCACGCTGCGTTCCGCCTTCAGCGATCTCGCCTTCCCCGAACCGCTCGACATGGTCTTCACGTCGCAGAACTACCACGACCTCCACCAGCGCAAGTTTCCCCCCGAATTGGCCGACCAGATGAATGCGAAAGTGCTCAACGCGCTAAAGCCAGGCGGCATCTACGTCGTCATCGACCACGTGGCGAATCCCGATACCGCGAACGCCCCCGACACGGTCCACCGCATCGACCCGGCGGTCCTCCGTAGCGAGATCGAGGCGGCGGGATTCCGGTTTGACGGCGAGCATGATGCGCTGCGCAAGCCAGCCGACGACCACACGGTCATGGTGATGCGCCCTGAAATCCGGGGCAGGACGGATCAGGTCATCTACAAGTTTCGTAAGCCGGGGTGAACCGATCTACCGCGCAAATTTCTTGAACGTCGGCCGCTTCGGCTCCACCGCCTCGGCGCCAAGCCGCCGCTTCTTGTCCTCGAGATAGCTAGAGAAATCGCCCTCGAACCATTCGACGTGGCTGTCGCCCTCGAAGGCGAGAATGTGCGTCGCCACACGATCGAGGAACCAGCGGTCGTGGCTGATGATCACGGCGCAGCCGGGGAAATCCTCCAGCGCCGCTTCCAGGGCCTGCAGCGTCTCCACGTCGAGATCGTTGGTCGGTTCGTCGAGCAAAAGCAGGTTCGAGCCCTCCTTCAGCATTTTGGCGAGGTGCACGCGGTTGCGCTCACCGCCCGAGAGCTGGCCGACCTTCTTCTGCTGGTCGCCGCCCTTGAAGTTGAACGCGCCGACATAGGCCCGGCTCGGCTGCTCGATGCCGCCGATCTCCATGATGTCGAGGCCGCCGGAGATTTCCTGCCAGACATTGTTCTTGTCGTTGAGGCTGTCGCGCGACTGGTCGATGTAGCCGAGCTTCACCGTCTCGCCGACCTTGAACGTGCCCGCATCCGGCGCCTCGCGTCCGGTGATCATCTTGAACAGCGTCGTCTTGCCCGCGCCGTTCGGCCCGATCACACCGACAATGCCGCCGGGCGGCAGCTTGAAGGACAGATCCTCCATCAGCAGCTTGTCGCCAAACGCCTTGCTGAGATGCTCAGCCTCGATGACGACCGAGCCGAGACGCGGCCCCGGGGGGATGCGAATCTGCGCGGTGGTGATCTTCTCGCGCTCGGCCTGTGCGGCCTTTTCCTCGTAGGCGTTGATACGCGCCTTGGACTTGGCCTGACGCGCCTTGGCGGAAGCGCGCACCCATTCGAGTTCGCGCGCCATCGATTTCTGGCGGCCGGCTTCCTCGCGCGATTCCTGCGCGATGCGCTTGGCCTTCTTCTCCAGCCAGACGGAGTAGTTGCCCTCGTACGGAATCCCCTGTCCGCGATCGAGCTCGAGAATCCAGGTCGTGATCTGGTCGAGGAAGTAACGATCGTGGGTGACGAGGATCACGCAGCCTGGAAACTTCGACAGGTAGTTCTGCAGCCACGCCACCGACTCCGCATCGAGGTGGTTGGTCGGTTCGTCCATCAGAATCATGTCGGGCTTCGACAGCAGCAGCGCGCAGATGGCGGCTCGGCGGATCTCGCCCCCCGAAAGCTTGGTCACATCCGCGTCACCGGGAGGACAGCGCAGCGCTTCCATCGCCATCTCGATCTTTGAATCGATGTCCCAGGCGTCGGCCGCGTCGATCTGCTCCTGAAGCTTGGTCATCTCCTCCATCAGCTCGTCGGTGTATTCCTCGCCGAGCTTGGCCGAGATCGCGTTGAACTGGTCGACCATCTGCTTCTCGGGGCATTTGGCGGCGATGTTGTGGAACACGTCCATCGAGGGATCGAGCTTGGGCTCCTGCGGGAGGTAGCCGATCTTGATGCCGTCCGCGGCCTTGGCCTCGCCAAGGATTTCCGTGTCCTCGCCCGCCATGATCCTCAGCAGGGTCGACTTGCCCGAGCCGTTCACGCCCACGATCCCGATTTTGGCGTCGGGCAGGAAGTGCAGCCGGATGTTCTCGAAAACCTTCTTCCCGCCGGGGTAGATCTTGGTCAGGCCGTCGAGGTGGTAGACATAGTGAGTTGCGGCCATGGGGCGTCCTGCGCGTGGGGAGAAGAGCGGGGCTTAGATGCTCTGCCGGGCGAATTAGATCAAGGTCGCTGTTCGCACGTGCGGCAAAAGTCAGTCTCCGCAAGGGCTAGGCCGCTGCGTCGCGCTCGGCTATTGGAAACCTCAGAAATTCAGAGCCGGAACAGGCTCGTCGGGAGGGATCTAATGTCTGAAGCCGCCGCACCAGGTGCGCCGAGCGTACCCCAACGCACATCCGCCTATGCGTGGGTCGTGCTGGCCATGCTGGCCTTCATCTACATTTTCAACTTCCTCGACCGGCAGCTGATGTCGGTCCTGATCGAGTCGATCAAGAAGGACCCGGCCTTCGCCACGACGCTGCCAGATGGGACGACGGTGGGCCTCACCGACGCGCAGATGGGCTGGATGACGGGTTTCTGGTTCGCGCTGGTCTACACCGTGCTCGGCGTCATCGTCGGCTTCCTCGCCGACCGCACCAGCCGCCGCAACATCCTCTACGTCGGCGCAACGCTCTGGTCGGGCTTTACCGCGCTGTGCGGCCTGTCACAGAACTACATGACCCTGCTGCTCGCCCGCGTCGGCGTCGGCGTCGGCGAGGCTGCCGGCGCGCCGCCCTCATACTCGATCATCTCGGACTACTTCCCGGCCGAGAAGCGCGGCCTTGCGCTGGCAATCTTCTCCATGGGCGTGCCGTTAGGCCAGGCTGCGGCCATTGCCTTCGGCGCCCAGGTCGACAAGGCGTATGGCTGGCGCACCGCCTTCATCGCCATCGGCGTCGCCGGCATCATCGCAGCACTGATCATGCTCTTCGTCGTGCGCGAACCCAAACGCGGCGCGATGGACTCGGCCAAGCTGGCCGCCATGGCGAACGAGCGCTCCAGCTTCGGCGAAACCTTCTGGCAGTTCATCAGCCGCCCGGCCCTGCTGTGGACGGCCATGGGCTGCGGCCTGTCGTCGTTCGTCGGCTATGCAGCTCTGGGCTGGAACGCGTCCTTCCTGCTTCGCACCCTCGGCATGACGATGGACGAGCTGTCGCTCTGGTACGCACTGGTGATCGGCGTCGGCATCGGCATCGGCACGATCGCTTCCGGCTTCATCGTCGATATCATGGCGAAGCGCTCGCGCGTCTGGTACGCGCTGGTGCCGCTGATCGCGATGACGGCCGCGACACCGTTCTGGTACCTCTACACCCAGGCGACCGACTGGCCGACAGGGTTGTGGCTATTGATCCTGCCCCTTCTGCTCAACATCTTCTATCTCGCCCCGGCGCTGGCCGTGGTGAACAACTCCGTCAAGCCCTCGCAACGGACGATGTCGAGCGCCATCCTGCTGATGATCCTCAACTTCATCGGACTCGGCGGCGGTCCGACGCTGGTCGGCATCCTGTCCACCAACTTCTCGGCAGACAAGGTCGCAGCCGGCATGGACAAGGCGCTCGCCGGCGCTGAAGGCCTGCGCGACGCGCTGCTCTGGATGACGCCGTTCTTCGCCGTGGCCGTGTTCTTCATGGTGCTTCAGTACCTGGCGCTGCGGCGCGAGGTGAAGGCTGAGGGGCCCGTTTCGGATGGCGGCTTTGCGGCTGGCGTCCTGCTTCTCCTCGTCGGCGTCGCCGGCCTCGGCGCCCGCTACTATTTCGGGGGTGTTGCGGGCATGACGTCGACCGACGTGGTTCCACTGCTGCAGATGATCATGCTGGTTGTTTCAACAGTGCTTGGCCTGACCCTGCTGCTTGGCGCTGGCGGGCGGAAAAAAGCCGCCGGCTGATCTGTCCTGGCTGAACAAGTCGGGCCGCGCGCTGCACCCCAGCGCGCGGCCTTTCTCTTTGCGGCAGCTTCCAGTCCCGCGCTTCGCACTCTACACTCCGTGGAAACGGCGATCACAGCCGCACGGGAGGGCCACCATGATCCGCAGAACACTGTCCGCATTCGCCTGCACCGCAGCCCTCTTCGCCTGCAGCCCTGCCCCCGCCTCAGCGCCCGAAGCCCCCGCCGCGCCAGCCGCCGCCGACTACACCATCAAGCCCGAGGAGAAGACCGCGCTCGACGCCTACGTCGCCAAGCCCGACCCAGCCTACAAATGGGAGCTGGTCTCCACAAAACCCGGCGATGGCTACACCACCTTTGTCCTCGAGATGACATCGCAGACCTGGCGCTCGGAAACCGACGTCGACAAGCCGGTGTGGAAACACTGGATGACCATCGTGAAGCCCACGGAGGTGAAGCACGACAAGGCGCTCCTCTTCATCTGGCAGGGCGACAACACCGACCCCGCTCCCACTGACGGACAGGAACGCTCGATCCGCATCGCCAAGGAGACAGGCTCGGTCGTCGCCGAAGTCGGCATGGTGCCCAACCAGCCGCTCACCTTCACGGACTCTAAGGACAAGAAGCGCTGGGAAGACGACATCATCGCCTACACGCGTGTGAAGCATTTCACGACCAAGGACGATGAATGGCTCGTTCGCCTCGCCATGGTGAAGGCCGGCGTCAAGGCGCTCGACGCGACGCAGGAGTTCATGAAGTCGGAAGCCGGCGGCGGCATCAAGATCAACCAGTTCGTCGTCTCCGGCGCCTCCAAGCGTGGCTGGGCGACATGGCTGGTCGGCGCGGTCGATGAACGCGTCATCGGCATCATGCCGCTTGTGATCGACGCGCTGAATTCCGAGGAGATCACCAAGCACCATTTCGAAGTGCTGGGCTTCTTCGCGCCGTCACTGGACGACTATGTCAGTCACGGCCTCTTCCCGCACAAGATCGGCACGCCGGAATACCAGGCTGTGCTGGCGATCGAGGACCCGTACAACTACCGCAACCGCGCCCGCCTCACGATCCCGAAATTCCTGGTCAACGCCTCGGGCGACCAGTTCTTCCTGCCTGACAACTCCCGCTTCTACTACGAACAGCTGCCGCAGGAAAAACGCATCCGCTACGTCGAGAACGCGGCCCACAACCTCGCTGGCTCCGACGCGGTCGACTCAATGCTTGCCTGGTACAATTCGGTGATCACAGGCGGCAAGCGGCCAGACTTCATCTGGAACAAGGCCGACGCCAACGGCATCGCCCTTCGCCCGATCGACACGCCGAAGGAAGTGAAGCTCTGGCAGGCTCACAATCCGAAAGCGCGCGACTTCCGCGTCGAGAGCGTCGGCAAGATCTACACCTCCACCGTCCTCGAACCCGGCGCAGAAGGAAACTACTTCGCCCAGGTGCCGATGCCCACCGAGGGCTACACCGCCTTCTTCGTCGAAGTGACGTTCGACAGCGGCATCCCCTCCGCCCCCTTCAAGTTCACCACCGAAGTCAGCATCATCCCGGACGTGGCGCCCTTCAAATGGGCGGACGCGGCTGCAAAGTACGCATCTACCGCGCCAAAGTAGAAGTTGCTCGCTTCAGCACGGACAATGCTCGACGCTAGAGGGCGATGAGGGATTGCGATGAAAACTACAGGCACATGGCAAGCGATACTTGCAGCCGCAACCGTCCTCGGCCTCTCCGCATGCGGCGGTGAAACCGCCGTCACGCCAGAGACCCCAGCCGCAATCACAGCCGTAGCGAACGCCTGCGTCCCGCTGCCGATTACGGGCCTGTGCAGCAATGGCGATCCGTCCATCTTCCTCAAGACCAACCCGCAGGCGCCAAAACTCGCCGCCAAGTGCGCGTGGCGGACGAAGGAGATCAGCCTCACGCCCACGGATGCCATCGTCTTCCGCGCGCAGGACTGCACCGCCGAAGGATGGGTGCCGAACCTCTACGAAGTCGTGCAGGGCTATATCAAGCAGCGCATGGACGGCACGCCCGAAGACCAGGCGGTTTTCATCCTCGAAATGCTGCCTGTTGCTGCCGGTGAAACCGCTGAGCAGACCGCGATGAAGACGCTCGGGAAAGCCCCCGAAAACCAGCGCGAGCGTTGCGAGACAAGGCAACTCACGGGCCCCGTACTCGCAGGCAGCGCCTTCGAACTCGCCCCCAAACCAGACCTGGCCGCCGAACTCGAAACCGCCTCCGGCGGCGAACCGTGGGATGCGTGCGGCCCGAACGGCGTCACCATGGATGCGGTGCAATTCTGGGAGGCCCGCCCCAGCTACGCGCTGTTTCATATGCTCGGCCAGGACGACGAGCCGTGGGATCCGGCCTCCTTCACCTTCTACCGCAAAGGCGCCGACGGCGTCTGGGCCAAGGCGGGATAGCCGAGGGTTGGCGCCTGCATCATTCTGCGCGCGATGCATTACCCTCGACCCAAACCTGCCCTACACATGCCGCTAGTATCGGAAGGGTCAACATGCGCATCACATCCACAATCCTGATCGGCGCGGTTCTCGCCGCATGCTCCCCAGCGCCGGCGCCCGAGCCCGCACCTGCGCCCGAGCCGGTGGCGGTCGAAGCAACGCAGCCAACGCCGATGCCGGCGCCCGAACCCGTGGTGACAGGCGGCTATTCGCCCGCAAGCCTCGACGACGAGATGGTGAAAGCTGCGCAGGCAGTCGCGGTCGACGCGATCTACACACGCGACCCCACGCGCGCCCTGGTGGAAAAGGTCGATGCCGAAATGCAGGTGGTCGCTGGCCTCAACTACCACTTCACCATCACCATGACGGGCGGCGCCCGCTACGGCGTGACGGTCTACCGCAAGCTCGACGGCACGATGGAAGTGACGGATTACGCCCGCCTTCCCTGACTCTGATTGTCGTGTTCGCAGATTCCTCGAGCGTCACGGACCAGGCCCCGCCGCTATCCGACTCCAGCGGCGGACAACGCGCCTTCGGGCTCTCCGAGATGGACTGCGAGCGCGGCGCGGTCGCCATGGGCCACGGCGCGTTTCCGACCGATGCGAGGTAACGAGATATTGTTCTCGATGCAGAAGCGGATAAGAATCTCGGTCAGGGCCGCTGGCGGAATCACGATCTGCTGGAGTTCTTCAGGGCCCGCGCCGGGGACTCTCAGTTTGACGCGTCCGCTCGCGTCCTGATTCACCCTGCACTCGACGACCGTTCCCGCTGGCAGGAAGTCATCATTCGCGCGCTTGAACGACGCAATTGCGCTGCCGAATTCGTTAGCTGAGAGAATTACGCGCCGCAGTTCGATTGCCACTATCCACCCCCCGGCAGAACTTTGCAGACGATAGTGACAGATTTTCGCTAATGATTGGTTGCCGCTGCCTGAGGAGCTGTCACCGCCAACCCGAGTTAGACAGGCTTCTGTTCAGCGCGCCGGGGCAGCCTGCGACGGGGTTCAGCGGAGCATCGCCCGGCACACAGCCTCCAGCCCACGCGCGTCGACCTCGTCGAACGCGCCAAGGTCGGTCGAGTCAACGTCCAGCACGGCGACCAACGAGCCGCCTGGATTGAAGACCGGCACAACGATCTCGGAGTTCGAGCGCCCATCGCACGCAATGTGGCCGGGGAAGGCATGCACGTCCGGCACGATGATCGTCTCACGCGTCGAGGCGCACGCGCCGCACACGCCCTTGTCGAATGGAATGCGGAGGCAGCCCAACGTGCCCTGATACGGGCCGATCACCAGTTCGCGGCTCTTGCCCGGATCGACTTCGTAGAACCCGCACCAGAAGAAGCGCTCGCCGAACGCGGCCTTCAGCAGCGAGATGGTCGTCGCATAGCGCGCCGTCCGCGATGTCTCGCCGGCGACCACGCCGGAGATTTCGGTGACCAGTTCGCCATACGCGGTCGCCTTGTCAGCCGAATACTGTATCTGCTGTTCAGCCAAGCGGACCCCTATCCAGCCTTGACCAGACACGAGTGGAGCACTTCCAGCGTCGCGGCGAGGTCCTTCTGCTTGCTATCGCTCATGCCCTCGATTGCGGCGGTCAGGCGATGCACGGGATCATGCGCCAACAGCGCCCTGCCAGCCGGCGTCAGCTCGATCCTGCGCACGCGACGATCCTCGGTGTCGGCCTTGACGGTCACATAATTCTTGCGCGCAAGCGACGCCACAGCCCGCGAGGCCGGAGCGTGGGTCACGCCAAGATAGGTCGCAACGCCGCCAATCGTCCGCTCCTGCTTGCTGGCGCGCGCCAGGTAACGCAGCACGGCCCACTGACCTGCATGGATGGCGCGGGGCCCGCGCGATTCGTAAATCGCCCGTGCCGTCTGTTCAAGCAGACGCGCGACAACGCTCGCATCCATCTGAGGTAAGGCTCCCACACTTCCGGGCGCTTCGAACCAGGATTCTGGTCAAGCGGAATTCTGCATTCGAACTTGGCACGGGGCGGTAGCAACCAGTTTTCTTGCCCACACGCAATGATCAACCCGCTCAATACAGGTGTAGATGCGTAACTCTGCCGCTGGACCAGGCTGATTATCGATCCACGCAGCAGTCTCCGTATACCTAAAATGGGCTTCTTCTCAGATTTACTCAGTTGAACGCACTGCCGTTTGCGAGGCTCCGAGCTTTCCGCGACGGAGCATTCTGCCTGGCGAATACTGGAGCGGGTGAAGGGAATCGAACCCTCGTATTCAGCTTGGGAAGCTGCTGCTCTACCATTGAGCTACACCCGCGCACACGATCGGCAATGCTTATCAGGTGTCATGCGAGAGGCCAACGCGGCAGCATTTGCGAATTAGTTGCAGGAATTTGGCCCGTTACCCGGGAAAAACCGCCTTGCCGTTCGTGATATGGGCGCAATCCGCTGCGGGATGCGTAATTCCGCTTGACCCAACGCGCGGTGCTGTCCTGAGGTCTGTCCATGACCATGCCGGGGGCTTTTGTCATATTTGGCGCGACGGGCGACCTTGCCCGTCGAATGCTGTTCCCGTCTCTCTACTTCCTTGATGCCGACGGGCTTTTACCGTCGGAACTCCGGATCATTGGCGCCGCCCGATCGGCCCACTCGGATGCCGAATTCCGGGCCGACGTGAAGACCTGGGTCAAGGACCGAGCGGGTCCTTTCTTCTCGGAAGACGCCTGGAAGGACTTCGAAAGACGCCTCGGCTATGTCTCAGGCGACGCCACTGACTCCCAGTCCTATGTTAGACTGCGTGAGGCGCTGAAGGGCGACCCCGGCGCGCTCTTCTACCTCTCAACCTCTCCCGCCCTCTACATCCCGATCGTGCAGGGCCTCGCCGAGCAGGGGCTAACCGGCGCGCCCAATGGCGTTATCGTCGAGAAGCCTATCGGCAAGAGCTATGCTTCCTGCGAGCAGATCAACAGCGCCATAGCCGAGCATTTCGCCGAGAACCGCACTTTCCGCATCGACCACTATCTCGGCAAGGAAACCGTCCAGAACCTAATCGCGCTCCGCTTCGCCAACGCTCTGTTCGAGCCGCTGTGGAACCGCCACTATATCGATCATGTGCAGATCACGGTGGCCGAGACGCTCGGCGTCGAAGGCCGCTTCGGCTACTACAACGAATACGGCGCCACTCGCGACATGGTGCAGAACCACCTGCTCCAGCTGCTGAGCTTAATCGCGATGGAGCCGCCGCACGACATGCGGCCGGAGTCGGTACGCAGCGAGAAGGTGAAGGTGCTGCGCAGTCTGCGTCCGATCCGCGACAGCGAGCTACGTGACAAGACCGTACGCGGCCAGTACGCGCGCGGCGTCGCCGACGGCCAAACCGTTCCCGGCTACAGCGAAGAGGAGGGCGGAAAGCCATCCGACACCGAGACCTTCGTTGCGCTGTGCGCTCACATCGATAACTGGCGCTGGGCCGGCGTGCCCTTCTACCTGCGCACTGGCAAGCGCCTGCCGACGCGCCATTCGCAGATCGTGATCCAGTTCCGCGACATTCCGCACTCGATCTTCAATGGTGCGCCGCTGATGGCGAACCAGCTGACCATCACGCTTCAGCCGGAAGAATCGATCTCGCTCACCATAATGAACAAGACGCCGACCCTGACGCAGGGCGGCTACGAGCTTCAGCCGCTGTCGCTCAACCTCTCCCTGCTCGACGCCTTCAAGGGCGAAAAGCGCCGGCGCATCGCCTATGAGCGCCTGTTGCTCGAAGCTATCTCCAACAACTCCACACTGTTCGTCCGCCGCGATGAAGCCGAAGCCGCCTGGCTATGGATTGATCGCATCATCGAAGGCTGGGCGCGCACGGGCATGCGCCCCGCCCCCTATCAGGCAGGCAGCTGGGGACCTGCAGGCGCGTTCGCGCTGACCGAACGAAACGGCCATAGTTGGGACGAATGAGCACCGCCACACCACACGAAGAAAGCTTCTTCCAGGACCGCCGCCGCCTGTTCGGCGGCCTTTGCCAGGATTTCACCGACCGTCTGAACGAGATCATCCGCAAGCGTCGGAAGGCCTCTCTCGCGCTCGCCGGCGGCACCACGCCCGGCACGCTCTACGAAGCGCTGTCCAACGTTCCGATCAAGTGGGAAAAAATCTCGCTCACCGTGACCGACGAGCGCTGGGTCTCGCCGGAAGACCCCGCCTCCAACGAATACCTCGTGCGCGACCTCCTGATGAAACGCCGCGCGGCCGGCGCGACGTTCGTGCCGTTCAAGACCAATCACGCAAAGGCTTCGGGCGGCGCAGCGGTTGTTGAAAAGCGGCTGACGCCGATCATGCCGTTCGACATCTGCCTGCTCGGCATGGGCCCAGACGGTCACATTGCCTCGTTGATCCCGGGCGCCGTAGGATACTCCGCCGCCGTCGACCCTTCTGGCACAAAAAAAGTCGGCGGTATCCACGCGCCCGGCGCCGCTGGCTCGCCCGAGCGGATGACGCTAACTATTCCTGGAATTCTATCATCGCGTCGCATCGTCCTGCTCTTCAGGGGGCAGGACAAGCTGACGGTCTACCAGGAGGCCAAGAGCGGCGAAGGCTCGTCCCCGATCCGCGAACTTCTTCTGCAGCGCAAAGTCCCTGTCCACGCCTTCTGGGCGCCGTAGCCTAGAACAGCTGCGTTACCGCTCGCCGCAGCCTGCCGGGGTTCTGCGGATAAATCTCGCAGAGCACCGCAGGAAATGTGTGGATTCCAGCGCGTGTCTGGATCACGCCCACGCTCTGTCCGCCTGTCTGAACAACGCCAGTGGAACTCCCGCGCCCGACCTGCACGATACAGGCCGAATTGTTCACACCAGTCTGCATGATCGTCGCGTCATTGCGACGACCGATCTGCCGGATGGTCGCGTCGTTGTTGACGCCGTCCTGCTTCGCCCGGCCGGTATTGAACGCGCCGTTCTGTAGGATGCGGATCGCGCTATCGACGCCGTTCTGGCCTGCGGCAGCGCCATTGCCGCGACCGTACTGAGTGATCCCGACGCTCGGCGCCGCCCAAGCGGACTAGGTGTATGCGGAGAACAGCGCCGGATAGCTGATCTGCGCCTGCGCCGCAGATGCGCCACGTGCGCCAATGAGCGAGAGCCCCGCAAGCCTGCGACGAAAGGCGGACATCGTCAGTACCCCTTCACGCCGATGCGATTCCAGTAACCGCGATTGGCGGGATCAAGCGAGCACATCCTGCCCGGAATGGCGTACGCGCCCTTGTTCGTCTGAACGACACCGCCGCTGAGGCCATTGCCCACCTGGATCACGCCAGCCGACAGATTCTTGCCCACCTGCACCACGCAGCCAAGATTGTTGTCGCCGACCTGCGTGACTGACGCGTCGTTGTTCTTGCCGTACTGACGGATGCGCGCATCGTTCGCTGTGCCGGCCTGATTGATCATGCCGGTGTTCGCAACGCCGTCCTGCCTTACGGCGGCGGCGTTCCGCTCGCCATTCTGGGCGATCGCAACGCCGTTCGCGCGGCCATTCTGCTGCACATCCACCTTCGACTCTGTTGGCGCATGATAGCCGTAGCGATCATAGCGGCCCTGCGCTTCAGCCGCGCCTGCGCCCAGCGCCGCGATCAGCGCGAGGGAGACAAGTTTGAGGCGGGCGTTCATCATGGCTGACTCCTGAAGTCCGAACTACGACGTAATGTCGCGGCAGATTTCACGGCCGCCCGTGCGCACCTTCAGAACAGCGCGGAACCTGGCGCCCCGCTCCATCGAGATTTCCGACGCGCTCAATCTCACACGCTCACCGCGCGCCGCATCAAACGGCCCGCCCTGGTTGATGTCGGACGAACCCGATGCGCCGCTCTTGGTGATGACCAGCGAGTACTCGCCCGCCAATGACTTGTCGGCGCGAACGATAGGCGTCACGCGGATGCTGTTGGACGTGCGATCAATGTCGATGTCGCACGAGAGCCGCGCCTTGATCTTCTGCGCCACCACAGGCGCAGGCGCCGGGGCGCGCAGCTCGGCGGTTGGCGCAACATGCGGCGGAATGATCGGCGGCGCGCTGTCAGGCTCTGGCGCGTACGCCGGAGGTGCGTCGAAAGAATTCACATAGTCTGGTCCGCTTTGCGTGACGACCGCCGTGTTTGGCGTGCCTTGAGCGGCCGACGAGCAGCCAGCCAGAACGAGGGCGGCAGCAAGAAGATAGATGCGATTGGTCATGGTTGCCTCCTTTGGAGGGGTGGCCCGGCGGTTTGACCCGCCGGGCCGGATTGGCCTCGACTGCTGGCCTTAGTTGTAGCCGCTCTGCACGACCACCGAGATGTTGCCTTCACCGCGCTGGCGGACTTCCACATCCTGGCCGCGGCCGGTCTGGATGATGGCTGAGGCGTTGTTGGCGCCCGCCTGGTCCGTCACGGCATGGTGACCTGAGCCCATCTGGGCGATACCGGAGACGTTGTTGTAGCCGCGCTGGCGTGTTTCGGCGTTCAGGCGCAGGCCATCCTGAGCGGTAACGGCGAGGTTGGCTTCACCACGCTGCTCCGTCATCGACCTGTTGCGCGTGCCGTACTGGTCCATGCGCAGGAAGTTGTTGTAGCCGGTCTGCACGCCAGAGGCGTAGTGACCCCGGCCGCCCTGCACGGTGACGGAACCGTTGCGGTCGCCGTTCTGGGCGATGGCGGCGCCGTGTCCGCGGCCGCCCTGCTCGATCTGGACGCGATTGCGCCCCTGGGCTTCGGCAACGCCTGCGCCGGCCATGAGTGCGACGGCGAGAGCGGCTGAAAGAATACGTGTCATGGTGCGAACTCCGGTTTTTCCCTTCGCGCCTTTTTCCTTCACTGCGCGACAGGTAGACGATGCACCGCGGCGCATGACCCGGAGTTGAACGACAAGTTCAGTCTGCAGTTTTTCTGCAGAATCTGGAGTGAACGGACATTCAGCTTCGCGAGCCTCAGAAGCGCGCCGCGATCTCGCAGAGATGCGTGATATCGTCCTCGTCGTGATAGAGCCCCACGCCGATCCGCAGCACATCGCCGCGCAGATCGGTCACGACGCCTGCCGCTGCAAACGCATCCTGCCACGCCCTCGCCCGCGGACTCTCCAGCGCCAGAAATCGTGAGCGTGGCTGGATGATCGCAGGATTGAGCAGGCGTGCCAACCCAAGCCTCGTCTCATCCAGCTCCGCCGCCAGCGACATCAGCAGCGGATCGACATGCGCATTCACGCCCGCCGTCGTCAGCCCTTCCCGCTTCAGCATCGCCTGCACAGCGTTTAAGCGATAAAGCCCAGAAGGATCGAACGTCGCGCCCGCAAACCGCCGCGCATCCTGCGCATAGCCCACCTGCCCCGGCATCAAGGCGAGATCATCGAACGCCGCGAACCACCCTGTGTTCACAGGCCGCGCGCCAAACGCTGGAGGCGCATGCAGAAAGCACACGCCCTCGCCCGCCATCGCATACTTGTAGCCGCCTGCGAGATAGAAGATGCGATCACTCAACTTGGACAGATCAACCTCGACCGCCATGAAGGCGTGATAGCCATCGATCACCACCCATGGCCCCTCGGGCCGCGCCAGCGCCGCAAGCTCGTCGATGCGATCGAACGTGCGGCCAGAACCAAACATCACATGGCTCACGACGATCAGATCAGAATCGCCACTCCGCGCGCGCGCCATGAACGCGTCGGCAAACAGCGCTTGATCCGTCGCCACCGTCTCCAGCTCAATCGCGCCAGCCTCGGCCCACCGCGCCGACTGCCTGCGAAAACTGTGAAACTCGCCATCGCTCGCCAGCACGCGCGGCTTGTCCTTCCCCATCGCTGATAGAATACGTACCAGTAGCTCATGCGTGTTCGGCGCAAACACGATGCTGTCAGGCGAGGGCAGGTTAAGCTCCTTCGCGATGTGTCCCTGCGCCTCGGGCCAGACCTCGGCCATCACGCGGTCCCATTTGTGATCGGCCAGCCGCGCCGCATCCTCCCACGCCGCCTGCTGCCCCTCGAAACTCGCGTCCGGCCACAGATGATGGCTGTGCGCCGCAAAATGCAGACGCCCTGGAGCAGCCCCAAGCGATCGCGAGAAGAGGCGCTTGAAACTCACAGCCTGTTCCTCAACGTCCACAGCTCCGGAAAGCAACGCCGCCCCACCGTGCTCTCCAGATAGCTCACACCCGCCGATCCGCCTGTGCCGCGCTTGCCGCCGATGATTCGCGCCACCGTAACCGCATGCCGGTGCCGCCATGTCGCGAACGCATCGTCGACATCGAGCAGCTTCTCGGCGAGCTGATACAGGTCCCACCAGGTGTGCGTGTCGCGATAGACTTCCGCCCACGCCGCCTCCACCTCCGGGCTCGGCGCATAAGGCTGCGTCCAGTCGCGGCTGAGCACATGCTCGGGCAATACAAAACTGCGCGCCGCGAGCGCCGCATTCGCATCGTCCCACAGGCTCGGGGCCTCAAGCGCCGCCTTCAGCGTCGCCTGTGCCTCGGGCCGGTCCTTCTGGATGGCGACATGCTTCCCGTCCTTCAGCCCCAGCATGAACTCCACCGTGCGAAACTGGTCCGACTGAAAGCCCGAGCTCGGCCCCAGCACCGAACGAAAGCTGGTATAGTCCGATGGCGTCATCGTCGCGAGCACGTCCCACGACAGCGTCATCACCGCCTGGATGCGCGACACCCGCGCCAGTGACTTGTAGGCCTCGATCAGCGCGCCGCTGCGCACCAGATCCTTCGCCAGCTGCAGCTCCGCGATCACCTGCTTGAGCCACAGCTCCTTGGTCTGGTGGATGATGATGAACAGCGTCTCGTCATGCGTGTGCGACAGCGGCGTCTGCGCCGACAGCACCTGGTCGAGGTTCAAGTAGCGCGCATAGGTTATATCCGACATCGCGATTCTCCTCCGCCGCAGGAAGCAGGCCTGAAGCCCGGATGCAACACCACACGCTTGCGCCATGCGCGATCCCGACCCACTCTCCCAGCATGCCATCCGCCATCGAGCAGGTCGAAGCCCTCGTCTCCCCACTGCCGCGCACGCTCGAAGCGCTGGGCGTCATCGCGCGCCACATCCATCCGATCGGCTACATCCACCTGCTCGGCCGCGTGGCGCCGTCGCACGGGGAACTCCGCGCAGCTCTCGCCATGCCGCCATGGCCCGATCCCTACTCCGCCCTGCGCCCCCTTCTGGACGAAGCAGCCGATCACGCGCTTGCCGCCGTCGACGCGCTGCACGAGGCCGCCGCGCTGCCGGAGGATATTGGCCGAGCCTGGCGCGGCATGCGCGCCATCCCGAGGGCCCTCGAAGCGCTCTATCCCCTTGCCGGCGTGCTGCCCGTCGTGAACCGCTTCTTCCTCGACCCGGCACACCACGACGATCGAGAACTCCAGACGCGCCTAAAGCGGCAACCGCCGCCGCCCGACACTGGAGTCATGGTCTTCGGTGACGACCCCGATGCGCGCGATGCCGTGTGGGTTTACGTGCCCGAAACCTGCGACCCTGCCACGCCGCACCCTGTCGTCTTCGCGCTTCACGGCGGCTCAGGCCGCGGCCGCGCTTATCTGTGGAGCTGGGTCGCCGCTTGCCGCTCACGCGGTGCGATTCTCGTGGCGCCGACGTCGCTCGGCCAGACCTGGGCGATCCAGGGTGACGACCGTGACACGCCGCATCTCGCCAGCATCCTCGCCTTCGTCCGCCGCAAATGGACGATCGATCCGCAGCGCATCCTGCTCACTGGCATGAGCGACCGCGGCGCATTCAGCTACACGTCTGGCCTCCTCGCCGGATCGCTCTTCACGCACCTCGCCCCTGTCGCCGCCGCCTTCCATCCCATGCTCGCCGCCACGGCCGAGGGCGAGCGGATGAACGGCCTGCCCATCCACATCATCCACGGCCAGCGCGACTGGATTTTCCACGTCGCCAGGGCGCAGGAAGCCCAGCAACACCTGTTACGCGCCGGCGCAGCTGTGACCTATCGCGAGATCGCCGACCTCAGGGACGGCTACGGCGCAGACCTCAGCACAATGATTCTCGACTGGCTGTTGGCCTGACCAGAGTTACGGACGATATGTGAGGCTAGATTCGAACACGAGGCATCCCATGGCGCTTCATCCCAAGATCGCTGACGTCACCGCGCGTATCGAAGAGCGCAGCCGCGAGACACGGCGCAACTATCTCGACCGCATCGACGCCGCACGCAAAGCCGGGCCGGGGCGTCAGCACCTGTCTTGCGGCAATCTCGCCCACGCCTTTGCCGCCGTGCCACTGGGCGACAAGCTGTCGATCCGCGGCCGCGCCCCGAATATCGGCATCGTCACCAGCTACAACGACATGCTGAGCGCCCACCAACCGTTCAAGGACTATCCAGACGTCATCAAGGACACCGCCCGCAAATCCGGCGGCACGGCGCAGGTCGCCGGCGGCACGCCCGCCATGTGCGATGGCGTCACGCAGGGCCGTCCCGGCATGGAGCTGTCGCTCTTCTCGCGCGATGTCATCGCGCTCTCCACGGCCGTCGCCCTCACGCACGACGCGTTCGACGCGGGGCTGATGCTTGGCACATGCGACAAGATCGTGCCCGGCCTCGTCATCGGCGCGCTCAGCTTCGGCCACCTGCCCATCATCTTCTCGCCCGCTGGCCCTATGCCCTCCGGCATCAGCAACAAGGAGAAGGCCAAGGTCCGCGAACAGTTCGCCCTCGGCCAGGTCACCCGCGAGACCCTGCTCGAAGCCGAGGCCGCGTCTTACCATTCAGCCGGGACGTGCACCTTCTACGGCACGGCCAACTCCAACCAGATGATGATGGAGCTGATGGGCCTCCATCTGCCCGGCACGGCCTTCATCAACCCGGACACGCCGCTGCGCGAGGCGCTGGTGCGCGCCGCCGCCGCGCGCTGCATCGATCTCGCGAAGTCGGGCGAGAGCTTCATGGCGCAGGTCGTCGATGCGAAATCGATCGTCAACGCCATCGTCGGCCTGATGGCGACGGGCGGCTCCACCAACCACGCGCTCCACCTGCCCGCGATGGCGCAGGCCGCCGGCATCATTGTGGACTGGAACGACTTCTCCGACATCTCGTCCGTCACGCCATTGCTCGCCCGCGTCTATCCGAACGGCACGGCGGACATCAACCAGTTCCACGCGGCAGGCGGCATGGCTTTCATAACGCGCGAACTTCTCCTCGCCGGTCTGCTGCACGGCGATACCGTCACGGTGGCCGGCGCAGGACTCGGCGCCTATACGCAGGAGCCGTGGATCGACGGCGACAGGATCGCCTGGCGCGATGGCGCGATGAAGTCGCTCGACGAAACCATCCTGCGCCCGGTCTCGGCGCCGTTCGAGATGGAAGGCGGGATCCGCCTGTTGCAAGGCAATCTCGGCCGCGGCGTCATCAAGATCTCGTCTGTCCCGCCCGATCGCCGCACCATCGACGCCCCCGCCGCCGTGTTCGAAAGCCAGGCCGACTTCTCTGCCGCCTTCAAGGCCGGCAAGCTCGACCGCGATGTTGTCGCCGTCGTCCGCTTCCAGGGCCCGCGCGCCAACGGCATGCCCGAACTGCACGCGCTTACGCCGCCGCTCACCGTGCTGCAGAACAAGGGGTTCCGAGTCGCCCTCGTCACCGACGGCCGCATGTCCGGCGCCTCAGGCGCCATCCCGGCCGCGATCCACGTCACCCCCGGCGCTGACCAGGACTCCGCCATCGCCCGCATTCAGGACGGCGACCGCATCGTGCTGGACGCCGAGCATGGCCGCCTGGAGCTGATGGTGGACCCGTCCGTCCTCGCAGCCCGCCCGCCCGCCGCGGCCCCACCCGAACAACATGGCTGGGGTCGCGAACTCTTCGCCCCCTTCCGCGCACTCGCGGGCGATGCGGAGGCGGGCGGCGGCATCTTCAATCTCCTGTCGACTTCGGCTAGGTGACACTCATGACAGTCGACGATCTCATGGCCATGCAACCGGTGATCCCCGTGATCACCATCGAGCGCGTGGAGGACGCCATCCCTCTGGCCGCCGCGCTCGCAGGCGCGGGCCTGCGCGTACTCGAAGTCACGTTGCGCACGCCAGTTGCGCTAGACTGCATCCGCGAAATGGCGACGGTCCCCGGCGCCATCGTCGGCGCGGGCACAATCGTCTCCGCCGCAGACGTCGCGCGGGCGCGCATCGCCGGCGCGACCTTCATCGTCACGCCGGGCCTCTCTGCCGCGACCGTGGCCGCCAGCCGCGACGCCGGCATCCCGATCCTTCCGGGCATCGCCACCGCAACCGAATTGATGGCCGGGCTTGAGCTCGGCGTCAGGCGCTTCAAGTTCTTCCCCGCCGAACAGGCTGGCGGCCGGGCGATGCTGGACGCATTCCGCGGCCCCTTCAGCGCTGTGAAATTCTGCCCCACCGGCGGCATCTCGCTCGATCTTGCGCGTGACTATCTCAAGCGCCCGAATGTCGGCTGCGTCGGCGGCGGCTGGGTCTGCCCCACTAAACTGATCGATGCGAAGAAGTGGGACGAGATCGCCGCGCTGGCGCGCGAGGCTGCCGCGCTTCCGAGAGGCTAGTTCGTGCGCAGTTCGTCACGCCGCGGATGTCCGGCGAGCGCGAGCATCGTGATCTGCACGATCAGGGCGAGCATGAGATAGCCGACCGCGGCCATGATCTGTCCAGTCGGGCCTGCGCCAAACGCGAGCAGCTGGGTGTTCGCGTCCAGCATGTGATCCCGCATGAGCCCGACGCCGACGAACGCGCAGACGAATGTCGCCGCACCCGTCCACCCGCCCGAGCGCATCATGCGCCAGCCGATCAACCCCGCTGTCCCGCCGAACACAAACGCCCCGAAGATCGACAGCGCCAATGTCGCGACCAGATCGGAACTAGATGGAAACGACCACCAGTGCATCTGCACCGCCAGCGCGTCCCAGAAGAGACTGAACGCCGCCGCTGCGAAACAACCTGCGATCGCAGCATGCGTTCGCTTAGCCCCCGCTCGCGTCAGCCGGATGACCGCCGCAAAGATCAGGGGCGACACGATGGAAACCGCAAAGAGAAGGATCGCCGCCACGCAACACCTTGCTGTAAGTGCGCAAGTGTACGCTCACTGTTTACATGAAGAAAGCGTCATGTGGGTAGAAGTCGCAGAAATTCATCGTCCCGCCATTTGAGCGAGCGGGGCGTCATCGCCTTCAGGATCTCGTTCGCCTGTCGCGCGATAACCAGCCCGCGCCTCCTCATCAGGTATAGCCGCTGGTCGCCCGCCCCCGCCGCCATGACGACGTCCTCTCCCAGCGCCGCCTCGCCGATCGCGTCGGCATCGATTCCCGAACGGGGCGAGGGACCGATCAGGCCGGGCCGCAGCAGCCACCAGGAAAGGCCATAGCCGGGATTGGCTGTAGTCGGCTCGAAAAGCGCGCGATACACGGCGGGATCCGCCCCCGCCGCGCCGTCCATCACCCACTGGCCAAAACGCGCCCAGTCGCTCGCATGGAGATGCGCACCCTGCGGCATGTTCGGGTTGCCGTCCTTACCCCGCTTCCAGTCGGTCGGCTTGACGCCGAGCTTGTTGAACAGCCTGATCTGCAGCCACGCGATTGGATCTTCCGGCTGACCAGCAGCCTTCAGCTTGCGCTTCATGATCTCGCCGAAGCACTGGAACGGCGTCGGCCCATAGTCGAAATTCATGCCCGGCTCTAGCATCGGCCTGGCCTTGATCGCATCGAGATATTTGGGCGGCCTGGCAACATCGCCTTCGCCTTTCAGGCCAGCCGTGAGGGTCAGCAGGTGGCGGATCGTTATCCTGTTTCGCTTGTCGGTCTTCCACTCGACCAGCGTCTTCGCGGCAGGCTCATCGATACTGAGCAGGCCGTCGGCCGAGGCGAGCGCCGCCATCACGCCGGTGAAGCTCTTTGTGCCCGAAGCGAGCTCCCACCCTTTCGCCGCGCCGCCCGGCATGGGATACGTCTCGAAAACGACCCTCCCTGCCTGCATCACCAGCAGCGACACACCACGCCGCGCCGCGGAGTACTCAGCCGCGGGGCCATAGGGTCCATCGACTGAAGGGGGCTTGTTCCTGTTGCGAAGACCCTGCGCGTTGGCGCACCCGACAAAGACCGTTGCGCCCACGCCTGCCAGCACCGCAGGTCGCGTCGAAATTATCCCAGCCTCCCGCGTCTCATTTCGATACTTAACCGTACCGACCCTGAACGCAGTTTGAACGGCAGACCTTATTCGGCGGTCTTAGAGAAGTATTTCGACAGGCGCAGACCCTGCCCTGCATAGGACGAGTAAGAGCCAGTCGCGCCATAAGGCACGTCCGGCTTCGATGTCAGCTTCTCGAACACGAGTCGGCCAACGGGCTGCCCATCCTCCAGGATGAACGGCACGTCGCGCGATCGCACCTCAAGCACCGCCTTGCCCTTCGAGTGCGTGACGCCGAAGCCGGGATCGAAAAAGCCTGCATAGTGCGCGCGGAACTCGCCGAGCTCTGGCGCGATCGGCGCCATCTCTGCCGCCTCGTCGAGCGGGATGACGATCTTCTCCTTGGATGCAAGGATGTAGAACTCGCCCGGATCGAGCACGATACGACCGCCGCGCGCACGCACCGGCTCCCAGAAATCCTCGACCACATGCGCGCCGATGGCAGCAAGGTCGATCACGCGCGAGTGGCGCTTGGCGCGATAGCCGACGATGTCGGACTTGGTCGGAAACAGGTCGAGGCTGAATGTCATGTCGCGCACCGGCGTCTGCGGCCCACGTCGCACGCGCATCTGCAGCAGCCTGTCACCGGTCCGCGCAAGCACGGAGAAGGTGCGCGGACTGATCTCAGCGTAGAGGTCGCCCTGATAGCCCGCCGGCACGCCGTCAAAGGCCCTCGCACGATCGGACACCGCGCGGACGAAAACATCAATGCGCCCCGTCGAACTTTTCGGATTGGCAGCAGCCGACAAATCCTTCGGCAGCTTCAGCTTCTCCTGCAGCGGCACGAGATAGACGCATCCCGTCTCCAGCACTGCCCCACGGGTCAAGTCCAGCGTATGCATCACCAGGCTGTCGTCCAGCCTGTCAGCTACCAACTGCTTGCCCGGCAGGAAACTCGCACGCAGGCGATACGCCACCTTGCCCAGCCGCAAGTCGAGAGACGCAGGCTGTATCTGATCTGACAGGAGGCCGCCTTCAGCCCATATGGCACCAGACTGCATGACATCTTTGAGTTCACGATCGGGCAGCACGCCAAGCGTCGCCACCTCACTCGCCGCCTTGCGCTTCGGGGCTCCAACCGCGGCACGCTTCGTCACGCTGGCCTTGCTCATTCAGCAGCGCCCGCTTTCGGAGGCGTCACATGAAAAGGCTGCTGAATTTCCTGGAACGGCTCCAGCGCTTCGCACCGCGCAGCATGCGCCGCCAGCAGCGGCCATCCATCCGCCAGATCGAACAGACCTGGATGGGCTTCGCCCAGAAAGCGCAGCACACAGCCGACCGTCACGTCCGCATGCCCGATGCCCTTGCCAAACCACCACTCTGTTGGATGGAGCATGCGGCTCATGTCGAGCTCGCGCAACGTACCCGAGATCTGGCTGCGGCAGCGCTCGACCCACGCCTGCGTTGCACGCTTGTGGATCGCCGTTTCGTAAACAAGCGAAACAGCCTTGTCGGCGAGACCCGTTGCGAGCGCACAAACACGCATCGCCTCGCGCCGTTCCGCACCCGCCGGCGGCATCATCAGCAGCGCAGGCGGCGCCAACTGGTCGAGCGCGTCAATGATCGCGAAACTCTCCACCAGCGCCTCGCCCGTGTTCAGCACGAGCGTCGGCACGCGCATCAGCGGGTTGTACGCGGCAATCTTCTCCGCATCGCCGAACACGGACCAGGGCCGATGCTCGAACGGCATGCCGTAGAGCCGCATCGCAATCGCAACGCGCCGCACGAACGGGCTGTCATACTGGCCGATCAGAATCACGGACTGCCTCCTATCCTGCCATAACAGCATGTCGGTTATCCGGCGCGCAACGCAAACACGCGCCTAACCCATGGAAAATCAGACGAAAACACCGCATATCGCGAACCGATCGGCCCCTTCAGGACAGTGTGAGCCAACTCCATCTGTTGCGAACGTGGCCAGGCCGGAAGGGGTCGCAGCGGCGCGACGACTGCTGACGATGACGCCAGCGACCCGGCGGCTGAGCTTCTGCGGCGTGGCGTTCGAGTTCCGCCATCACGGTCACACGATTTGTAAGAAACATGGTGGACAATCGCCTTCTCTGGTAGCTGAATAGCAGCTGCCGCCCCGCAGGGTCTCGCGCTCGGCGGCCTGGTCGCTGTCGCGGCCGTCGCCTACGCGCTGCGGGCGCTGATCGTCTAGTACCGCTCCGCCAGAAATGCACGCAACGGCGCAAGTGACTCCGCCGGAGCTTCTTCATGTGGCACATGCCCGAGCGCCGGAAACGACACCAGCCGGCTGTCCTGCAAGTTCCGCGCATAGTCAGCCGCATTGCTGAACGGGATCAGCGCATCCTTTTCACCCCACAGGAGAAGCACCGGCGCCTTGATGCTCCGCAACAGCGGCTCGGGCGGCACGAGAACGGTCTGCTCCATCCGCGCCAGCAGAGCCTTTCGCGCGCCGGGCGCCAGCATCAGGTTGTGATAGCGATCCACGGTGGCAGGCGTGAGTGCCGAAGGATCGCCGTAGCTCGGCTCCAGGTTCATCTGTAGCAGCGATTTCGGCAGCAGATACTGCATCGCCTGCAACGCCACTGGCACGTCGGGCGCTTGGCCGTATCCGAACCCCGGACCGGCAAAGCCATCCGGAGAGATCAGCACAAGCTTGCAAGTCCGCTCCGGATGCCTCGCCGCGAACGTCCATGCGAGACGGCCACCCAGCGAGTTGCCGATCAGCGTCGCGCGCGAGAGCCCACGCTGGTCCATCAACGCCAGGATCAGCGCGATGCTGCGTCCATCGGTGAAGTCGTTCGTCGGGTCCGGCGGCGAAAGCCCCGCGCCAGGCAGGTCCAGCCTGATGACCCGGTACTCACCCGCCAGCGCCTTCGCCCATGCCTCCCAGGTATGCAGGCTCGACCCAAAGCCATGCAGCATCACAAGCGCTGGCGCATCGCGCGGCCCGTCATCGCGAGCATGCAGCTGCGCGCCGGCAATCTCCGTCATGTCATCGGGGCTGCGCAGATAAAGTGCTTCGAGTTCCCCGCGCGAACGGTCAGGCGTCCACAGCCAGATGGCGGCACCGGCAAAAGCGACGACAACCATGCCAAGGATGACCAACAACAGGCCCTTCATGCTGCTCACGAGAACACGCTATGCGCGCCGCGCTCGACGGACGCTTCGCCCGCAACCACACGCGCATAGTGATCGAACAGCGTGTCGCTGCCCGTCGATGGCGTGGCATCGGCGTCGTATCGGCCGGCCTTCTCGTCCCACACCAGCATCGACTCCGTCGCATAATAGCGTCCGATTCGCGCCAGCTCCGCCTTGTCGCGCAAAGACGGCACAACACGACCAGCCGCCGCCAGCGCCGCGATGATGGCATCAAGCATTGACACCGGCGCCCGCGAGAAACGCGGCTCGCGGCCCAGAAGTGCAAACAGCTTCTCGCCCTGCTCGCGCGGCGTTATCGCCGGCCCCGGGCCACCAATGGGGAGCACGCGATTGCTCTGCGCCGGATCGCTCACGCAGTCGGCAAGGTAGCGCCCAAGATCATCGTCGCTGATCGGCTTGCACGCCGTCAGCTTCCCATCGCCGAACATCAGGAAAGGCTTGCCGCGCTGCACACGCGCGATCTGACCCGACAGCGACTTGAAGAAAGCCGTCGCCCGCACGATCGAATAATCGAGGCCCGACGCGATCAGCTCCTGCTCGAAGGCCAGCTTGGCCTTCTGGAACTCCAGCCGCGGCTTCTGCACGCAGATCGCCGAGAGCAGCACGAACTTCGTCACGCCCGCAGCCTTCGCCACCTTCAGCGCATGTGAATGCGCCAGATGATCGACCGCCCACGCATCCTTCGGCGCGCCCGTCCGCGACGCCATGCATGAGACAACCGTATCGAACCGTTCCCCGCCAAACCCGTCGCGGGCCAGCGCATCCGCATCGGTCGCATCGCCGAACCGCGTCTCCGCCCCTGCGAACATGCTCGCGCTGCGCTCGCGCCCCGGGCGCACCAGGCACACCACCTCATGCCCCGCCGCCACCAGCGCCCGAACCGTCGCCATGCCGATCGCGCCCGTGGCTCCCAGCATGAGGACGCGGCGGCGTGGTGTGGGCTGTTCCATGTTTCCTGCAGGGGTTTGGTCAGTCATGTCTGTTTATGGTCGGGCTTGTCGTTGGGCTCAATGGCGCGGCATCCACCTTGTAGCCTGCCTATCTGGCGCCGGCGCGTCCTTTGTCCTAAACGGCGGTCCCACGCATCGAAAGGCAGCCGCCATGACCGAGGATCGCAAGAAGGGCAATTCCAGCAAATGGCGCCCGCAGACCATGATGGTGCGCGGCGGCCTTACCCGCTCCGAGCATGGCGAGACCTCTGAGGCGCTCTTCCTCAATTCAGGCTTCGTCTACGACAGTCCAGAGGAGCAATCCGCCCGCATGGCCGGCGACAAGCCCGGCTACATCTACAGCCGGTATGCCAACCCGACCGTGCGCATGTTCGAGGAACGCCTCGCGCAGATCGAGGGCGCCGAGGATTGCCGCGCCACCGCAAGCGGCATGGCCGCAATCCACACCATGCTCGTCGCCCCGATCAAGCCCGGTGACCGCATCATCGCGCAGCGCCAGCTGTTCTCGTCATGCTTGTGGATCCTCAAGAACCTGATGCCGAAAATGGGCGTCGAGGTGACGTGGCTCGACGGTTCCGATCTTGGACAGTGGGAAGACGCGACGCGCAAGCCGTGCCGTTTCGCGCTGATCGAGACGCCGTCCAACCCGCTCCTTGATGCGGTGGACATCCGCGCCGTGGCGGACCTCGTCCACAATGCCGGGGGCGAGCTGATCGTCGACAACGTCTTCGCCTCGCCGATCCTGCAGCGCCCCATCGAGCTCGGCGCCGACTGGGTCGTCTACTCAACCACCAAGCACATGGACGGACAGGGCCGCACGCTGGGCGGCGCCATCCTCGGCAAGACCAGCAAGATCGTGGACGAACTCCAGCAATACTATCGTCACACCGGCCCCTCCATGTCCCCGTTCAATGCGTGGGTGGTTCTCAAGGGGCTCGAGACGATGGATCTGCGCGTTCGTCGCATGAGCGACAACGCTCGCGTCATCGCGGATCGTCTCGCGACCAACCCGAAGATCAAGGCGGTGCGCTATCCCGGCCGCAGCGATCACCCACACCACAACACCCATGCTTCCCAGATGCCGGAGGGTGGCGGCTCCATGCTCGCCTTCTCGCTCAAGGGCGGCGGCGATGCGGCGTTTGCGATGCTGAACCGGCTCGGCCTCATCGACATCTCCAACAATCTCGGAGATGCGAAGTCGCTGATCACCCACCCCGCCACCACGACGCACCGCACGCTCACCGAACACGAGCGCGCGGCGATCGGGCTCGACGATACGTGGGTGCGCCTGTCGGTGGGCCTCGAAGACCCGGAAGACGTTGCCGAAGACGTCGAACAGGCGCTGGCTGGTCGATAAGCGGGCCTGATAAAGCCGTTTAGGACGTTTCACTGACCTGATTGTTGCTTGCCCAACAATAGAGCCCAACGGCGAAGGTCACGGGCGACCTCACCCTCAAGGGCGTCACCAAGCCGGTCACACTGGATGTCATCTTCGCGGGCGAAACGTTCGTCAAGGCTCCGGCCATCGGCTTCTCCGCCGTAGGCACGTTCAAGCGCTCGGAATTCGGTCTCGACGACCTCCTGCCCTCCATCGTCGGCGACGAGCTGAATGTCCAGATCGAAGGCGACTTCATCCATAAGCCCCCCCGCTTTTGCCATGGTAGACTTGTAAATAGAATAGGGCGCAGACTTGAGGTCAGCGCCCTATTTCCGTTAGCCTGAAATTTGCCAGCCCTGAGGGGGGGTGTGAAATGACCGCCTATCCCTATGAAGCCGAAACGAACGGGGTCTGCATCCGGGTGCGGCCTGTCTTCGTCGACGAGCAAAGTTCACCCGAGGACGACCGCTTCCTGTGGGCCTATCACATCGAGATCGAGAACCGGGGCCGCCACACCCTCCAGCTAATGACGCGCCACTGGCGCATAACCGACGGCGATGGCCGGATCCAGCATGTCGACGGTGCCGGCGTCATTGGCAAGCAGCCCGTCCTGCGCCCCGGCGCCCGGTTCGCGTACTCGTCCGGCTGCCCCCTCACCACGCCCTGCGGAATGATGCAGGGCGCCTATCGGTTCGAGGACGAAACGGGGGCGAGCATCGAGGCGACGATTCCCCTTTTCGCCCTCGACAGTCCATACGACGAGCGCCGTCCCAACTGATGCGGTGCCAGCTGCCTGTTACCCGGCGCCTTTTGGCTTGCTACGCGCTGCAACGTCGGCTGTAACGGCAGTCAACTCCCTGACGTATTTCGTTTTTCCTTTCAGCCTTCCCAACAACGCCGCGGCTTAGACCGCGGTGACGCAACGGGAAGGAATCGACAGTGTTCAAGGACACCTACACTCGCGCGATGCCGGTCTGCGGAGCGAGCCTGCTTGCGCTCTGCATCGGCGCGCCCGTCCTGCGCATGACGGACGCGGATGGCCCAGAGACCTTCCAGCTAGCGACCGGCGATCAACTTGCGCCCCTGCCCTTGTCGGGCATCCGCAGCATCGCAGCCACCTGGGCCGCCGGCCAGAACGTCACCGGCCAGGGGCACGCGCCAGCGAAAGGCTTCCATCCGAGAGGCATCGTATGTGTACCGAGGGATCTACCTGCTTCCGCCAGGAGTCGATTGCAAAGGGATCACGCGTTACGACGCACGCCAGATGCTTCACCCCGCCATCACGAAGCCGCTCGGCGTTCGCCATAGGGTGAGGGAGGTGGCGTCCAGAACAGATCGACGACATGCACCCGTCATACCGACAATCACAACGCAACCGACAGCGGATAGTTCGCTTGCTGCGGATGGCGGGATTTCTCTGTCCACCATCTCGCCAAGTTTCGCATCGAGCAGCCGCCTGCCGATCAGGCTATGGGGTTTTCAGACATGATGCGCGATCCTGTGCTCGGAAGGTCGAATGTATCCCTGTGAAATCAGTTCAGCCGAGGCCTCGAAACTTTCACGACGCTTGTTCGTAGTGACGCGCTCAGATCGCATCCACCGGAAAGCGATATAGCCGCCCGCAGAACTGACAGTCCGCCGTGATCGCGCCATCCGCCTCGGCAAGCGACATGATCTCATCGCGCGGCATCTGGCGCAGCGTGTCGAGCAGCTTTTCGTCCGAACAGGTGCATTTGTCCGTCAGCGCCTTAGGCGGCTCGATCCGCACGCCTGTCTCATGAAACAGGCGGAACAGCAGCGTCGCCGACGGCACATCCGGATCGACAAGCTCGATGTCCTCGATCGTATCGAACAGGTGGCGTGCATTGTCCCACGGCTCGTCTGTCGCGCCGCGCGCATCATCACCCGCGACCTGCTGGATCAGCGCGCCACCCGAGCGCCACCGCTTGGTGCCTCCGGGTTCGGAAATTTCCGCGACTGCCAGCTTCACACGCGTCGGCACCTGCTCGGACTGCGAGAACCACATCTGCGCGCAATCGGAGAGCGTCGCGCCCTCGATCGGCACCATGCTCTGCCAGGGCTGCTGGTTGGGATCGTTGGGTTGCAGCAGCAACGCCATCACGCCCCTGCCCAGCGCCTGCGGAATGTGCGGTCGCTGGCCCTTGTTCACGCGATCGACGAAATCCCACTTTTCCTTGTTGAGGCGAAGATAGCCCCGCACGCCGCCATCGGATCGCGCCTCGGCGACCATCAATGAAACCGGGCCTTCGCCCTGCGCCTGCACCATCACCTTGCCGTCGAACTTCAGCGACGCCGAAACGAGTACGGCCAGCGTCACCGCTTCGCCAAGCAGATAGGCCGCCCAGCGCGGATACGCATGGCGTTTGAGAATAGGGTCAAGCACACCATCACCCAGCCGCGCGATGCGGCCGCGGACGGACGTATCCTCAATCTGGAATGTGGCGACGAAGTCGTCGCCCGCGCCGAGAAGATCATGAGGCACAGGTGTTTTGGGCATGTCGGGGGAGCTATCATGGGTCAGCATTCGCGCCAAATGGGGTTGGCGCCGCACGTCTTCAACCAGCGAGAATACCTACGCCCGCCGCTCGCGCCGGCACCGTTCCGAGCAGAACTTCACTTCGTCCCAGCACCGCTCCCATTTCTTGCGCCATGCGAACGGTCGCCCGCATCCGGCGCAGGGCTTGGAAGGGAGGCCGGCCTTTGCGGTCCTGGATCGGGATGTTTTGTCGCGGTCAGCCTTGCCCATTCTCTAGCCTGTTGATCGAAGATCTGCGCGCGGCGACCAAACCCCTAAGCCTCAGCCCACGTATGAGGGGTATGCCGCACCAATCTGCTGACATTCTACGACCAAGCCGCGCTCACGGATCGCGACCCCGCAAAGCAGTGTCATGAGCCTCGCTTCGCTCGATGATGGCTATACCGCCGCCGTCTTCGGCGCCTCGGGCGGGCTGGGCCGTGCGTTTGTGGAGCAGTTGGCCGCCGATCCGCGTTGCGCACGCGTCCATGCCGGCAGGCGCAGCAGCCACGCGCAGGGTCACCCGAAAGTCGTCCCTTTCAGCTTCGACCTGACCAACCCCGCCTCGCTCGAAGCCGCAGCAGAAGCAATCGGCGCGACCGACCTCGTGATCATTGCCACCGGCGTCCTCCACGACGAAACCCTCGCGCCTGAAAAATCGATGCGGGCCCTCAATCCCGCCCAGATGAATCTCGCCTTCGCAATCAACGCCGCAGGCCCCGCCCAGATCGCCCGTCTACTCCTGCCTGCCATGCCGCGCGATCGTCGCACGCTGTTTGCGGCCCTCTCTGCCCGCGTCGGATCAATCTCGGATAACCGCCTCGGCGGCTGGCACAGCTATCGCGCCTCGAAAGCCGCCCTCAACATGCTGATACGCTGTCTCGCCATCGAACAGGCGCGCAGCCATCCGCAAGCGGTCTGCGTCGCCCTGCATCCGGGCACGGTTGACACAGGCCTCTCAAAGCCGTTTCAGGCGGGCGTAAAGCCGGACCAGCTTTTCGCTCCTGCCAAGGCTGCCGGCCATCTTCTTGCCGTTCTCGATGCGCTTGCGCCCTCCCAGTCCGGACGCCTGTTCGCCTGGGACGGCAAGGAACTCACCCCGTGACCCACAAAAAGGGGGCATCGACGGCGCCCCTTACAAGAGACTATGAAGGACGCCAGATGAGCGACGCCTCGAAGCCCCCAACAGTTCCTTCGGCCGACACGGTCTCGGCCCTCATCCGCGCGCGCATCCTCAAGGCGAAGCGCCGCTTCCATGCCAATGACAACATCTCCGCCTTCATCGAGCCCGGTGAACTGGAAGCCCTGCAGGCCGAAGTCGAGGGAAAGCTCCGGGGCGTGCTGGAGAGCCTCGTGATCGACACGACCAGCGACCACAACACACGCGACACCGCCAAGCGCGTCGCCAAGATGTACCTCAACGAAGTGTTCCAGGGCCGTTATCACCCCGCCCCGCCAGTCACAGAGTTTCCCAACGCGGCCATGCTGAACGAACTTATGATCGTTGGTCCGATCACCGTCCGCTCCGCCTGTAGCCACCACCTCTGCCCGATCATGGGCCGGCTCTGGATCGGCCTGATGCCGAACGAGCACTCCAACCTTATCGGCCTGTCGAAATACTCGCGCCTGGCCGAATGGATCATGTCGCGTCCGCAGATCCAGGAAGAGGCCATCACCCAGATGGCGGAACTCCTGATCGACAAGGTGCGCCCAGACGGCCTGGCCGTGGTGATGGAGGCGGATCACTTCTGCATGCACTGGCGCGGCGTGAAGGACAACGAGACCAAGATGATCAACTCGGTGATGCGCGGCTCCTTCCTCAAGGACGCCGCCCTGCGTCGCGAATTCCTCTCACTGCTCAACCTGAAAGCCTGACTGCCATGCTCGTACGCTGCCTCTATGCCAGCCGCGCCGCCGCCGGGACCAGCGCCGCAATCCTCGATGACATCCTCGTCCAGTCGCGCCGTAACAACCCGGCAAACGGCATCACCGGCATGCTGTGCGTTTCGAACGACCTATTCATTCAGGTGCTCGAAGGCGGCCGCGATGAAGTCTGCGATCTCTACCACGCCATCGTGCGTGACACGCGCCACGAGCACCTCCGCCTTCTTGCCTATGAAGAGATCTCAGAGCGGCGCTTCGGTGGCTGGACGATGGGCCAGGTGAACCTCGCCAAGGTGAACCCCAGCCAGCTCCTCAAATACTTCAAGCGCGCCGAACTGGACCCGTTCAACGCCTCAGGCGCCGCCACGCTGTCCCTGCTGTCAGAACTCGTGGCTTCGGCATCCCTGATCGGGCGGGGGGAGTAACCTTACCCTTTGAGGCACCACTCCAGGATCGCCTTCTGCGCGTGCAGCCTGTTCTCGGCCTCGTCGAAGATCAGCGACTGTGGCCCGTCGATCACATCGGCGTCCACTTCCTCACCGCGATGTGCCGGAAGGCAGTGCAGGAACATCGCCCCGCCATTGGCGCGGCGCATCAGCTCGCCGCTAACCTTGAACGGCGCAAGATCCTGAAGCCGCTTGTCCGCATCCTTGTCGCCCATCGAGACGAACGTGTCCGCCACGACGACGTCGGCGCCTGCGACAGCTTTCGCCGCATCCCTGAACAGCTCGATCCGCCCCTGCTCCGCCCGCGCGCGCTGCACGTCCGCAGCGTTCGGCTCATACCCGGCGGGCGTCCCCACCGCGAGCGAGAAGCCGAATTTCGGCGCTGCGTGGATAAAGCTGGCGGCCACGTTGTTGCCATCGCCCACCCATGCGATGCGCGCGCCCTTCAGGTTCAGCCCTGCCTCTTCCAGCGTCTGCAAATCGGCCATGATCTGGCACGGATGCGACTTCTCGGTCAGACCGTTTATCACCGGAACGCTGGCCGCCGCCGCAAACGCCTCGACATCCGCATGGCGGTTCGCGCGCATCATTACCGCATCGACATAGCGCGACAGCACCCGCGCCGTATCCTCGATCGACTCGCCGCGGCTGATCTGCGAATCCGACGCCGAGATGATCAGAGATGTCCCGCCCAACTGCCTGATTGCCATGTCGAACGAGACACGCGTCCGCGTCGAGTTCTTCTCGAAGATCATCGCGAGCGTATGCCCGCCGAGCGGCGCGTCCTTGTCAGCCGCCCCCTTCGGCAGGCCGGCGCGCGCCGCCTTGCGCGACTTCGCATTGTCCAGGATCGACCTCAGCTCGCCGGCCGGGATTGGCCAGAGATCCAGGAAGTGGTTCATGACCCGGCAGCCGTCATCATGCTGGCGAACTGCTGGTCGATGATGTCGATTGCCTCGCGCACATCGTCCTCTGTCACCACCAGCGGCGGCGCGAGGCGGAGCGTGTTGTTGCCCGCCGTCCCCACCAGAAGCCCGCGGTCCGACAGCTTGCCCCGCAGCGGAATCGGATCGTCCTTCATCCGCAGTCCGCGCAGCAGCCCGGCCCCGGTCACGTCGAGCACCAGTTCCGGATAACGCCCCTTCAGGCTTTCCATCCCCTGCTGCATCGTGCCGGCCACGCGGCGCACCTGCTCGAAGAATCCCTCGCCCGTCATCACGTCGAGCACAGCATTTCCTACCGCCATCGCCAGCGGCCCGCCGCCGAATGTCGTGCCGTGAACGCCCTTGGCCATGCCGGATGCAGCCTCGGCTGTCGCGAGGATCATTCCCATCGGGAAGCCGCCGCCAATGCCCTTGGCCGCCGCGAGAAGATCCGGCTCCGCGCCCGCCACCCACTGGTGATGGAACAGCTTGCCCGTCCGCCCGCCGCCGCACTGGATCTCGTCATAGATCAGCAGGACGCCATGCTCAGTACAAAGATCACGCAGTCCCTTCAGGCACTGATCAGGCACGGCGCGCACACCGCCTTCGCCCTGCACCGGCTCGATGAGCACGGCGGCAAGATCCGGCGCCTTGATCGCCTCCTTCAGCGCCTCATGATCACCAAACGGGATCGACCTGAATCCGGGAAGCCGCGGACCAAAGCCCTCACGATACTTTTCCTGCGCGCCAGCATTGATGCCGCCGAGCGTACGCCCGTGGAACGACCCCTCGAACGACAGAATCCCGATGCGTTCCGGCGCACCCTTCGACCAGTGATAGCGCCGCGCGATCTTGATGCAGCCTTCGATCGATTCAGCGCCCGAATTGGTGAAGAACGCATAGTCGGCAAATGTCAGATCGACATAGCGCTGCGCCAGCCGCTCCTGCCCAGGCACGCGGAACATGTTCGAGGTATGCCAAAGTGTATTGGCCTGGTCGGTCAGCGCCTTCACCAGCACGGGGTTGCAATGCCCCAGCGAAGTGACCGCGATGCCGGCGATGAAATCGAGATAGGCCTTCCCCTTGTCGTCATACATGCGCACGCCCTCGCCTCGCGCGAAAACGACCGGGCTCGGGCCGTAGACGGGAAGCACTGCGTTCGACATGGGGGCATCTCCTGTGACGCCGACGGTTGGAAAGACGACTCCTGACCTTGTTCAAGGGCCATTTCGGAAAGCGCGCTCATGCGGCCCGCCGCCCATTATGTCAATGAAAATGCTTTGTTTTGGACGCCGCATCGCCACCGCCGACCATCAGGTGCGCGCAATGCTCCAGTCACCAGAATTGGCGCACGCCCGCCGTCGCCAACCTGCATAACGCAGGGCGCCGAGTTTGGGGGACAGCCGTTGTTCAGGTTAGGGGGAAACGCCGCGACGAACTCCAACCTTCTCAGTCACTTCCGCCAAGGACTTGGCAGAGAAACTGGCACAGAGCCGGCGGGAGTATTTGCGACTGTATAATCGCGCCCGTGACCATCGCTAAAGACCTCGACGCATATGACAGGGGCTAGACCAATGAACGGGCCTGTCGATGAATTTGTGACGTAGCTCGCGACGCTCCTCGGCTATGTAACACGCTTAAAGCGCAACCGCCGCGATCAGCTCATCGCGCAGGACCTGGCCCAACTCCTCGCAGGCGATCCCCTTCAGCTCGACGACACAAGGCTAGGGCTCACCCCGCGCGCTCCGCCTGCGCACGTGGCCCGACATTGCCCGAAGACATACCTCAGCGCCCCTGCACGCCTGAGAACGTCCGCTCTTGACCTTCATAAGCGGCGCGCCATGCTCTGCGCATGACAAACATAACCCAGCGCATCGACGACGCCCTGAACTCAGCCCTCGACGAGAAACGCATCGTCGGCGCGGTGATCGCCGTGATGAAGGATGGCGAACTCGCCCACTTCAAGCCCTACGGCCTCGCCAACCGCGAGCAGGGCAAGCCGATGACCGAAGACGCGATCTTCCGGCTCGCCTCGATATCCAAGCCCATCGTCACCGCCGCCGCGATGCGGATGATCGAGCTGGGCAAGTTCGGCCTCGACACGTCCGTTACCGACTTCTTGAGCGACTTCAAGCCCAAGGCGCCGGATGGCTCCACGCCCACCATCACCATGCGCCACCTGCTCACCCACACGGCCGGCCTCAGCTACGATTTCCTCCAGCCGCCCGAAGGCCCCTACAACACCATCCCCGTCTCCGCCGGCATCGATGGCGACTTCACGATGGAGGACAATCTCGCTCGCATGGTGGAGGCCGGCCTCACCTTCCCACCCGGCGCGGCCTGGCTCTACTCCGTCGCCATCGACGTGCTCGGCGCGGTGATGGCGAAAGCCGAAGGCACGGATGTCGAAGGCGCGGTCCAGAAATACGTCACTGGCCCCATGCAGATGACGGACACTTCGTTCTACGTCACGGACGAAAAGCGCCTGGTGCAGCCCTATTCCAACGCTGCGCCGGAGCCCATTCCGATCGGCGACAATTTCAAGCAGCCCTTTGTGCCTGGTTGTGCACCGATCAATCTTGGCACCTCGCGCGCCTTCAATCGCAACGCCTTCCAGGGCGGCGGCGGCTGCATGAATGGCAAGGCGCTCGACATCGTTCGCATGCTTGACGCCATCCGCGCTGGCGGCGCGCCTATCCTATCGAAAGAAACAACGCAGCAGATGATGTCGAACCAGGTCGGTCCGCTCCGCATCCTGTTCGACCCCACAGGCAATACCGCCTTCGGCTTCGGCGGATCCATCCTGCTCAACCCTGCCGCTTCCGGATCGGCGCTCTCGGCCGGCTCATGGCAATGGGGCGGCGTCTGGGGTCACAGCTGGTTCGTCGATCCCACGCGCAAGCTGACGATCGTGAACCTCACGAACACAACGCTCGAAGGCATGGCGGGACAATTGCCCGGAGACGTTCAGCGAGCCGCGGTGGGTGCGTGAGTCGGCCGCTCCGCTATCTGCTGCTCTTCACGGACGTGGCATTCCTGGTCTACTGGTCGGTGGCGGGGCTACATGAGGCGAAACTTCTGAGTCTTCCTCCCGAATGGCTTTATCCGCAGGCAGACGATCCGCGCGTCAAAGCCTGGAACTGGTCCTTCCTTCCGCTGGACCTTGCCTTCTCCGCGACAGGCCTTGCCGCCGTTTCCGCGATACGCCGGGGAAAGCCATGGCGTCATCTCGCGATCATCTCGCTGGTTCTAACCATGGTTGCGGGGGGAATGGCCGTTTCCTACTGGACGCTGATCGGAGAGATTGATTGGAGCTGGTACGGCGCAAACCTGTTCCTGCTGATCTGGCCCGTCTTCTTCCTACCAGGCCTGCTTCGAGAACCGGCGCATGACTGAGGATCAAGCTTCGCCCTTCGTTCCGTCCGCCTTCCGCGCCTCGACCACCTCGATCGCCTTCGCGAGACACTCATCCGGCCTCATACGCGTCGTGTCGATCCACACCGCATCGTCCGCCGGCTTCATCGGCGCATCCGTCCGCGCCGCATCGCGTGCATCGCGTTCCTTGAGCTGTTCGAGAACGCCTTCCTCTGTCACTTTCTCGCCCATGCCGGACAGTTCCAGAAACCGCCGCCGCGCCCGCGCCTCCACAGCCGCGTCAACCCACAGCTTAACATCCGCATCCGGCGCGATCACCGTACCGATGTCCCGCCCATCGAGCAGCGCCCCGCCTTCACGCTGCGCAAAATTCCGCTGCAGCTCGAAGAGCGCCCGACGCACTGCTGGCAAACTCGCCACCACCGAAGCCGCAGCCCCCACGCCTGAACTCCTAAGCTCAAGCTCGTCGAAAGCATCGAGCTCCACACCGGCCGCCAATCGCGCGCATGCACCCTCGTCCTTGAGATCAACGCCCGCGTTCAGCGCCGCCTTCGCAACCGCGCGATAGAGCAGGCCCGTATCGAGATGCGGCAGCCCATAGTGTTTCGCCAGCCGCTTCGCCAGAGTACCCTTGCCGGAGGATGTCGTGCCATCGATCGCGATGATCATTGGCCATCACGCTCCACGCTCGCTCCCAGCGTCGCCATGTGATCGAAGAACTCCGGATAGCTCGTGGCGATCATCGCAATGTCGTCGACAGCCACCGCATTCTTCGCTGCCGAGCCCATCACCAGCGCGCTCATGGCGATCCGGTGGTCGTGACGCGCTTGCACCAGCCCTCCGCCGGGCACGCCGCGCGCGCCAAGGCCGGTCACGATGAAGCCGTCCGGCAGCTCCTCCACTGCAACACCGTTGGCCGACAGCATAGCGCAGATCGCCTTGATGCGATCGCTCTCCTTCACGCGCAGTTCGGCCGCGCCCGTCACTTTCGTCTTGCCCTCGGCAAAGGCCGCCAGGACAGAAAAGATCGGCAGCTCGTCGATCATCGACGGCACCAGCGCAGGATCGAGTGAAATGCCCCTGAGGCCCGAGGCGGATGCAATAATCCGCATCGTTTCCTCGCCAGTCGCCTGTCCATCGCCTTCGACTTTCAGGTCGGCCCCCATCTGCAGCGCCGCATCGAAGAAGCCGGTCCGCGTCCGGTTATCGAGCATGCCTGTCACCGTCGCGCCGCATTCGCCCGCGATCAGGCCAAGCGCAACAGCAAACGCTGCCGACGAAGGATCGCCAGCAACAGACGCCCCCTTGATCGCGCGCAGCGATTGCCCACCTCGGATGGAGACAACGGGTCCGCCCTCGGCCCTTGTCTGGACGCCAACCTCCACGCCGAACGCCCGCAGCATTCGCTCCGTGTGATCGCGCGTCGCCTCCTTCTCCTCGACCACGGTCACGCCTTCGGCGCGCAGGCCGGCAAGCATGATCGCAGACTTCACCTGCGCCGAAGCCTCTGGCGGCGCATAGCGGATCGCCTTAAGCCGCCCTCCCCGGATCACTGCCGGCAATCGCCCGCCCGCCGCCGTCTCGGCCGCGACGCCCATTTCGCGCAGCGGCTTCAGCACGCGCTCCATCGGACGCGATGACAGCGACGCATCGCCCACAAATCGGGCGGACACGTCATGCCCGCCGACAAGCCCCATCATCAGCCGGGCGCCGGTTCCCGAATTGCCGAAATCGAGATCATCCGTTGGCGTACGAAAGCCGGCCGCGCCCACGCCGGCGATCGTCCACCTTCCTGGGCCTGTCCGTTCTACACCAGCGCCTAGCGCCTTCACGGCGCGCGCCGTGTTCAGCACATCCTCGCCTTCCAGAAGCCCCGTCACGGTCGATTCGCCGGCCGCAACAGCAGCCATCATGATCGCCCTGTGCGAGCAGGATTTGTCCCCGGGAGCACGGATGCTTCCGGCAATACGGGCCACAGGTCCTGAACGCGCGCGCATGGGCTTTCGACGCCTTGTGGATAGCTCCGCCCGACCCCATCTGGCCGTCCGAACATGAGCGCTTTACAGCCTCGCGCAGACATGGCAAGCGCCGACCCAAGCATGGGGAAAAGACCTTGGCTAACA
>CAIMMO010000064.1 GCA_903842595.1 uncultured Alphaproteobacteria bacterium
CTGCAATGGCGCGCATAAGGACACGTCCTTCACGCCGATGGCCTGGACGGCAGAAGAAACGAAGACGGTGTATTTCTGCCAATGCAAGCACACGGGCAGAGCGCCGCTCTGCGATGGCTCGCACAACAACTTGTAATCTGCCGACGCGAAGAGCGTCAGCCGGTTGTCGAGTCGGGCTTGTTCTGGCTGCAGTTCGCTATTGAAGCTGGTTGGGCAAGGCTAAGGCCACGATTTCAGCCGCTCGCCCATCTCCGCCGGCAGTCGACAAGACAACGTACTGTTTCCCATCCAGCACATACGTCATTGGAAGCCCCGTCTGTGTGCCCGGCAGAGTGAGCTCGGCCAGTATGGCGCCAGTTGCCTTATCGTGCGCACGGAAAACAGGCGAGCCTGTCAGACCCTCGCCCGCAAACAGCAAGGTTTTCGTCGCCAACAGTCCCGCACGCGAGACGACGCCCGTGCGAGGCAGCACGACGCCAGCCAGCGCCGGGTTTTCGCGAACTGCATCTGGCGTGTCTGCGTTTGCAATCATCCAGGCGTGATGACCCGTCTTCATGTCGATCGCGGTAATGCGTCCGTAGGGAGGCTTGATCAACGAAAGCCCACGGACCTGCGGCGGCCGGCCACCGCTATAAACATAAGGAACATCCGACCCTGCCGGTGCAGGCGCCAAAGACAGAATATTGAGGCTGGTCATCGAGCCGACATAGAGAATGCCGCTCTCGGGATCGAAAGCGCCGCCTTCCCAGTTTCCGCCACCAAGAAAATGCGGAAGCGACAGCGTCCCTCGTGTGCTATCGGGCGCGGGGCTTAGTGATGGTGGGGCCATGAACCCGCCAAGCCGGTAGGGCTTTACTGCTTCCAGTGCCTCTGCGCGCAAGTCGTGGGTAAAGTCGATGAGATCGTCGACCGTGACGCCCTGGCGGTCGAACGGTATCGGCAGAGTAGGGAAAGGCTGCGTCGGAGACGTCGCCTCGCCGGGCGTATCAGACTGCGGGACTGCTCGCTCTTCGATTGGCCACAGAGGCTCCCCCGTGTGCCGGTTGAAAGCGAAAACAAATCCCTGCTTCGTGATCTGCAGCACAGCGGGAATGGTGCGACCGTCGCGTGGCACATCCGCCAGGATCGGAATTGCAGGCACATCCCAATCCCAGATGTCATGATGGACCAGCTGGCGCGACCAGCGCACTTTTCCTGTCTTGGCTTCAAGTGCGACGAGGCTTGACGAATAGAGGTTCTGGCCTTGACGCGCGCCGCCGTACACATCGTTCGTGGAAGCTTCGACCGGCAGGTAGATCAGGCCTGTCGTGGGATCGGCAGACATCGGGGCCCAGACCCCGGCATTTCCAGAATACTCTGCCGCCCCGGCCGTCCAGGTTTCATAGCCTGGGTCTCCCTTGGCCGGTATCGTGCGGAAGGTCCAGACAAGGCGGCCTGTGCGCGCGTCATAGGCGCGAACGTCGCCCTTCACATTGCCGTTTGATTTTGGTCTCAGGCCGATTTCGTGTGCCGGGCCCACAACGACTATGTCGCCAACCACCAGGGGCGGAGAAGAATTGCCGATGTCAGGCAAGCCTTCTTTCGGCACGCCGCGAAGCCCGGCCATCAGATCAACCTGTCCCTGACTGCCGAAACGAGCGATTGGCCGACCGGTCGCGGCATCGAGCGCTGCGAGATGAAAGCCGGGCGTAACAGTGAATATGCGGCGATCTGCTTTGCCGTCAGTCCAGTAGGCGACGCCGCGACCGGCGCCTTTGCGCGGCGCGTTTTCAAAGCGGGCCTCGTCCTCGTTCGGCCGCCACATCCAGAGCATCTCTCCGGTCTTCGCATCGAGCGAGACTACGTTTCGGGTCAGGCCTGCGGTCAGATAAAGACTGCCATCAACCATCAGCGGCGTTGTGGTGTTGCGCGCCTCGGGCGACGGACCCATGCCGGAAGAACTCCAGCGCCACGCTGTCCGCAACGACTTGACGTTAGAGGCATCGATTTGATCAGCCGCGGAGTATCCAGTGCCGTCCAGCGGTCCGCGCCAGTTATGCCACTCAAGCTGCTCGGGCGCTTGGGAGATGCTTGCTACGACGCTGGCCGCACTCGGGATCCGTGCCGCACGAAAAGCGGGGGACTGCAACGTCGCATCACTGGCGCCCTCACGAGCGCCAAGCTCGCGCGTGAGATAGGCGAGAATATCGACATAGCCTTGCGGCTCCGGCTTGTCCGCGCTGAAGGGTGGCATCGTCGCCGACAGCTTCGCGTGAAAATCAGGAAAAAGCGTATCGCCTCCGCGCGACACCATCAGGTCGGCAGCATGTCGGACCGTATGACAGGCAGCACATTCATTGTTGAAAAGAACCCCGCCACGATCGGCCTGCGCACCGGAGAACAGCCCATCTTGGGCCAGCGCAAAGCCTGTGCAAGCGACTGCCGTTAGCCCACATGCAACCAGCGTTCGAAACATGGCATTCAATCCCTCTGCCGATGAATTGGGTATTCAAATGATCCGCGGTCAAGGGCTCCCGCTTGTCAGGGCGCTGACAGGTTAGGTTCTGGGCACGGGGTCCAGCCCTGGCGCATGGCTGTGCTCAGGCAGCCGGCTTCGCCCAGACCGCCGGCGGACGGAGCAGCCTCAGCATCGGCCGGCTCATCATGTGATGCTCAAAAGTGGGAACAGCCGTAGGAGAGAAAAACGTCCGGAACGCGCGACCCATGAAGGTCGCGTTTTGCCTCGGAAATTCGAACATCGCCAGTGTCTCGAATTCGGCGATTCGAGATCGTTCATCGTCTGTCGGCGAGCTCACTCAACGCTGAAACTCCACTGAAGCTTCAATCGACATGTATCGCCACCCTTCGCCGGGCAGCGTGAAGGCCGGGCGCGTTTTTCTGTTATTCGCGGAGGGGCGGGTCCTGTGAAAGAGCCGCTTTTGGGGCGCGCGTTTTCCAAAGCGAGGCAAGGATGGCGCCGCCAACGAGGACAAGGGTTGCAAGCAGCGACCAGTGAGCTTCAAGATAGGGCACAAGGTTCAACTCCTTGTGCAGGCCAAAATTCCAGATGATCTTGCCGCCGATCAATACGAGTACCGCGGCGAGGCCTGCCTTGAGATAGACGAACCGGTTGGCCGCAGCAGCAAGCATGAAGTACATCGAGCGCAGGCCGAGGATCGCGAAGATGTTGGACGTATAGACGATGAACGGGTCACGCGTGACGGCAAAGATCGCCGGGACGCTGTCGATCGCGAACACGATATCGACCAACTCCACGGTCAACAGGGCGAGGAAGAGAGGTGTCGCGTGAAGCACAACCTTTCCCGCCGGATTGGGAGCCTGAACGAAGAAGTTGTGGTTCCGAATTTCCTTCGTAACTGGCACGAAGCGCTCAACGAACCGCACGATCTTGCTGGCGTCGGGAGCGTGGTTGGCCGCTCCCATGGAACGTAGCATCTTCCAGCCGCTGAAGATCAGGATAGCTGCGAAGAAAAACAGCACCCAGGTGAGTTCATTGACGATCGCAGACCCGAGGCCGATGAAGATCGCGCGAAAGACGATGGCGCCGATGATGCCCCAGAAAAGAACGCGGTGCTGATAGGCAGGCGGCACAGCAAAGAAGGCGAACACCATCGAGATGACAAATATATTGTCAAAGGCGAGCGCGGTCTCGAGTAGATAGCCCGTGACGTACTGAACCGTCGCCTGAGCGTTCAGATCGCCTGTGCCGGAGTAGAATGCGGGGTCCGGGTCGTACAGGAAGTAAACATAGCCCGCGAACGCGAGCGCGCACGTCGCAAAGCCTGCCCACATCATTGCACTGCGTGCCGGGGAGATCACGCCGTCATGGTTGTTGATGACACCGAGATCAAGCCAGAGGACGAGGCCGACAAATGAGAGAAAGGCGGCCCATAACCAGATGGGCTGGCCGGCGAACTCGGCAAAAATGTCGAAGGGCATAGCGTGAACCTTGAAGGCAAGCATCGCGGCGCGTGCCGCGACCTAAGCTTGCTGCGATGCTGGTGTCGGCATCGGCAAACGAAGTGTGTCGGCGTGAAACGGTCGCTTGTTACGTGGATGATCGTATGAACGGCGCCGGCATCAAAAATGCCGGCGCCGCAACTCCGCGTCTGTTAGTCGAAGATGTCGAGAAAACGAGAACGTCGCTTGCCGCCACGGCGACGATGATCATCGAAATCATCATCATCACCGTCCTCGCCGTAACTCCGGCCAGCCTTGCGGGAACGCTCGACGTCAGCCTCCACCGTTTGCACGGCTTCATCGGTCACGAGCGCGATAAGTTTCTCGAGTTCGCCCTTGTCGAGCCATACGCCACCCGAAGTCGGGCAGACGTCCAGCTCAATGCCGTAGCGGCGGATCTGGCGCATTGCGACGCCATCAATCGGAGATGTCAAAAGTGGCATGATGATCTCCTAGGAGCCTGTCTCCGTAATCGTCGATCTGTTGAGTTTTGAGCCGAAGGCTGATTCTTTCGGTTCATGGCCAAGACATTTCGACCGTGGGACGTGGATCAGCAGTGGATGTTGCCGCCGTCGCTGCACGAGTTTGTGCC
>CAIMMO010000065.1 GCA_903842595.1 uncultured Alphaproteobacteria bacterium
GGATTTTCTGGCCGTTCTTGGTCGCCATGCGCGCGCGGAACCCGTGGCGCCGCTTGCGCTTCAGGTTGCTCGGCTGGAAAGTCCGTTTGGTGGACACGGGTCACTGCCCCTTATTCCTTTAGGAGGCGGGGGAACTACATGCTCGATCCGGGCAAGTCAAGCACGACCGGACTGTCGCATGAAGTCACCTTCCGGCGACGGGATTGTGACTGCTAGGCCGTACAACCACATGAAAAGACGGCAAAGCCGGGCGAACCGGGAACGCCCAGGGGACCACCAGCTGAGCGAGATCGATCATCCGGAGGGAGATGCCGCCCCGGCCAGCGCGCCGGAAGGCGGAAAGGCACGCTTTTTGTCCGGCCTGCGCGGTCGCCTGCTCATCTCGACGGCCGCTTTCGTTCTGATCGCCGTGTCGCTGGCCTATCCCGTCCTGGCTGGGAGCTACCGCAACAACTGGCTCGAGGAGCGAGGGCAGGCGGCCCAGATAGCCGCCCTGGCCGTTGAGGCGGCGCCTGACGGGCGGGTGGGGGACGAACTGTCCCGCCAGCTGCTGGAGCGCGCGCAGGTCGTCTCCGTGGCCGTGCAGGAGCAGGATTTCCGCGGCGAGATCCTGCCGCCCGCCATCGACATCTCCGGCGACCTGGTGGTGATCGATCTTCGAACCGAGAATTTCGTGGACGGTATTGCCGGCGCATTCAGCCACATGTTCGCGCCCCGGGGCCGTTTTCTGCGCATCCTGCTCTCGCCATCCCTGACCCGTGACGAGGTGATGGAGGTGATCGTGCAGGAGCAGGGGCTGAAGGACGGGCTGATCGCGTTCTCCCGTACCCTGCTGCTGCTCTCGCTTTTGATCGCCGCGATGGTCGGCGCGCTGGTCTATTTCGCAATCTACCGGCTGGTGATCCAGCCAATGCGGCGCCTGACGCTGGGCATCGTCCGCTTCGCAAATGCGCCCGAGGGCGCCGAGTTCGAGCCGATGCCCAGAGGCGCCGACGAGATGCGTCGCGCCAACGTGGCGCTGCAGGCGATGCAGAAGACGGTGTCCGCAGCCTTTCGCCAGCGCAAGCGGCTGGCCGAGCTCGGCGAGGCGGTCGCCAAGATCAACCACGACCTTCGCAACTCGCTCTCCGCCGCCCAGATCGTCTCTGAAGGCCTTGCCGAGTCCGAAGACCCGCGCGTCAGGCGCGCCGCGCCACGCCTTGAGCGGGCGATTCAGCGCGCGGTCAATCTCGCCGAGGCGACGCTGAGCCATGCGCGCCAAGATCCGTCTGCGCCGAACCTGTGCACTGTGAACCTCATTCCTGCCATCGATGAAGCCGCGGTCGAGGGCCTCGCAGGCGCCGGCGAGATCGAATGGAAGCTTGACGCGACGGGTCCGGTCAATGCGGTCGCTGACGTCGACCATGTGCATCGCATCGTCGCCAACCTTGTCCGCAATGCCGCGCGGGCCATCCGCGACCAGAAGGACCGATCCTGCCCCGGCAAGATAAGCGCGCGCGTCTTTCTCGACGGTGACTCGGCCGTGGTCGAAATCGCCGACAATGGTCCCGGCGTGCCGGCGATGGTGGTGGGCCGGCTGTTCCAGCCCTTCGCCGGCTCGGCGTCGCGCGGGGGGGCGGGCCTGGGTCTTGCGATTGCGCGCGAACTCGCTCGCGGCATGAAGGGTGAGCTGGTTATGTCATCGAACGGTTCAGAGGGCGCTGCCTTCACGCTGCGTGTTCCAGCTGCCTAGGCAAGCGCGACACCTACGGAAAGAGCGCAAACGCGCCGAGCAGAGCCATCATCACGAGGACGCATCCCCAGGCCAGGTAGGGGCCTAAGCCAGAGTTTCTGGAACGTCTGAGATGTTGCATGAGGTAGCGCCTCGCTTCCGGGCTAACCTCTACGTCACCGGCGCGCATGGATCTGTACGCGGTCGGATACTTCATGGTGCGTCAACTCGACCGATCACAGTGATTGAGAGTCATGACCTTTGTGACTCCACGCAAGCAGAGGGCCCACGGCAAGCCGCGAGCCCTCATGGACGCTAGCGGTATCGGGACCGGCTCGCGTCCGTTCCCCTTTTTGTGGATCAGGTGCTGCCCGGCGAACCGGTCACGTCGCCGGCATCGGGCGCGTCCAGCGCCGCTGTCCCGTGAGACTTTGAGTGCTCATCGCGGGTTCCGATGGAACCCGTGACGAAACTGACGATGCACACAGCTTCGCCTGCAGGCGAAGGCTGCCTGACCGCGCGGGTCTAGCGCACGATTTCCAGCGCCACGCCTTCGCGTCTTGGATCGGCGCCGCCCTCAAGACGATCCGGACGCACGACGATCAGGTTGAGCCCTGAATTCTCGCCCGCCACTTCGCGGATCCTGAAACCGGCATCCGACAGGAATTTCGACCATTGCTTGCCGGTCTCGTCAGCTGTCTCGACGCTCACCACCGGACCGCGCGCCACCACGTTGGGCAGCGAACTCGCCTGTTGGGCAGTCGCGCCCCAGTCCAGCACGGCCACCAGCGTCTTCGATACATAGCCGATGATGGAGTTGCCGCCTGGTGAGCCGGTGATCATGAAGGGATCGCCAGCCTGGTCGAACACGATGGTCGGCGACATGGATGAGCGCGGGCGCTTTCCCGGCCCCGGCGCGTTGGCGACGGGCTTGCCGCCGAGGGTCGGCGGGCGCGTGAAGTCGGTGAGCTGGTTGTTCAGCAGGAAGCCGTTGGTCCAGCGCTGTGAGCCGAAACCGCTTTCTACCGTGGCGGTGAATGAGACGGCATTGCCTTCATAGTCGATGAAGGACAGGTGCGTTGTGCCCGACTGGGCAGCGTTAGCGTCCCCTCCCCACATGTCGACGATCGGCTTGCCGTGCAGCACGGCGCCGGGGTCGCCCGGTTTCGGCGCGTCGCCCGGCTTGAAGCCGCTGGCGGCGCGGGCGCTGATGTAAGTCGGGTTGAGTAGGTCAGCGACCGGCACGGACACGGCGTCCGGATCGGCGACATAGTGATCGCGGTCGGCATAGCCAAGTTGCTGCGCCAGCACGAAATCGCGCAGGTTGGCTGCGGGCGTTTCCTCCGGGGTCGCCGCGGCGATCTTGTCGTACAAAGACATGATCAGGTTCATCGCCACGCCGCCGGAAGAGGAGGGCGGCGCCGAGCAGATCCGATAGTTACGGAACGGGCCGCAGACGGCGGGCTTCTCAAGCACCTTGTAGTCGGCGATGTCCTTCACCGACAGCGCGCCCTGGATTTCGCCGGAGTGCACAGCGGCGACGATGTCCTGCGCGATCTGGCCGCTGTAAAAGACGGCCGGTCCGTCCTTGGCGACCGCGCGGAGTGTGGCTGCATATTCGGGATTGGTACGCCGGTCGCCGGCGGCCAGTGCCTTGCCACTCGGAAAGAAGTACGCGCTGGTCTCCGGGTTCTTCGCGAGCGGGCCGTTCTTGTAGTAGGACGATCCCAGTGCGCCTGCGAGGCGGGGCGACACGATGAAGCCTTCATCCGCCAGCTTGATCGCCGCGTCGAAGTTTGCCGCCCATGGCTGCTTGCCGTACTTGTCGTGCGCGGCCTTGTAGAGCGCGACCGCGCCCGGCACGCCGATCGACCTTCCGGATGTGACGGCGGGTCCAAACCCGAGATTTTGTCCGTTAACGGTGAAGTAGTCCGCCGTCGCCGCCGCCGGCGCGGTCTCGCGTCCGTCGAAGACGGTCGTGGTGTTGGATTTGCGGTCGTAGACGACCATGTAGCCACCGCCGCCAATTCCAGAGCTCTGTGGCTCGACAAGGCCCAGCACGGCATGCGCCGCGATCGCCGCATCGACGGCGCTGCCGCCGGCCTTGATCGCGGCAAGGCCTGCTTCAACCGCGCGCTTGTCCGCCGCCGAGATCATGGCGCGGCCCGAGAGTTTCCACTCTGAAGTTGGCGTGGCCGCTGGCGGGATGGTGCAGCCAGACGCGGCGATCAGAAGGGCGAAAGCGGCGATGCCGGCAAGCCTGATGTGGCGCATGCGCGAGCGCTCCTTGTTGCGCAGGAGGGAGAGGGCGGTCATACAGCCCCATTATACCGTCCTGCAATGACGGCAACTGAAGCCTGCCTTGAGGCCTGTGAAATGACGGGAATTGCCAGTTGAGCGCGCGGCCCGGCCCGGCAAACCTCATAACCGACGTGGGTGGGCTACTCGTCGGCTCGGCGCATGACGCATCCGTGGGTACGGGCGTCACCGTGATCCGCCCCGAGGCGCGCGCCGTGACAGCGGTTGTCGTCGCCGGCGGCGGACCCGGCACGCGCGAAACGGACGCGTTGGCGCCCGATACACTTGTCGATGCGGTGGATGCGATCGTGTTCTCGGGCGGCTCGGTCTATGGCCTTGCGGCCGCCGATGGTGTTACCGCAGCGCTCGGGGCGGCGGGCCACGGCTTCGCGCTCTTTCCCAACAGCGCCATTCCCACGTCCCCCATCGTGCCAGCGGCCATCCTCTATGATCTCGCCAATGTCGGCGACAAGGCGTGGGGGGAGAGCCCGCCCTATCGCGACCTGGGCATGCAGGCGCTCGCAGACGCAAAGCCGGCTTTCGACCTCGGCCGTGCAGGCGCAGGCTTTGGCGCGCGCGCGGGAGGAGGCCCCGGAGGCCTCGGCTCAGCAAGCATTGCCACGCATGACGGCATCGTGGTGGGGGCGCTTGCAGCGGTAAATTCGCATGGCGCGGTGAAGATGCCCGGGTCGGAGGCGTTCTGGGCATGGCCCTACGAACAAGCAGGCGAGTTCGGCGGCGCGCGGCCCTCGGGCGACTACGCGCTCGATCTGGATGACTGGGGCGGCGCCAAGAGCAATCCCGGCATCCGTCCCCTGCCGCCGATGGCAGGGCGCACCAACACCACGCTTTGTTGTGTCGCGACCAATGTGGCGCTCGCGCCTGCGGAAGCGCAGCGGATCGCGAAGATGGCGATGGCGGGCGTCGCGCGCGCCGTCCGGCCTGCGTTCGCGCCCTTCGATGGCGATGTTGTGTTCTGTCTTTCGACCGCGCAGGTCGAACGCAGCGAGCATCGTCCGTTCATGCTGGCCCGCATCGGCGAGCTTGCAGCCAGCACGCTGGCGCGCGCCATCGCCCGCGCGGTGTTTGAGGCGGGCGGCTAGGAGCCTGTCTCCGTAATCGTCGATCTGTTGAGTTTTGAGCCGAAGGCTGATTCTTTCGGTTCATGGCCAAGACATTTCGACCGTGGGACGTGGATCAGCAGTGGATGTTGCCGCCGTCGCTGCACGAGTTTGTGCC
>CAIMMO010000066.1 GCA_903842595.1 uncultured Alphaproteobacteria bacterium
AATCACCTCTTGCCAGGGAGACCCTTAGCGACAATCATCAACCCGTCCGGCCGTCTTCTCTCATCCTGATTGACGGCTTGCTCTCATCCAGATCGTCGCGCGACAGTCAGCATGCGCCTTGGCGAGCATTGCGACCAGCGTCGCGGCCGTGACGAACTGGACGCTGTAGTTCTGCCGGATAGCCTCGCTGTCGCGCGACGATCTGGATGAGAGCAAGCCGTCAATCAGGATGAGAGAAGACGGCCGGACGGGTTGATGATTGTCGCTAAGGGTCTCCCTGGCAAGAGGTGATTGTCGCGGCGCGTCACTCAGCTTCGGGCGACTGTGTGTTTCTGATTGTCGCGCTGGCCGCGGGCCGCCCTGCGGAACGTTTGCGGATCAACGCCGATCGGCGCCGATAACTCTCGACGTTCATCTCCAGGATCGTGGCGTGGTGGACAAGCCTGTCGACCGCGGCGAGCGTCATCGCGGGGTCCTGGAAGATGCGGCCCCATTCACCGAACGGCTGATTGGCAGTGATCATCAGTGACCGGCGCTCATACCGTGCGGCGATAAGCTCGAACAGCACGCTGGTCTCCGCCTGATCTTTGGTGACGTACGCCAGATCGTCGAGGATCAAGAGATGGTAGCGATCGAGTTTGGCGATAGCACTTTCAAGAGCAAGTTCCTGACGAGCTACCTGAAGACGCTGAACCAGATCGGTGGTGCGTGTGTACAAGACACGCCAGCCACCTTCGACCAACGCCAGTCCAAGCGCTGCCGCAAGGTGGCTCTTGCCGCCGCCGGGAGGCCCGAACAGAAGGATGTTCGCGCCCTTGTCCAACCAAGCGTCGCCGGCAGCGAGCGCCATCACCTGAGCCTTGGAGACCATCGGTACGGCCTCGAAGTCGAACGTCGCCATCGTCTTGCCGGCAGGAAGACGCGCTTCAGCGAGATGGCGCTCGATGCGCCGCCGAACGCGATCGGCCATTTCGTGTTCGGCGAGCGCGGCGAGGAACCGAGCTGCGGGCCAGCCATCCTTGTCGGATTGTTCGGCGAGTTTTGGCCACAGACCCTTGATGCCCGGCAGCCTTAGTTCGCTAAGCAGCAGTTCAATGCGAGCGGCATCGATCGCGGGATGATGCGGGTTCATGCCGCCACCCGTGTCGATGCGGCGACCGCTGCAAGTTCGTCGTAGAGGCCAAGGTCGACAGGCTCGACCTCCACCACCGGAAGAGCGCCGACATCAGGATGGAAGCGAGCACGCAAGGCGGCAAGATCAGGCAGCCGACCCTCCTTGAGACCTTCCTCAATGGCGTGCGCCAGCTCGGCCTCGCAACCGCGTTCGTGGGCCATCGCCAACAAGGACACAGTGATCCTGCAGGCTTGTTTGTCCCCAAGCTGGGTCTGGAGCGCTTCGAACGCCCGGGCGTAGGCAGCGCGCGGGAACAGCTGATCGCGATAGACCAGGTTCAACAGCGCCATGGGCTTCTTGCGCAGCGCGTGGATCACATGCCGATAGTCGACAACGTGTCCGCCCTTGCTGTGAGACGCGGGCCGGCCGCGTCTGACGGCAGCGACCAGTGTGGCGCCCAGAAAGCACTCAAGCCGATCATCGTAGATGCGCGCTCGCAAGCGATGACCGATCAGCCGTGAGGGCATGGTGTAGAACACCCGGCGGAAGGTGAACCCGCCGCTGCTTGTCACCGTGACCACATGCTCTTCATAATCGATCGTTCGCCGCACCGGCAGAGCCAGAAGCAAGGGCCGCTCCAGCGCGATGCGCTTGCGATTGCGGGCGTTGCGCCGGCCGACGACCTCGTCGACGAAGGCGCGCCAGGCGTCGAGATCGACGAAGTCCCGCGTCCCCCGCAACAACAATGCGTCCTCGAGGGCTGATTTGAGATGACCATGCGGGCTCTCGATCGAGCCGTTTTCGTGGGCGACGCCGGTGTTGTTGCGGGTCGCCTCCATTCCGTAATGGCCCATCAGTTCGTGATAACGGCGCGTCTGGTCTTCATGCGCCTCGGCGTCGAGATTGCGGAACGCTGCCGACAGGCTGTCGCTGCGATGCTCGCGTGGCGCTCCACCAAGCGCCCAGAGCGCGTTCTGCAGCCCTTCAGCCAGCGCCACAAAGCTCTCGCCGCCGAGGACGACATGAGCATGCTCAAAGCCCGAGAAGGCGAGCCGGAAGTGATAAAGGCGATGTGGCAGAACCACCCCGGCAATGGTGATGCCAAGATCATTGACGTCGGTGAAGTCCGACAGCCCCTGGCGGCCGGGCTCGTAGGTTTGCCTGAAGATAACGTCCTTCTCTGGCCCAGAGCAGGCACGCCACGATCGGATGCGGCGTTCCAAAGTTCGGCGGATATTGTCGCCGATCTCGGGATGTCGACGCTGCAGCTCTTCCAGGACGGCGATCGCCCGCAGGCCGGGGGCCGCCGTCAACATCGGCACGATCTCGCTATCCCAGACGTCGATCAGAGGGTCCGGGCGCCGGCGTTCCCGTACAGCTTGCTTCTGGGAAGGTAGTCGCGGATCGCCCTCGATCCGGTAGCCCGTGGCGGTCGAAAAGCCGGCCTTGGCGGCGGCGGCGCTCACGTCGTGCGTGTCGCGGTGGCTCATGAAAATCCTCATCTGGCGGTCGTTGATGTGGGAGCCGGTCAAATGCTGATCCCTCAAATACGAGAAGAATCAGCTACTTGATCACAGCCCGCCCAACCGTCAGACGCCGCTCCCTGCGGGAAAAACGACGCGATTGTCGGCGACAGACCTTCGCTCGGGCTACGCCCTCACTTCGGTCTGCCGCCGACAATCCATTCTCATCCTGATTGTCGCTCGGTTCTCATCCTGATTGTCGCGCAGCAGCCTCGCGGCCGAGGGCCACGGCAAGATGAGTTTTGCCCGTGCCAGGCGGCCCCAGGAACAGCACCGCATCGCCATGTGCAATCCAGCGACAGGTCGCCAGATCACGTAGCTGTCCCGGGTCCAGCGACGGCTGCGCCTC
>CAIMMO010000067.1 GCA_903842595.1 uncultured Alphaproteobacteria bacterium
AAAGCCGATCGATATCATCACGCCTGAGGGCTGCTTGCTGAATCCGCGGAAGGGCGCGGCTGTGGTTGCGGGCAATGTCGAGACGAGCATGGTTGTTGTCGATGCGCTGTATGGCGCGATGGGACGGCTGGGGGCGTCGCAGGGGACGATGAACAACTTCACATTCGGCAACGAGCGATACCAGTACTACGAAACAATCTGCGGTGGGTCGGGCGCGGGGCCGGGGTTTGGCGGCGCGTCGGTCGTGCAGACCCACATGACGAATTCGCGGCTGACGGACCCCGAGATACTCGAGAGCCGCTATCCCATCCTGATCGAGCGGTTCGGCGTGCGGCGCGGGTCGGGCGGCGAGGGCGAATGGCGCGGAGGCGATGGCGCTGTGCGCGTGGTGCGGTTCCGTGAGGCGATGACGGCGGCGATGCTGTCGAACCGGCGATCGACGGCGCCGTTCGGCGTATCAGGCGGCGGCGATGGTAGGCCGGGGGTCAATGCCGTCCGGCGCGCCAATGGAGATGTTGAGATGCTGCGGGCGACGGCCCGGGTGGCAATGTCGCCAGGCGATGCGTTCTTGATCGAGACACCGGGCGGCGGCGGTTTTGGGGAGAAGCCATGACAGTTCTGACGCGCGAGATGGCGGAGACGTTTGCGGGGCTGGCGTTAAGCCACATCAGCCGCGAGTTTCCCTACAAGATGGATCATGTGCTGGCGGGGCCGGAGGATGCGGTGGTTCCGCGATCCGTGCATCCGATCTTCTTCGGGTCGTTCGACTGGCACAGCTGCGTTCATGGCTTCTGGACGATGGCGCGGCTCGTGCGGCGGCAGCCGGAGATTGCTGCGGCGGCGCGCATCCGCGATCTCTTTGCGGAGCGAATCACCGAGGCAAATGTCGCCGGCGAGGTGGCGTATCTGGCCCGGCCCTTGTCGCGTGGGTTCGAGCGGCCGTATGGCTGGGGCTGGCTGCTGGCGCTTCAGGCTGAGCTTGAACTGCATGAGGGCGATACGATTGCCGAGGCTGGATTGAAGCTTCGGCCGTTGACGGAAGCGTTCGCGCAGCGTTTTCGCGATTTCCTGCCGCTGGCGGATTATCCGGTGCGGACGGGTGTGCATTCGTCGACTGCGTTCGCCATCCGCATGGCGGCGGACTGGGCGGAAGCGTTCGATCCGAAACTGTTCGACCTGATGCGCGCTAAATGCATCGCCTGGTATGGCGGGGATCGCGACTGCCAGGCGTGGGAGCCTTCGCAGGATGATTTCCTGTCGCCTGCTCTGATGGAAGTGGAATGCATGCGCCGCGTGCTGGAGCCGCGCGAGTTTCGTGAGTGGCTCGGGCGGTTCATGCCGCGTCTGGCGCAGGGACATCCGGCAGCGCTGTTGGCGCCGGCGAAGGTGAGCGATCGCACGGATGGCAAGATCGCGCATCTTGATGGCCTGAACTTTTCGCGGGCGTGGTGCTGGCGATCGCTGGCGGCGATGCTTGGAGATCATCCAGTAGCGCAGCGCGGGCGCGAGGCTGCGGAGCGGCATATCGATGCGAGCCTGCCGCATGTGAGCGGCGACTATATGGGCGAGCACTGGCTGGCGACGTTTGCGCTGCTGGCGGTGGATTTCTGAAGCGCAGCGCCTGTTCGACGCCTAGGGCGTTGCGCGCCGCGGTGCGGCTGCGGCGAACTCACCCGACGCTGCGGCTTCGAGACGAACCAGCAGCTCCGCGGAGGTCGGTACGGCGATGGCTGCGGGGAGCTTTGATTTGATCAGGCCGACGCCGATTGGGCAGGTGAGGCCCGATGCATCGACGCCAACCTAGACAAAGCGAGTCGGGCGCACGAATCGCGACCGGCTCCCCGTTCATGATGAATTTGAGGAATTCTCTCATCGCCTGATGATGGCGCTGGCGGTTGATTTAGCCAATCGCAGGGGCTCAGGCGCGCAAGATTCACCGAACGCCGCCTGAAACTTCGGCTCGACGCCTCAAGCATACAAACTGTCTTTTGCACGCAGAAGGCGAACTCTCTTTGTATTCAATAATTTGAGTTTGCTAACAACGCGGCGCGTTGCAATTTGCGATCATTATCTTGTTTTGGATCAAGTGTAACTCGTGTTACCTTTGTAATTGGTAATGCTTACAACAAGCAGGGTGACGGGGGTCACACATGTCGACATTCGGCAATTGCGCACGCGTGCTTCTGGCGGGCGGCGCTGCAATATGGGTGGGGTCTACCGCGCTTGCGCAGACGTCACTTGAAGCCAGGAAATACAACATCCCGACCGGGATGGATGGAAGCCCGCTGTTTGCGGCTCAGCCGTTCACGCAAAAGATGTTGATGTTCGAGGAGTTCGGAACGAAGCCTGTTCCGACCGAGGAATGCACCAACTGCAAGGTTGTCGTCGCACCATCTGACTGCAACAAGTCGATGAGCCCGGACAAGATAGATACCGCGATCAAGCAGCGCCTGTTCCCGCTGCCCACACGCGAGGCCAATCTAAGCCGTCCCAATCCGTGGCAGACGAAGATCGGCGAGTGCCTCGGCTGGCAACTGAAGACGAGCTATATCGAGGGTCGTCCCCCTGGGGAAATGTACGCACACCAGCGCTACGACGAGTTTGCACCGAAGGTCTATTTCCAGAGCGTCCAGTCCGGCGCCCGCACGAACACCGGCCTGCGCGATTCGATGCAGCTGCACGGCTACAAGGTCGGCGAGTTCGCGCCAGGCGGTCTGTATCACAACACAGCCAGCGGCTCTGGCTTTGGCGGTTCGACCAATGGCATCGCAATTCGCATGCACCCCAAGATGCCGGTGCAGGACGCCAATTCCGTCTGGACGTTCGATGGCACGCTACCGCCCAAACTCCTGATGGCGCGCGTCGGCGAACCGATCCTGTTCCGCCACTTTAACGGGCTTCCGATCAACGTCGCCGCCAACAACGGCTTTGGCCACCACCTGATCACGACCCACGAACACAACGGCCACAACCCCGCCGAGAGCGACGGGTTCACTGGCGCCTATTTTTATCCCGGCCAGTACTACGACTATCGCTGGCCCATGCAGTTGGCTGGTCGCGACAGTGAGAACGTTAACGCTACCGACCCACGCGCCGGCATGCCTGATGGCGCGGGCGGCGTGATCAAGATCCGCGGCGACTGGCGCGAGACCGAGAGCACGCACTGGTTCCACGATCACATGATCGATTACACGGCCCAGAACGTGTACAAGGGCAACGCCGCGATGATGAACTATTACAGCGCGGTGGACCGTGGGCGCGAAGGTCTCAAGTGCCACTACGCGGATCCCGCGAACGCCAATCTCTGCCTGCCGAGCGGCACGGGCCTCGACTGGGGCAACCGCGACTATGACGTGAACCTTCTCATCGCGGACAAGGCCTGGGACTCCAAGGGGCAGCTCGCCTTCAACATCTTCAACAAGGACGGTTTCCTCGGCGACCAGATGACGGTCAACTGGGCCTGGAAACCCTATATGGACGTGCGGGCGCGCAAGTATCGCCTGCGCCTGCTCAATGGCTCGGTCTCGCGTTACTTCAAGATCGCGATCGTGACGGACAAGGGCGTGCGCGTGCCGTTCCACATGATCGCCAACGACGGCAACATCATGGAGCATGCCGTTCCCTTCCCGAACGCCGAGTCGAAAGACCTGCCAACGCAGGCGATTGCTGAGCGCTTCGACATCATCGTCGACTTCAGCAAGTATCCCGTGGGGACGAAGCTCTACTTCGTGAACACGCTGGAGCACCGCGACGGCGCCGGCCCCAAGGAAGAGATCCCGCTCAACGAAATTCTCTCCGGCAAGTACAAGGGCGACCCCGCCGTCGGCAAATTCATGGAGTTCCGCGTCCAGGCCTACACGGGCCAGGACCTGAGCATGAACCCGGCTGACTATGTCGAGGGCAAGAAGAAGATGATCCCGCTGCCGAAGATTCCGGCAGCTGACCTTGCCAAGGCCAAGCGGCGGACGTTCGAGTTCGGCCGCAGTGGCGGCACGGACGAAACGCCTTGGACGATCAAGACCGATGGCGGCGATGGCCTCTCCGCCGACATCCAACGCGTTTCCGCTGCCCCGCAGATGGGCGCTTGGGAAATCTGGCGCATCGAGAGCAACAGCGGAGGCTGGAGCCACCCTGTTCATATCCACTTCGAGGAAGGGCAGATTCTCACCCGCGACGGCAGGCCGCCGCCGATCTGGGAACGCTACGCCCGCAAGGACGTCTATCGCGTCGGCCCTGAGCCCAACAGCAGCGCGGTGGTGGAGGTGGCAATTCGCTTCCGCGAGTTCGCAGGTTCCTATGTCGAGCACTGCCACAACACGCAGCACGAGGATCATGCAATGTTGCTGCGGTGGGATATTCTCAACCCCGGCCAGACGGTTGCCATCCCGACGCCGGAAGGCGGTTGGGAGGGTATGTTCTACGAGCCCAGCTACGTCCTGCCGACCTGGCGGACAGGTCGCGGCACGGGACCGACGCCGGCGTCGACAACGACCAACGCGACAACGACAACGACAACGACAACACGATGAAGTGGGCTTGGCCGTCCTGTTCGACGCATTTGGCGGGCGCGTTGCTGGCCGCGATCGGCGTTTGGCTGCTTTGGCCCGTCGTAGCTGTGGCGCAATCCCCGTGGGGACGTGACTACTGGCCGAATGTCACGCTCACGACGCACGACGACAGGCAGGTGAAGTTCTACGACGACGTACTGCGCGGCAAGATCGTCGTCGTGAATTTCATCTTCACGAACTGCGGCGACGTCTGCCCGCTGGATACGGCTCAGCTAAAGCGCGTGCAGGAGTTGATCGGCGATCATGCCGGGCGTGACGTGACGTTCTACTCGATCTCGGTCGACCCCGAGAACGACACGCCCAAAGCCATGCGCGCCTTCATGAAGAAGTTCGACATCAAGGTCGGCTGGACCTTCCTGACTGGCCGACCGGACGATATCACGCTTATCCAGCGCAAGTTCGGGCTCGAGCCGGCGGGCGACAAGCCGACCGCACATTCGACGACGATCATCCTGGCCAACGAGGCGACTGGTCAGTATGTGAAGCGGTCGCCGTACGACAATCCGCAAATGCTGGCGAACGTGCTGACTGGCCAGCTGAACCCGAAAGGGCGCGGCTCGGGCAGCCGCCTGAGCTATGCCGACGCCGTCGCGGTCGCCACCGATGAGTCTGCACAAATGTTCCGTACGCGCTGCGCGACGTGCCACACGATCGGCAGCGGCGACGGGCTTGGCCCTGACCTTTTGATGGTGAGCTCACGGCGATCGCCGGAATGGCTAGCGCGCTTCATCCGTGAGCCGGACAAGATGCTGGCGGAGAAGGACGAAACCGCCATGGCCATGCTGCCGAACTTCCGCAACCTGGCGATGCCGAACCTGAAGCTCAGCGAGCAGAATGTCGTCGACCTGATAGCTTTCATCGACGTCGAAAGCCGCAAGGCCATGGAAGCGCGCGCGGCTGCGCAGCATGGCGAACATCATCATCGATGACGACGATCAGCGGCCGGGTTTGGCCGACACGATGAAGTCTCCGAACAGGCTTCGCGTTTCGGCGAGGCTTGCCTGACCCGGGTCGTGGTAGATGTAGGCGCCGCGCGCGGGGGCTTCGAACTGCAAGGTTGTCCTCGCGCCTGCGGCGACCGGCGGCGCCGACGCGCTTTTCACGCCCATGATGGCGAATGACCGCGGGGTCTGCGTGCGGTTGACCAACCGTATCATGACGCGTTCGCCTTCGATCACCCTGAGCGGTGGGTTGAGCTCACGCGTCAGCGGATCGCGGAAGGCGACTGAGAACTCGATCTCTCCACCGCGTCGCTTGTTGTAGACTTCGTCGATGTAGAGTTCGAACGAGGCAACAGGCGAGGCCGCCGTCTGCGCGTGGCCGATATGTGCGGCGCCGGCCACGACCGGAAGCGTCGCAACAATCCCCGCAAGCATGAACCTTAACCACATGGCCGCGCCCCGCTCGAAGCCTGACCATACCATGTCCTCGGCGTTTCCGAACGTTCCGGCGGCCGCAAAACTCATGCAGGCCGACCGCGCCGCTGCGGTTTGCCCGGTGACGGCAGAGCATCGCACGCGATTTCAGGAGCTTGCGGCCTTTCACCTTGCGCCTGCCCCAAATCCCGGTAGGAAAGCCGCTCGCTTACCGCCAGCGCGGTGCGGAGAGGTGGCCGAGTGGTCGAAGGCGCACCCCTGCTAAGGGTGTATACCGGTAACGGTATCGAGGGTTCGAATCCCTTCCTCTTCGCCAGCGCTGCGATAAACTGGCGGATCCCCAGCAGGATTGGCCGCCTGTTTCCCTGACTCAGCTGTAGCGCGGCGCCTGAAATCCAAGCATTTTTCGAATGATTAAAAACAATCCGGCCAGCCGGTATTGATGATCTCAGCCGACCCGGGCAACGTTGTGGCATGGATTTGCAGCACGCATGACGGATTGCTTCGTGGGCGCGTACTGCATTGATCTCAACCCGGAAACTTGGCCTCGCGGCGCGTCCGCGAGGCCGTTTGTTTGCGTCAGTTCTGCCAGCTCTTGATCAGCGTGTCGTAGTCGACAGTCTCCGGGGCCGGGTCTTCGTTGGCCAGTTTCGCCTTGGGAGCGCCCGGGCGGTCGAACCAGGCTTGCGCCGGTTCTTCCGGGTTCAGCTTCGGTCCCTTGTCGCCCTGGACGTTGAGCTGTTCGAGGCGGGCGAGCACGTCTTCCTGAGCCTTGCAGAGCGCGTCCATCGCCTGCTGCGGCGTCTTCGTGCCGGCGGCGGCGTCACCGATGTTCTGCCACCAGAGCTGGGACAGTTTCGGATAGTCGGGGACGTTAGTGCCGGTCGGCGACCACTGGGTGCGCGCGGGCGAGCGGTAGAACTCGATCAGGCCGCCGAGTTTCGGCGCGCGTTCCGTGAAGGACGGGTGCTGGATCGTGCTCTCGCGAATGAAGGTGAGGCCGGTGTGGCTCTTCTTAACGTCCACCGTCTTCGACGTGACGAACTGCGCATAGAGCCAGGCGGCCTGTGCGCGATCGGTCGGGGTCGTTGTCATCAGCGTCCACGAGCCGGCGTCCTGATAGCCGAGCTTCTGGCCCTCTTCCCAGTAGGCGCCGTGAGGCGACGGGGCCATCCGCCATTTCGGAGAACCGTCGGCATTGAGGACAGGGAGACCTTCCTTGACCATGTCGGCGGTGAAGGTGGTGTACCAGAACATCTGCTGGGCAATCTCGCCTTGCGACGGGATCGGACCGGACTCCGAGAAGGTCATGCCCTGGGCTGCGGGCGGCGCGAACTTCTTGAGCCAGTCGATGTATTTGGTGACGGCATAGACCGAGGCGGGGCCGTTGGTGTCGCCACCGCGCGCAACGCAGGAGCCGACGGGACGCGAGGCATCGTCAACGCGGATGCCCCATTCATCGACGGGGAAGCCGTTGGGATGGCCGTTGGTCTTGTCGCCATTGCCGGCCATGGAGAGCCACGAGTCGGTGAAGCGCCAGCCGAGCGACGGGTCCTTCTTGCCGTAGTCCATGTGGCCGTAGACGGGCTTGCCGTCGATCATGCGGCCGGTGAAGAATTCGGCAATGTCTTCGTAGGCGGACCAGTTGACCGGGACGCCGAGGTCGTAGCCGTACTTCGCCTTGAAGTCGGCCTTGTTCTTCGCGTCGGTGAACCAGTCATAGCGGAACCAGTAGAGGTTTGCGAACTGCTGGTCGGGCAGCTGGTAGAGCTTGCCGTCGGGCGCGGTGGTGAAGCTCGAGCCGACGAAATCCGCGATGTCGAGCGTCGGGCTGGTGACGGCCTTGCCCTCGCCGGCCATCCAGTCGGTGAGGTTGCGGACTTGCTGGTAGCGCCAGTGCGTGCCGATCAGGTCGCTGTCGTTGATGTAGGCGTCGTAGATGTTCTGGCCCGACTGCATCTGCTGTTCGAGCTTGGCGACGACATCGCCCTCCCCGATCAGCTCGTGCGTGACCTTGATGCCGGTGATGGCGCTGAAGGCGGGCGCGAGGACGCGGGATTCATATTCGTGCGTTGAGATGTTCTCGGACACGACGGTGATTTCCATGCCCTGATAGGGGGCGGCGGCGGTGGCGAACCAGTTGAGCTCAGCCTCCTGCGCTACGCGGTCGAGCGTGGACAGGTCCTTGATCTCGGCGTCGAGGAATTTTGCGATCTCGGCGCCTGCGTTGGGGTTGGGGTCCTTGGCTGCAACGGGTTGCTGGGGGCCGCAGGCGGCCAGCGCAATCGCAGACACCATAGCGAGCAGAAGCCCGCGCGGGCGCGTGACAGACATGAGTTCCTCCCTGACGAAGCTCTTGCGGCTTCGGACCTGTTTCAGCTCAAACAAACCGGAAAACCAGACCTGCGTAAACCACGGACGCCGCGGTGGCAAACCAGAGAGGAACGTCCTTGGGGACAAGTCCGATCCAGGCGAGGTGGATGAAGGCGGCCCCGAGCAGGGCAAGAAAGAAGCGGTCGCCGCGCTGGGTGGCGACGCCGAGGACGCCGATGCGCGGCTGGTTGTTGGGCACGAGCTTCGTCAGGACGCCGAGCGTGACGAGGGAGAGCGCGATGAAGCCGAAGAACAGCGCGGTCGGCAGCGTCCAGCCCATCCAGGCGAAGGTCATGGCGACTTGCTCCGCAGGATCCTGGCGGCGGAGGCCTGCATCAGGATGCCGAGCAGGATGGCGCCGACGCCGATGACGGCGGAGACGATCGCGCCGGGGCGCTGACCCAGGAAGTAGAAAACCATGGCGAGCCCGCCGCCGAACACCATCCCGCCCATGACCAGCGCAAGTCCGGTCATGAACTGGCGCTGGCCGCGTTTGAGGCGGTCAGCGTCGGGCGTGGCGGCAGCGGGCTCAGCGGGCATTCGTCAGCGCCGGTTCGCGCGTGCGTCGCGGATCATGGTGAAGCCCCAACCGAACACGCCGGCGCCGATCAACAGCGCAAGCCAGGACAGCGCGCCGACCGGGCCGCCGAGAATTCCAAGCCACACGGCCTTGAGAACTGTTGAGAGCATGATGCCGATGCCGCCGAAGCCGACGAGGACGGCGCCGATCAGCGTCATCTGGCGGCCCTGAGCTTCCTTGCGTGCATGTGTGGCTTCGGGAGGGGTGTATCCGTATCTGGCCATGTTGTTCTCCTGGCTCTGATTTTTTGCGTTTCTACTCGTATCTGCCCTGCGCCCTCTTGTGCCGATCGGGGCGTTTGACGGGTGGACGATAACAGATTTGGGAGGGAGTCACAGGGGGCCAGTCCAGCGCAACATCAGCCGGGATGAACCGGACGATTGCGGCGAACAGACACCCCGCCCCGACGCGAAAAATCAAGCCTCCGGCGCGGCCTGAAGCATGAGCCCGAACGACGCCTCCTGACCGACCCGCAAGCCACGGCGAGCCGGACACGGCCCACGCGCTGAGCACGGCTTAGGGCAGCGCCAGCATCCCGACGCACCGGAACAGGCAATGCGAGGCGAAAGCCTTGTCCCGGTTCAAGCCGGCGTTCGGCATGCGCTCCCCGGCGTCAGCCAAAGCCAGCATGGAAACCACACATCAGCAGGCGCCGCCCGCGTTCACCGGATTGCACCTGGCCGCGGCATTGCCCGGCAGGCGCGCGGTGTAGCCGGTGGCGAAGCGGGCGTCTGGCCAGATGTAGTCGGTCGAGACGTACTGGGCGCCGGAGGCGAGTGCGGCGTCGCGGCGTTTTGTGTTGCCGGAGCGGGCTTCGCGTGTGTCGGCGTCAGCGCGGGTGCGGACGATAAAGCCCTGCGCGACGCGTTCGCGGATGAGCGCTTCGTCTTCGTGCGGTTCGTTCATGACGAGGATGGCGGCTTCGGGCGCCTCGAACGCTGCGCCTGCGCCGACGAAGGCTACGCGCCCTTTCAGAGAAGGGTGGCCATCGACGTAAGCTGCCCAGCGGGCGGGCGCGTCGTCGATCACGAAGACAACCTTGCCCCGCGACTCGCCGAGCGTCGGCCAGCCGCCGGCGAGGACGCCCTCGCGCAGCGTGGCATGGGCGCCGCGTACCTCGTCCGGCGTCACGATGCGATCGCGTGCAAAGACGGACAGGATCTCCGCTTCGATGCGGTTGAACCCGTCCTTGCCGAATGCCCGCACGGGCGTCGCACCTTCCCATGAGATGGGCGTGTGCTTCGGGTTGATCATGATCAGGATCGGGGTGTGCGTTCGGTGTGCATCGGACCAGGCTTTCACCTGGCTGAGGCAGTTCACGAAAGTCGGGCAGCTGGTGCGGAAGTCGATGTCGGTGGCATGGATCACCTTGATGCCGGGCTTTGCGAGCGCGGCGCGATCGGGCGGCGGGATGGTGACGCCTTGCTGCGCGAGAAGACGGGCGCCCAGCGGATCAGCGAAGGCGCCACCCACGGGATCGTCGACCGGATCGATCTCGACCTGGCGCGCGCCGGCGTCGAGCTGTTCGGCGATGGAGCGGTGGAAGTAGTCGAGCGTGAGGGCGGTATTGGCGTTGCGCTGCTTGATGAGCTCCATAAGCGGCGGATCGATCTGCAGCTTGTAGGAGTTGTGCGTACCGATGGCCTGGATCTGGTTGAGGCGGAGGGCATTGTCGAGGCCGTCGCCCGGCGCAGGCGCCATGCTGGCGCATGAGGCAAGCAGGACGCTCGCCGAGAGAACCAGTGCGCGCTTCATTGACGACTCCATTTCGATGCGGGCCCAGCTTCCGCCGGGGACGTGACAAACAGGTGACGCGTTGGGTGGCTCACGACCTGCCCGCGAGGTAGGCCTGTGCGACCTTCCTGGGAACGATGGTTGTCCACGCATCGGTGACGAAGTCGGCAACGTCTGCGTGGGCGAGCTTTGCGATGTCGACATAGCTCCACAGCATGCCGCCGGCGCGGTAGGGCTGGAAGACATCGGGACGGGCTTCGAAGAGGAGGTCCTGACGCGGCTTCGGCAGCTTGAAGATCCAGCGCCTGCTGGGGAAGCCGTAGAGGACGAACGTCTTGCTTCCGACGTTGAACCAGTTGCCGCAATGATCGTTCAGCTCGACCGCGCCCGGCAGGGCGAGCGCGGTTTTGCGAATGTCAGCGAGCGTGGCCATGTGCGTCTTTAGCCACGAAGCGCCCTGCTGGAAATCATCCCCGCCATCCGCTCTCAGTATTTCAGGCTGATGCCGGCCTGGACCATACGCGGCGCGCCCGGCAGGATGCCGCGCGAACGGTCGACAATGTAGACCTCGTCGGTCGCGTTCTTGACCGTTGCGAAATAGGCGATGGCGCCATCGCCCGGCGTCCAGTTCGCGGTCAGGTTGAGGACGGTGGCGTCCCCGATCAGACCGCGCTGGCCGTTGGCCGTTGGAGCGATGGTGTTGAGATCGTCGGTGAACATCTCACCCGTGTACTGCACCTCTGCCTGCAGGTTGAGCCAGGCGCCGAACCCGTAGCCGACGGCGAGCGATGCGATCCATTCCGGAGCGTAAGGCAGGCGGTTACCCGTGACGGACGTCGCGCCGAACCCGGAGATGTTGGAAAAGCGCTGCCCGGCATATTCGGCCGCGCCCACCCATGTGAGCGCTGTGCGAAGGTAGAGGTCGTCAACGGCCATGATGCCAGCGTCGCGGAGCGAGTAACGAATGCTGGATTCGACGCCTGAATGGCGAGTTTCCCCGGCGCTGGTGAGCGTGGCGCCGACGCCCCCGGCGACGGAGGCCGGGACGATCTGGTTCTCGAAGTCCATGACATAGGCGGCAATGTCGATATCGAGCCCGTCGATGGGAGCGCCGCGCAGGCCCAGCTCCCAGTTCACACTCCGCTCGGCATCCAGCTCGACGACCCCGCCCGTATTGCTGACGACATCTTCAGCTCGCGGTGGGGAAAAGCCGCGATGCACGCCCGCATACAGGACCAGCGAGGGATCGATCGCGTAGGTCAGGCCAAGTCCGGGTATGACCTCCGTGAGATCCACGCTGCCCCGCGCGCCATTGAGTCCGTTGAGACGCTCGAACGCGATCGACTCGACGCGGACTCCCGGGCTGATGCCGAGCGCGCCGTAGTCGAGATTGGCGACGACAAATCCGGAAACGGCATCCGCAGTGCGCGTATTGTTCTCGACGATCGCGCCCGTGCGGCCGGTCGGCGTCGTCGCGTTGACCTGGAAGCGGCGCTGGCGCTCGGTGTGCCAGCGCGCGCCGGTCTCGATGCCGGCGTCGGCGCCAAGGAGCGCTCCGTACCAGTTCAGCCGGCTCTCGACGCCGTACTGATGATATTCGCGCAGGCGGCCTTCCGTGCCGCAGGTCGTGCTGATGTTGGCCATGCCGCCGCAGGTCGGGCCGGAGGGCCGCTGGCTGGAGTTCGAGGATTGCCGCCACCAGTCGCGATTGAAGTAAAGCGCATAGGCCGAGGTCGTCAGCCTGAGGTCGTCTGTCAGGGTCCAGCCGTGAGAGATGGCGCTGGTGTAGCGCTGCGTCTCGAAGCGATCATTGGGGAAAGGGTTGGCGAACGGATCTGCTTCAAACTCGGCTTGTGTCAGTCCCGAATAGGAGACCTGGCTGTCTTCGCGGTTCATGGCGCCACGGAGGATCAAGTCATGCCCTGGAGCGATCTCCCGCTCGGCGCGCAGGCTGTAGTCCTGGAAGGCAAGGTCGTGGTTCTCGCGGATGCCGTCGAAGACGGTGGCGCTTGCATGCCCGAGCAGGCGGAAGCCGGCGACCTCGCCGCCCATCGAACCGGCGAGTTCGCCATAGCCGAGTTCGCCGCCGGCGACGTAGAGATCGCCGCCGAAATCGCTGGGTGCGCGCGGTGAGATGTAGTTCACGACGCCGCCGACGGTGTGCGGGCCGAAGCGGATCTGGCTGGCGCCTTTCAGGATCTCGATGCGCTCGAACCGGCGAAGGGGCGGATGCGAGTACGTGGCGTTGTCGCCGTAGGGGCCGTAGGTCAGCGGAAGGCCGTCCTCGAGCAGGAGGACCTCGCTCGACCGCGTGGGGGACAGACCGCGGATACCGATATTGGGGCGGAGGCCCAGCCCCTCCTCGTCGCGCGGGAACACGCCCGGCGCCTGTCGCAAGGCTTCATTGACTGTGAAGACGCGGGCTTTCTCGAGGTCTTCCGTTTCGATCGTGGAGGCCGATCCGGCAATATTCTCGAGGTTCTCGCGTTTGCCGATGACAACCACCACGGCGCTGTCCGTTTCCTGGGCCAGCGCGGGGACTCCCCCCATGGCCACCGCAAGCACTGCGAGGGAGGCCGAATGTACGAGACGCATGAACAATCCAGAACCAGACGATCACAACTGAGAATGAGTTTCAGTAAAAAGTGCGAATGCTTCGCACTGTCAATCCTGTTTCAACTGGTCTGATCGCAGGTTTGCTCGAAGAATCAGCGATGTGGCGTCAGGCCGCGGCAACCCCGGCCTCCCGGGGTACATCTCACGCCGCCCCACGCGAAGCGCGTGTCGGTGGAGCTTCGGAGGTCAGGGAACCTGGCGATGCAGATTCGTCTGAGGTCTCATCTTATCAGTCGCGATGAGAAAATCGCGACCCAGCCAGCGAGCAACGTCGCCAACCCCAATCCGCTCGCAAAGACCAGAGCGATCAGCCGGGCAATGTAGGCAGGCCATCCCGGGATGGCTGGCGCGACATTCCAGGCGAAGGCCAACAGAAGCATCAGCAGCCAGGAAAGCATCAGCAGCGCCAGACCGACGAGCACCGGCAGGACGCCGCCTTGCCTTCTCCCTTCGGTCCAATCCGACCACGATGGTCACACCCGTCCCAGCGCAAAGCCCTTCGCGATGTAGTTGCGGACGAACCAGATGACGATGGCGCCGGGGATCAGGGTGAGCGATCCGGCGGCGGCGAGGACGCCCCAGTCTGTGCCGGAGGCCTGTGACAGCGCCTGCAGGCGTGTGGTGATGGGCAGGACTGCGGAGCGGGCGAGCGAATCCGCAATCAGGTATTCGACCCAGGAGAACATGAAGCAGAAGAACGCGGCGACGCCGATGCCGCTGGCGATGAGCGGCATGAAGATCTTCACGAAGAAGCTGGGGAAGGAATGGCCGTCGACATAGGCGGTCTCGTCGATCTCGCGCGGGACGCCGGACATAAAGCCTTCGAGAATCCAGACCGCGAGGGGGACGTTGAACAGACAGTGCGCGAGCGCGACGGCGATGTGCGTATCGAACAGGCCGAAGGCGGAATAGAGCTGGAAGAATGGCAGGGTGAACACGGCGGCGGGCGCCATGCGGTTGGTGAGCAGCCAGAAGAACAGGTGTTTGTCGCCGAAGAAGCGGTAGCGCGAGAAGGCGTAGGCGGCCGGCAAGGCTACAGCGATGGAGATTACAGTGTTGAGGCCGACATAGATCAGCGAGTTGCTGAACACGGCGCGCCAGCGTTCGTCGGTGAACACCTTCACATAGTTGTCGAGGTTGAACGTCTCCGGGAAGAGCGTGAAGCGCGTCGTGATCTCGAGATTGGTCTTGAAGCTCATCGCGACGAGCCAGTAGATCGGCGTCATCAGGAAGAGGATGTAGAGCGCGGGAACCACCCAGGCGAAGCGGCCCTGTTTCATGAGGCGCTCCCGGATTTGCCACCGGTCTGGATCGGTTCGCCATCGTCACGCGTCATCACGGTGTAGAAAACCCAGCTGAGCAACAGGATGATCAGGAAGTAGATGATCGACATGGCCGCCCTCTGGCCAAGCTCGACCGTCTGGCTGAGTTCGGTGGAGAGGAAGACCGGATCGCCGCCGGCAATGACGGCGAAGGGCTCCGTGAAGATCATGAATGAGTCCATGAAGCGCAGCAGCACCGCGATGGTGAGCACGCGGGCCATGCGCGGCAGCTGGACATGCAGGAAGACCTGCCAGCCGGACGCGCCGTCGATACGGGCGGCCTGGTAGTAGGCGTTGGGGATCGAAACGAGCCCTGCGTAAGCCAGCAGGGCGACGAGGCTGGTCCAGTGCCAGACATCCATGATGATCAGCGTGAACCAGGCGTCCAGCGGATCGCCTTCATAATTGTATCCGAAGTCGCGCAGCATCACGCCCATAAGGCCGATGTCGACGCGGCCGAACATCTGCCAGATCATGCCGACGACATACCATGGAATCAGCAGCGGCAGCGACATCAGCACGAGGCAGGTGGGCACGCCCCACCCTTTGCGCGGCATGTTCAGCGCGATGAGGACGCCGAGCGGGATCTGGATGGCGAGGATGATGCCGGAGAAGACGAGGTTGCGCCAAAGCGCGTTCCAGAATTTCTCCGCGTGCAGCACTTCGCGGTACCAGAGGTCTCCGACCCAGTGGAATTGTGCGTTGGTGGCGACGTACTGCACCGAGTAGTTCACCACCGTCATCAGCGGGATGATCGCGGTAAACGCCACGAGCAGGAGCACGGGGGCGACGAGGAACCAGGCTTTCTGGCTGACGGGCTTCATTGGGCGGCTCCGCCAAGATCGACGCGCCAGCTGTCGGCATAGAGATGGACGCCCGCGGGATCGAAACTGATGTGTGGGGCGGCGGGGGCGGCCTCGCCTTCCCGCAGCATGGCGGCGACAGGCATGCCCAGCATGTCGAGGTGGGCGACCCGGTAGCGACCGGCGTCTTCCATACGGACGATGGTGGCGGGAATGCCGGTCGCGGAGAGACGGACGAATTCGGGGCGGACGCCGAGCTGCAGCTTCTGTGATGCATCGAGACGCGGGGCGGAAGCGAGCGGGACGCTGTGCTCGCCGAGGCGGACGGTGGCGCCGTCGACGCTGGCGGGCATGATGTTCATGCCGGGCGAGCCGATGAAGTGGCCGACGAAGGTGTGCTGGGGGCGATCGAAGAGATCAGCGGGTGAGCCGACCTGCACGATCTCGCCATCGTACATCACCACAACCTTGTCGGCGAAGGTGAGCGCTTCGGTCTGGTCGTGAGTGACGTAGACCATGGTGGTGCGCGTGCGGCGGTGCACGTCGCGCAGGCTGGCGCGCAGCTCCCACTTCACCTGCGGATCAACGACGGTGAGCGGCTCGTCGAACAGGATGGCGTTGACGTCGGAGCGGACGAGACCGCGGCCGAGGGAGATCTTCTGCTTCTCGTCCGCGGTCAGGCCGCGGGCGCGGCGGTCTGCGAGCGCGGTGAGGCTGACGAGATCGAGCACGTCGTTGACGCGGCGGGCGATGTCGTCAGGCTTCATCCGGCGGTTGCGGAGGGGGAAAGCGAGGTTTTCGCGGACCGTCATGGAGTCGTAGACGACGGGGAACTGGAAGACCTGGGCAATGTTGCGCTTCTCGGTGGGGCGCGCTGTGACGTCGTCGCCGTTGAACAGGACGCGGCCTTCGGTTGGCGCGACGAGACCGGAGATGATGTTGAGCAGGGAGGTCTTGCCGCAGCCCGATGGTCCAAGCAGCGCGTAGGCGCCGCCATCATCGAAGGACTGGTCGACGCGCTTCAATGCATAGTCGGCGTCTGACTTCGGATCGGGCGCGTAGGCGTGACGGATGTTCTGCAGGTCAATGCGGGCCATGGCTCAGGCTGCCCTTGCGGTGAGCGCGAGCGCGCGGCCAGCTGAGTCAAAACTCATCACGTCGCCGGATTCGACATGCACGGTGAGCGCCGAGCCGATCTCGAAGGCGTGGACGCCGTGGGTCAGCATCACCCAGCGTGCGTCGCCGACGCGGAGGTGGACGAAGGTTTCGGAGCCATTGGTCTCCATGGAGAGGACCGTCGCAGAGTAAGCGTCGGCCTCCCCCGACTTTGGCGACAGACGGACATGGTGGGGACGCACGGCGAGCATTGCAGCGCCGGGGAAGCCGGCCGGTCGTGCGGCTGCGGCGACAGGAAAGACGTTCAGCGGCGGGTCGGAATAGGTCTCGGCGGTGATGAGATCGGCTGGCGCGCGATAGACCTGGTGGCTGGGGCCGAATTGCGTGACGCGGCCCTCGCTCATGGTCGCGGTCATGCCGCCGAGCAGGAGGGCTTCGAGGGGTTCGGTGGTGGCGTAGACAACGACAGCACCGGAATCGGCGAAAAGTCTTGGAAGCTCGGCGCGCAGTTCCTCGCGCAGCTTGTAGTCGAGGTTGGCGAGCGGCTCATCGAGCAGGACGAGGCCGGCTTTCTTTACGATGGCGCGGGCCATGGCGACGCGCTGCTGCTGGCCGCCGGAGAGTTCGAGCGGCTTGCGGTCGAGATAGGGCGTCAGGCGGAGCAGTTCGGCGACGCGTTGCACGTCGCGTTCGATTTCGGCGGCGGGCGTACGTTTGACCTTCAGTGGCGAGGCGATGTTCTCGCGCACGGTCCAGCCGGGGTAGTTGATGAATTGCTGGTAGACCATCGCGACGTTGCGCCTGGCGACCGGCGTGCCGGTGACATTGACGCCGTTGAACCAGATCTCGCCGCCGCCGGGCCGATCGAGGCCAGCCATGGCGCGCATCAGGCTGGTCTTGCCTGCGCGCGCGGGGCCGAGCAGCACGTTCATCACGCCGCTCTCGATCCGCATTGAAATTCCAGCGAGATGGTCGACGCCATTGATGCGGCGCGACACCTCCTTCAGTTCGAGCATGCCCGCCGACCCATTACTACGATCATCGCCGCACATAAGTCCGCGATTGCCGCGATCGTCAAACATCAAACGCAAGAACGCGTTCTGCTGCACCGCAGCACGCCTCAGGCATGGTGAGCGACACGGATGACAGGGTGTCGACCGCTTCTGCTTCGCTTGATTGCCATCGATTGCGACATTCGCGCCACGCAAGAGTCGTCCGTCGCTACATGCCGCAAACACGATACGCACAAATGCGTTCATGACGTAACGTCATGGGCCTGGCGCAATCAGCATCCGCGACTTGATCCGGATCGCGCAAAAGCCCGAGCGACGCGCAGCGGCATGAGAAATTCAGATCGACGGCAGGCCGGTCGGTTGACCTCACGTCGCAATACAGTCAACAGTCAACTCAAGAGTCGCCAACAGACTCAGCACGGGGAGGTTATTGCTATGAAGTTCACGCTCCGCGGCGCGTCCAGCGCTGCGCTTTTGCTTGGTTTGGCCGGCTCGTTTCCGGCCTGGGCACAGGACACGGTTTCAGGACCACAGCCGCCGGCTGAGGCCAGCGACGATAGCGACCGCGTCGTCGTTACGGGCTCGCTGATTGCCGGCACGCCGGAAGACGCTGCGCTTCCGGTCGAAGTCTTCACCCAGGAGGACCTTGAAGAGCAAGGCTCACCGACGGCGCTCGAGTTCGCTAAGAACCTGACGATCTCGGGGTTCACGCAAGGCGAAGCGAACTTCCAGGGCGGATCAGCCCCGGGCGCAGTCAGCTTCAACCTTCGCGGCATCGGCGCCGAGAAGTCACTGACCCTGCTCAACGGCAAGCGTGTTTCACAGAACGTCTCGTTCATTCCTGGCGTCGCCCTCGCCCGCACGGAACTGCTCAAGGACGGCGCGGCGGTGACCTACGGCGCCGACGCCGTAGGCGGGGTCATCAACTTCATCACGCGCACGGACTTTGTAGGCCTCGAAGCAAACGCAAGCTACAAGTATGTCGATGGGTCGGACGGCGACTACACGGCCAGCCTGCTTGGCGGTGTCGGCGAAGGTGACGTCAACTTCCTGTGGTCGGTCGAGTACGAGCATCGCTCGGCCCTGACCCCTGACAAGCGCGACTGGGCGGTCACGCCCTACTCAAGGAACATTGCTCCGTGGTCTGCGCTTTCCAACATCGGTGTATATACACCGCGCGGCCCGCTTCCCACCGCTATCACGCCGACCGGTCCGGGTGGTCAGTTCACGACCGCCGACGAATTTGGCGCGGCTCTGGGCGCAGGCATCTATGATAACAACCTGACCGTCGGCTCTCGCCTGGCGAACTGCGAAGCCATCGGCGGCGCCTGGTCGACGCCCACGTCCCCCAATGCCGGCTTCTGCCGGTTCGGCTACTTCCCTTTCTACAACCTTGTTGAAGACCAGGATATCTACCGCGCCTACGGTCAAGTTAACGCTGCGGTCAACGATGACATGGATTTCCACCTGGACGTGGCCTATGGTCAGGTCCGGTCAGCAACCCATGTATCTCCGTCGCTGCCGACCTCGCGCGGCCCCGCGCAGGCTCAGACGGGCGCTGAACTCTTTATTCCGCGCACCAACCCCTACGTGAACCAGTTCCTTGCTGATACGGGCTCAACTTTGGCGCCCACTGCCTCGGGCTTCACGATCGCTGGCGCCGCAAGCTCGCTTTACCGAACCTTCGCCTTCCAGGGCACGAGCGCCTATGGGGATGACACGGCCCTCAACGAGTATGACTATCAGGGTTTCCGCGTATCAGGCGGACTCACAGGCCGTCTGGGCGACTGGGCGGGCATGGCGAGCAATGTCAACTACGACGCGAGCGTGACCTACAACCAGACCATCACGCGCACTACCGCTCCTGACATGCTCGGTCATCGCATTCAGCAGGCCCTGAATGGCTTCGGCGGCCCGAACTGCAGTGCACCTGACCTGGATGCCGGCCGCCTGGGCACGCAGAACCCGGCAGCAGCCGGACTGAATGGTTGCCTCTGGCTCAACCCGTTCATGACGTCGTTCCAGAACAACCCGGCGCTGGGCCTTCTCAACCCGCAGAGCGGTTCTAACCGAAATCTCGCGACACCCGCGGGTGTCTCAAGCTGGGAAAACTCGCAGGTCCTCCAGCGCTGGCTCTACGATGATCGCGAAAACGAAACCGTCGCAACGGGCCTCACTCTGGACCTCATCTTCAGCGGTGAAACGGGCGTTGACCTGCCGGGCGGCGCGCTTGCCTGGGCCGTCGGTCTGCAGGGACGCCAACTCGAGAACCGGCAGACGGTCCCGAGTGCTTTTCATAACGGATCCACCCCTTGCCAGTGGCCGGGCCAGGACCCGATCCAGGCGGGCCGCCCGGGTTATACGGGTTGCGAACAATCAGGACCGTTTGTCTTCTTCGCTCCAGAAACCCCGGAGCGCGCTGACCAGCAGCAAACGGCGTTCTTCGGCGAACTCCAGATCCCGGTTCTGGACAACCTGAACTTGTCGGCTGCGGTTCGTAACGAAGAGTTCTCAGGCGGCATCGGCGACACAGTCTACAAGGTGTCGGGCAAGTGGGACGTCTGGGGTCCGCTGTCTGTCCGCGGCTCCTATGGCACGAACTATCTCGCGCCGCCGATCGGTCTGCAGGCCGGTGAAGTCACCAACGGCGTCACCAACTATGCGCTCGCTGGAAGCCAGTGGCTCCCGTCAGTCACTGTGACGGATGCCCAGATCGGGCCTGCAACAGCAACGTCGTGGAATGCAGGCGTAATCTGGCAGAGCGAAGGCTTTGCCGCGGACCACGATCTCAGCATCATCATCGATTACTTCAACATCGAGACGAGTAACGAGTTCCGGTCGCTGGCAACGACCAACCAGATCCTGAACGCTGTCTACAGCACGACGGACGCATTCAACGCCTGCAACCACCCGCTGGCAGGCCGCGTCCGCTATCAGGACACGCCAGCCACCCCGGGCGGCGTCTGCAACCCGTTGAGCCCACCGACGACCACGCCTGCGGCAACGGCGACCCTGACCACATCGCTCGCCGGCGTAACGACTGTGTTCGGCAACGGTCCGGGCGTTCTCACGGACGGTATCGACTACCAGGTCAATTACAGCATGCCGATCGGCCCGGGTGATTTCTCGATTGGCGCGACGGCGACGCAGGTGCTCAAACTGCGCGACACGGCCGCTCTTCTGGACGGGTTTACCGTCGAAGGCGCCTCGAACCGCCTTGGCGAACTCAACCTGCTTGGCGCTGCTCGCGCTGCGCCGGAATGGTCCGTCAACGCGTTCACGACTTATCGCTTCGACGAACACGTATTCCGTCTGCAGGCTGACTGGCGCTCGAAGGTCGTCGACGACCGTCCGGGCAACCAGTTCGGCGAGAACGGCGAAGATCCAGTCTACATCGACCTGATCTACCTCTTCAACGTGACGGAAAACCTCCGCTTCACGGCTGCGGTCGAGAACATCTTTGACCGCGACCCGGCGAAGTACGAGATCGAATATGGGTATGACGCTCGCCTTGGCAGCGCTCTTGGCCGTACGATCGAAGTCAGTTTGAAGGCGGATTTCTAGTCTCAATTCCTTGCAGATTTAACTGGGACAGGCGGCTTCGGCCGCCTGTTTTCGTTTCTGGGCGGCCCAGGGCAGCTAATCGCCTCTCTGCAGGCTCAAGCTGCAACACAAGGCGGTGTGCGGCGGCCAGACCCGTTTGACGCTGTCAGGGGCTTGACCGATATTGCGGCAGCCCAATGTATCAGAGGCAAGAGGAGCGCTCCCCCATGCTCAACCGGATTCTGACGACCACAGCCATTGCCGCTCTGGCCGCGTCGCTGGCCGCCTGCTCAGGCGGCGAGACGGCTTCCACGGATACTCCGGCGCAGACCGCGGCCGCGATCGACGCGCCGATCGCGACGACCTCCGCCGAACCAACGTCGGCCCCGGCGCCTGCTGCTGGCACAGTTGATTCCGCTGCGATGGACCACGCCGGGATGGATCATTCGGCCATGGACATGTCGGCGGACGCCAAGCCGGCCCCAGCGCCCGTCGCAATGGAAGAGGAGCAGCAATCGGCGACCGCGCACGCGCCGGGCATCACCAACCACACGCTGCCGATCGCCAGGATCGCCAACTTCAAGCTCAAGGATCAGAGCGGGAAGGCCTACGAGCTCTACAAGATGACGGACGCCAAGGCGATCGTACTGACCATGCACACCAAGGGCTGCCCCATCGGCCAGCAGCTGACGCCTGACTTCAAGGAACTGCAGGCGAAGTATGAGGCGAAGGGCGTGAAATTCCTCATGCTGAACTCGAACCTCTACGACACGCCAGCGGCAATCGCGGAAGAGATGAAGAGCTTCGGGTCGACCATCCCGGTTCTGAAAGACGCCGACCAGAAGGTGGGCGAGCCTCTTGGCGTCGAGCGCGCGACTGAAACGCTGGTGATCCAGCCAGGCACCTGGAAGGTGCTCTACCAGGGGCCGATCAATGATCGCGTCACCTATGGCCGCGCCCGCGCCAAAGCGGATCAACAGTATGTCGGCAGCGTGGTGGACGCGATGCTGGCCGGTAAACCGGTGACGCCGTCCTTCGTGGCGCCCGAGGGCTGCATTCTGGTGTTCGACAACCGCAAGGGCTGATGGCCCGCGCACAAGAGCGGGCTGTCCCGGAACTGTGGCGCAGCTCAGCTGCGGCTCGCATGCTGACATGGGCAGCGGCGATCCCGCTGGCGCTTGCCATCGGACGCACCCGGATCAGGACCATCCTGCCGGCGGCGCGTACCAGGTCGTGCGCCCTCCGGGCCAGATACCTGCCGCAGCCGCTCCGGCGGCGACGTTTCTCAACCAGACGGGAGTCTCGGCTGGCGCGGTTCGGCTGCCGGCGCTGCTCGCACAACAGACGACCTTTTCAAGGCGATGCGCTCATGCGGCGCGTTAACGTCACAGGCCAAGCTGGAAACTTTAAGCTTCCGCAAGCATTGCGAGCAGTGTGATCGGCAGCGCTCCTGCCCGGGTTTCGCAATCGTTTTGTGGTTACCGGTCTGGCACGACTGGCGCTGCTTCAGGCGGGCCTGATGATGCGAGATCGATCGAATTTCACCGATCGCCTGAAGCGGGCCTTGACCCTGTTTCGCTAGGCTTTGCGCATCGCGAGGAGACCCTCGCAACCGCGGTGTGTGATGCGTGCTGAACGGCTAGCCTGGACTGATAGCCCCAGGGACGTGGAAGCGGGGCGGCGCGAAAGCGATCGCGGATCTGCGCCTGCGGGGTCGATGACGCGGCGGCGGCTGATGCACCGAAGCAGCGTGCGCGTGCTTGCGCGCGGCGTTGACGCCGTTGCCGTACTCGTCGTGACGGTGGCCCTGTGCGTGGCCGCGGGCATTGACCTGTGGCGTCTGCCGCTCGGTATGGCGCTCCCCTTCGTGCTTCTGGCGCCTGCCACTGTTGCGAGCTGCTGGATCGCGGGAGCCTATCGGTTCCGCTATGCTGGATCGGTGGCGATGCACCTGCTGCGCGCAGCGGCCGGCAGCGCCGCGGGGCTTGGAGCAGTATTTCTGTTTGCGCTGGCGAGCGGATTTCCGATGCTGGCGCTGTTTGCCAATGTGTGCGCTGCAAACGCACTGGCGGTGATCGCCCTGCACGCCAACTATCTTGGCGTCGTGCGTGCGGCAACGCGCAAGGGACATCTGTCAGACAATGTCGTCATCGTGGGCGCGACGCAGGCCGCGGCGCGGATCGTTTCGCGCAACGTGCAGGAGCGCGAACTCAACATCGTCGGCTATTTCGACGACCGAACCGTGCGCGCAGACGCCACCATGATGGGCGACACGCCTCATCTCGGCGCGGTTGAAGATCTGCTCAACTGGCACGGACTGCCCGAGATCGACCGGATTGTTGTGACGGTAACGTCCACCGCGCAGGCGCGTGTGCGCGAGCTGATTGATCGCATTCGCAACCTTCCGCATGAGATCATACTTGTGCTCGACCTCGACGGGTTCAGCCCCGAACATACTTCGCTTGCACGTGTGGTGGATGCTCCGGCGGCCTACGTCTCGGGGGCGCCGAAGGATGTTCGCCGCGCGGCGCTGAAGCGCGCCTTTGATCTTCTTGTCGCGGCGACGGCTGCCGTGGTGCTGGCCATCCCGATGGCGATCATCGCGCTGCTGATCCGGCTCGACAGCAAGGGCCCTGTGCTGTTCCGGCAGAAGCGCCACGGCTTCAACAACGAGATCATCCGTGTGTGGAAGTTCCGCACCATGCGCCCTGACAAGGCGGCGGAGAACGGCGTCATCAGCCAGACCGTCACAAACGATCCGCGCGTGACGCGCATCGGCCGCTTCCTGCGCATGTCCAGCCTTGATGAACTGCCCCAGATCTTCAACGTGCTGAAGGGTGAGATGTCGATCGTCGGTCCGCGTCCGCATGCCGTTGGCATGACCGCCGGGTCGATCGAAGTCACGCGCACGGTGGGCGACTATGCACATCGCCATCGCATGAAGCCGGGGATGACCGGCTGGGCGCAGGTCAACGGCTCGCGTGGGCCATGTCACACGCCCGACGAGGTGCGCGAGCGCGTTCGTCTCGACATGGATTACGTCAATCGCGCGTCGATCTGGCTTGATGTCTGGATCGTCCTGAAGACCCTGCCCTGCCTCCTGAGTGATCGCGAGAAGAACCGGTGAGCACCATGCACGCAGCCAAGCTTGTCCATGACCAGATGAAGCCTGCCCTTTCGGGGGAGCGGATCCACGACAACGTCTACTGGCGTGGCGCGGCCCCGCGGCTTTCCATTTGTGTGCCGGTCTACCGGTATGATGCAACCAGGCTGCTGGATGCTCTGGCGGCGTGCGCGTCCTCAGCGCTGGTCGAGATCATCCTGTACGATGATGGCAGTGGTGATCAGGACCTGCTCGCGAAGCTGGAATCGCAGGCAGGACGCACGGCGGCAGCTGTCCGTGTCGTTTCGGCGGCTGCCAATCGCGGCCGATCAGCAGCGCGCAACGCTGCCATCCGCCACGCACGCACCGATTGGTACCTGCTGCTCGACGCCGACATGATCCCGGATGATGTGCAGTTTCTCGAGAACTATCTCGACGTGATCGACGTAACCTGGGAGCCGGCCGTGATTGTTGGCGGCTACTCGCTCAAGTCGGCGCCGAAGGACAGGAAGTTTGCGCTGCACAGGTGGCAGGCGGAAGCCTCGGAATGCTTGACGGCGGCCGTACGTAACGCTGCGCCGGGGCGCTATGTTTTCACCTCCAACGTGCTGGTTCACCGTCTGGTTCTTCAGGCGTCCCCGTTCGACGAACGCTTCGCCGCATGGGGCTGGGAGGATACGGACTGGGGCCTGCGCGCGCAGCAATGGTTCTCCGTCCGGCATATCGAGAATACCGCCACACACATGGGGCTCGAGGCCGACAAGGATCTGGTCGCGAAATACGCGCGCTCCGGCGAGAACTTCGCCCTGATGACGACGCGCCACCGCGACGAGGCGGAGCGGATGCCCCTCTACCGGATGGCAAAGCGGCTTCGCACCCTGCCGATGCGCAGACATGCAGCGAGCCTAGCCCGTAGTGTCGCCTTGTTTCGCGGTCTGCCACTGGCGATTCGCGGCCGTGCGCTGAAGACATGGCGCGCGCTCGTCTATGCGGAGACGCTGGGATGATGCAGTGGAGCTACGCCCCCTCGCGCGCCCTTCCCGCCAGGGTGCAACGCCACGTCACGATGTGGCGCAAGGCGAACGAGGCGTTCGTGGCCCCGGATCGTCCGGTTGTGACCTTCACCTTCGACGATTTTCCGAAATCGGCGCTGAACGGCGCTGACATTGTCGAGAAGCATGGCGGCCGCGCTGGCTTTTATGCCTGCACGTCGTTGATGGGACAGCGCAGCCCTGTGATGGGCGAGATGTTTGACACGGCCACGCTGGCGGAGCTTCGTGAACGTGGGCATGAGATTGGAGCGCATACGCACGCACATCTCGATTGCTCACGCGCGCAGCTTTCGCAGGTCGAGCGGGATATCGGCGAGAATCTCGTGGCTCTGGCCGAGGCGGGGCACGACGCGACAGTGTCGGCTTTCGCGTTTCCCTATGGCGAGACGACCTATTCGGCCAAGCAATGGGTGGGCGACCTGTTTGCGACGGCGCGCGGGATCCTGCCTGGACTCAATATGAACGAGGTTGATCGCAGCCAGCTGCGCGCTGTCGAGCTCGGTGCGTCGGCGATGCATCGCAGGCGCGCGCTTTCGGCGCTTGATGCGTGCATTACAAGGAAAGCCTGGCTGTTCTTCTTCACGCACGATGTCGGCGAGACGCCGACCAGCTATGGCGCGCCGGCCGATCTGATCGAGGAACTGGCGGCGCGTGCTGTCGAGGCGGGAGCAGTTCTTGCGGCGCCGACGCTGGGCGCGGTATTGAGCGGCGTCATTGACTGAGACGCCTGTGCGCCCAGCGCGAGCTTCGCGCCGACGAAGGCGTAAGTTGCCCACAGTATGCTGTTCTGGGCGATGATGATGCTTTCAGACATTGCGAACAGCAGGAATTGCGCAAGGAAGCCGAGCGCGAAGACGCCAGCTGGCGAAGACAGTGACAAACGACCTGCGCGCCAGAGGGTGATCACAAGGTCGATTGTGTAGATCGCCACGCCGACAACGCCGAGTGAGATGGCAAGATCGAGCCAGCCATTGTGGCCGGAGGGGGCGTTCCAGTCGACGGCGCGTTCAAGCCAGTAGCGGGGCTCTGAATCGAGGCCCCAGAAGGCCAGATAGCCATAGCCCAGAACAGGCCTCTCCTCGATCGCTTCACCGAGCGAGGCCCAGATGTCTGTGCGGCCCGTGAGCGTTTCGTCCTTGCCGAGCAGCCCCAGCAGGACATCCGGCATGGTGATGTAAGCTAGCACGACCAGGCCAAGAATGGTGGCGCCGCACCAGACGAGCGCGAGCGACCAGTGCTTTCCCTTTAGCATCCACCACGCGGCAAGGAGCATGGCGAGACCGACCCCGGCGCCGAGCAGCGCGGTGGCCGAACTGGAGAAGATCACGAGGACGAGCGCCAGGAGCGCGCCGCCGATCCACCAGCGGCGATAGGCCGGGTCGCGCCAGGCGAGAAAAGCCAGCAGGAAGGATGCGCGGGCTGCATGGCCGCCGAGCGCGTTCTTCTCGCTCCAACCTCCCATCCACGCGCCGACATGGACTTCGCTCATGCGCGCGAAGCCCGGCGCCACGAGGCCAGCGATGAAGCTGGTGGCCATCAGGAGGAACCAGACGGCGCCGAGGAGCCTGAGCGCCGTCAACCAGTCGAAGCGCGCGGCAAGGTAGACGCCCATCATGGTGGTGGCGAGCAGCGCGACACCGCGCCGGAAGCTGAGCTCCGGGTCGATCGACCAGAGCGCAGAGGCCATCGCGACAAGGGCTAGCAGGACCAGCCATGGCGCACGAAGGACGGCTCGCCATGCCTGGCCGATGGCGAGGAACAAGCCAACCGCGACAAGACCGTAGAAGGGCAGCCATAAGTAGCGAAGCAGCGTGCTTTCCGGCACCTCGCCCGTGACGTCGGCCGGGCCGGGCGCGAGGAGGCGCGGCAGGAAAGCTTCGGCGAACATGAACAAGGTCAGCCCGGCGAGTGCGAACTCAAGCCGGGTGATGCGCGACTGCGCAGTCATCTCGCGAAACGATCGGCGATCAGCGCATCGCCCTTCTGCCTGTTGAGGACGACGCCGGCGACCTTTCCGCCATGAGCCTCGATCTCGCGGCTGAGCGCATCCACTTCCGATGGCGTTGTGGAGTCAGCACGGACGACGATGACGGTGCGGTCGATCTGGGACGTGATGGCGAGGCCGGCGCTGGCAAGCTGGAGCCCTGGCGCGTCGACAACAGCCCAATCGGTGACGGATCGCACGGTCTGCCAGTAGGCCGGTTGCGTGCGGATGCGGATGGCGTGGTTGGGCTTGAGGCGCGCTGCGTCAAATTGCGTGACCATGAGGCGCGTGTCGCCGACACGGTGCGCCGTGAACAGGCCGAGACCGGACATGGCGTCGGGATCGGCCGGTTCGATCGAGAAGAAGGGCTGGGTCTTCAGGACAGCTGAGTAAGGCGGGCCGACGCCGCCCATTGCGTCCGCGAAGGGACCGACGGCGAAGCTGTTGAAGAGGTGGTTGCGCTTGAGATCGAGGTCGACCAGCCAGACGGCACGGTGCGCCTGTTCAGCGGCGAGAAGGGCGAAGGACGCGGCGACGCTGGAGACGCCCTCGCCTGCACGTGCGGCGATGAACATCACGCTGCGCCCGCCTTCGGAGCCGGGTGACTGTGAAAGCGAACGGTGAAGATCGCGAAGGTCTGTGCGGAGGTCCTTCATCTACCGCTCCCGCACGGTGGCGAGCACGGGCAGGCCAAGCGTGCGCTCAATCCCGTTGCCGGTGGCGAAGCTGGAGATGGACCAGGCGCGCAGGAGGCCTACCGCGATTGCGCAGATCAGGCCAAAAATGGCGAAGGCGATTGCGATGGTGCGACGACCCGCGTCGCCGCGCGTGGGCGCGCGGGCCGCTTCGTAGACCGATATGTTGTCGACATTACGTGAGGCCAGTTCAGCGCGGGCGCGTTCGGCCTGTTCGCGCGTCGCGAAGGCACCGGCGGAGCTTTCGAGAGCGTCGCGTTGGCGTTTGAGGCGGAGATACTCCGGCTCGAGACCGGCGAGACGGGTGATGTGGTCGGCCGCTTGCTGCTTCTGAGTGGCCAGCGCGGCGGCGCGGCCCATAAGGGCGCTGATGTTGGCCGTCTGCGCAGCGCGCTCGGCTTCGAGCGCCTGCCAGGTGGGGTTGGGCCCAATACGGCGCAGGCCCTGGGCAGGCGCCGTTGCAAGGAAACTCTGGAGCTGGGCAATCTTGCGATCGATGTCTTTCACCGCGCGGCTGTCCGGAAGGTAGCGGGTAAGCAGGTCTTCGCGCTCGAGCCGCAGCTTGACGAGTTCCTGTTCGGATGTCGTCTCGACATAGAGGTCAACTTCGCGGGATGTCGAGGCCAGCTGGCGGGCGAGCCCGGCGGATTTGGCTTCGGCTTCGCGCAGCGAGGCTTCGACCCTCGACTGCTCGTCGGTGATGTCGCTGAACACCTTTGTGGCGGATGTCGCTTCGGCGTCGTAGTCACTGAGGGCATTGCGCGCCAGATAGTCGCGCAGCGCCTTGTCGGCGGCGCCGAGGCGGTCCTCGATCAGGCCGCGCTGTTCGGACAGGCCCTCGGCGCCGCGGCCGGAGAGAACCTGCTGACGGTAGGAGAGGTATTCAGCGACAAAACGATTGAGCGTTTCAGCCGCCAGCTCGGGATCCTCGTGCGCGAACGTCATGTGCAGGATGGATGATTTCGGCGCGGATGAGATATCGAGATTTTTCGCGAAGGCTTCCAGCGCCTCCTCGTCGACGACATAGCCATTGCCATTGCGCGAGCGCAGCTTCGCTTCGGCCAGTTTCGGATAAAGGCGCGACAGGCCCACGTTCTTGATCACACGCTCGGCGATCACGGGCGAGCGCGCGAGCTCCCCTTCGGCCTGCAGCACTTCCTGCTGCTGTGGAAACGCGCCCTTGGCTGCATCACCGACCACCGGATCGAACACGTACTCCGCGCCCAGACGCACCAGCAGCCGCGTGCTGGCCGTGTACTTGGCGGGGGTCAGAAGCATGAAGGCCAGGCCAAGCAGCAGGATCGGTACGAAGACCAGCAGCATCAGCCATTTGGCGCGCCAGAGGTGAAGCAGCGTGTCGGCGACGCCGAGACGCGGACGTGCGCGGCCGACGCGCGGGGGCGCGGCAGGGCGTTCCGGCGCGCCCGCGGGCGCACGCTCGGTCCAGGTTTCGACGCTCACGGCTCACTACTCAGGGGACATTCCCGTTGTTAACGGATCAGCCTTCGCCCGCGCCGCTTAAGAACCGGTTATCCATTCCGGGCGACACCTGCGTTATGTCGGGCCAAATGTCGGGATTGCGTCCTTTCGCACTGGCGTGCCTTGCCGGGGTTGCAGCGCTTGCGGGCTGCATGGGCGATCCTATGCCTGCACAATCCCCTGATTTTCCAATAGCTTCCTTCCCTTCCTGGCGACCGGACGACTCGGCCTACCGGTTCTACCCCGGCGACACGTTCCGGATGGACGTGCGCACGGCGCCGGAGCTTTCGGCGGAGCTGACAATTGCGCCAGATGGCCGGATTTCCCTGCCGTTGGTCGGTCCCGTGATGGCAAGCGGGCAGACGGTAGGGCAATTGAAGCTGGCGCTGGAAGAGATCTACGCCAACGAGCTGCGTGATCCGGAAATGGTGATCACGCCGACCGAGTTTGGCTCGCAGAAGGTGTTCGTCGGCGGCGAGGTGAAGGAGCCCGGGGTGTTCGAGCTGCCGGGCGAAATCGACGTGCTGCAGGCCATCGTGATGGCTGGTGGATGGACGCTGGAGAGCGAGCCGACCAAGGTGATCGTCATGCGCCGCCAGCCGGGCGGGCAGTTGATGACGCGCGTGGTCGACGCACGTGGCGGGCTGGCGCGCCAGGCGCTGTATGACATTGGGCCGCTGCGGCGCTTCGATGTTGTGTATGTGACGCGCAGCGCGATTGCGGACGAGAACCAGTTCGTGCGGCAGTATGTCCGCGATGCGCTGCCGATCGATTTCTCGCTGTTTTACGACGTGGCGCGGTTCTAGGCCTGCTGCACTTCCCACTTGCAGCGACGCGTCCTAGACAAGATCCATGAAACTCGAAGCCCTGCCCCGCCGGCGCTATACGCCGAACCCCACGCCGATCCAGAAGCTGGAGCGACTGTCCAGGCATCTCGGCGGGCCCGAGATCTGGATCAAGCGGGACGATCTCACGGGGCTGGCAGGTGGCGGCAACAAGACGCGCAAGCTGGAATTTCTGATCGCGGACGCCCTCATCCAGGGTGCGGACACGCTGATCACTGTTGGCGCCGTCCAATCCAACCATTGCAGGCTGACGCTCGCAGCGGCGGCGCATGAGGGGCTGAAATGCCGGCTTGTGCTCGAGCAGCGCGTGCCGGGCAGCTATCGCAAGGAGGCGAGTGGCAACAATTTCCTGTTCGACCTGCTCGGCGCCGAGACCCAGACCGTTGTCGAAGGCGGCAGCGATCTGAGTGCAGCGATGCAGGGCGAAGCTGACAAGCTGAAGGCGCTTGGCCGCAAGGGGTATGTGATCCCCGGCGGCGGATCGAATGCGCTGGGAGCGATGGGCTATGTCGTGTGCGCGCGGGAGATTCTGGCGCAATCGCTTGATGCTGGCCTGTCCTTCAGCGACTTCGTGGTGGCGTCGGGCAGTGCGGGGACACATGCCGGATTGCTGGTCGGCTTCACTGCGGCCAACGCCGGCGTGCCGCTGACAGGTGTGAACGTGCGACGGCCACGCGCCGAACAGGAAGGCAATGTGCACAAGCTGGCGATGGAGGCGGCGGCATTCGCCAGCTTGCCTGCGCCGTCGCGCGAGAGCGTGGTCGCGCTCGATGAATGGGTCGGACCGGGCTATTCATTGCCGACAGACGAGATGGTGGAGGCGGTGCGAATGTTTGCGCAGCTTGAAGGCATTCTGCTCGATCCAGTCTATACAGGAAAAGCGGCGGCAGGCCTTATCAGCCTCGTGCGTCGTGGGCATTTCGCGAAGGATGGCCGCGTTCTCTTCGTCCACACGGGCGGCGCGCCTTCGCTGTTTGCGTATCAGAGCGTGCTGGCCGGCTGATGAGATCGTTTCGGCTTGTGTGGATGCTGCTTGTGGGCCTGACGGCAGTCGTCGTTGGCCTTGGCCGGCACGTGATTGCGGACATGCTGAGCATTCCGCGCCCGCCGGGCCAGTATGTGATGATCGGTTTGGCAGTGGCGCTCGCCGGGCTTGCCATCGCACCGATGTTCATGTTCCGGCGCGGGTAAAGCCATGGCCGACACGAAAACTGTTGGAGTCATCGGCGGACTGGGGCCGCTGGCGACGCTGGACTTCTTCGAGCGGGTATTGCGACGGACGCGGGCGGTACGCGAGCAGGACCACCTGCGGCTGATCATCGACAACAACCCGCATTTTCCCGACCGGAATGCGTATGCACGCGGCGAAGGGCCATCGCCTGGCCCTGCCCTGGCGCTGTGCGCGAAGGGGCTGCAGGCCGCCGGGGCGGACGTCATCGTGATGGCATGCAATACGACCCACGCCTGGGAGGGCGAGATACGCGCGGCGATCACGGTTCCGTTTCTCAGCATTATCAGGGAAACCGTTGATGCCGTCGCGGAGCTGCGCCCCGAGGCGGTGGGCGTGCTGGCGGTCGATGCGTGCCTCTCTGCGAGCCTCTATCAGGATGCGCTTAAAGTCGCAGGCCTCAAGACCGTCCTTCTCAATGCGGACTCGCAGAGGACGTTCATGGAGCTGATCTACCGCATCAAGTCGGGCGACAGCAGCGAGACGGTGAAGCGCTCCATGGTGACGCTGGCGCGGAAGCTCGAGGCGCAGGGCGCGGAGGTGATCATCGCCGGGTGCACGGAAATACCCATCGTGCTAACGGCGGATGACATCGAAGGCGAGCTCGTCAGCTCGACGGACATCCTGGTGGAGAGGACGATCGTGTTCGCCGGCGGGGAGCTGAAGACCTAGTTGGCCTTCTTCATCCATTCGCGCGCCGCACGCTGCGCCTTCTGGATTTCGACCTGGGACATCATCTCGGACATTTCATGGCGGCAGAGCTTCGCTTCGCGATGCCCGTGCGTGGCGGCGAGGTTGAAGAACTTGTGCGCTGCGACGAGATCGACAGCGACGTCGAGCCCCTCGGAGTAGGCCAGTGCGACACGGTAGAAATCCTCGCCTGAGGCTTCCTTCGTGAGAAAGGTTTCAGGGGCTTCGATCCGGATATCTGCGTACGCCATTCTGGCATCCCTTTGACTTTCGGGAAGCTGGCCTCGCCTCTCTGGACGCCGCCGCTTCTTACCCACCGCCGCATCTGCGGCCTTGAAGGTGATTGAAGCGGAGAAGCTTTGCGGCGTAGTTAATACTGCAGATTTTCGACAGTCTTCTTCGAACTATTTGTGTTTACATTGATTCACGAGTCTGAATCTCTCCTACACAAGTATTAGCGCCGATTCACGACTCTAGCCGCGATCGCACGAGACCGTCTGCATACGGAGCGAGTGGTAGAGTGCTATGGCGGCGGCGTTTTCCTCGCCTACCTTGAGATCGACGCGCCGCGTGCAGCGAACGCGTTGAAGGCTGCCAGCACGCGGGCGCGCGGATGGACGGCAAGATCCTTCAGAAATGCGGACGTCCAGCAATGCGCCATGCCAATGACGTCCGCGCCTTCCACCGCGATGAAAACGAGCGCTGGATCGAACTCCTCGCCCCTGCGAAGGGCTTGCCACCACTGGCGGAAGATCGGCGCGCCGCCCCCACCCTCCGAGAATCCTGCTGCGAGCACGCCATGGGCAGCTTGAACCCACTTCTTGTCAGGCCTTGGACCAAGCGTGGCCGGCACAACGCCATCCGGCCACCGTGGCGCTTCGGTCATGCCGGACAGATCGCGCCGCATCCTCAGCACCTCGCTCTGGCCCATCAGGTCTGGTCCTTGGGCACTGCACGACAAGTCGAACCGGCGGAAACTTCAGACAAAAGCTTGAAAATCGCGGTTGAGGAGGCCATGGGCATCTGTCGCCGTCTTCTTGTATACTGGCGAGGTAGCGGGCTGGTTCCGCGCACGCCAGCGTAACGCCACCCCATACGTTTTCAGGATATCCCAGAGCCAGCCATGACAACGACCGTGAGCCGCTTCGAGCCCATCTCCTGCAAACTCTGGAAGCAGGACCCGAAGGCCTTCGCAGAGCGGCTGGGACAGAGTTTTCGCGAAACGGGGTTCGCGGTGCTCAGCGATCACCCGATCGACCAGAGCATGATCGACACGGGTGTCGGCGCCGGGAAGAAGTTCTTTGCGCTGCCGGATGAAACAAAGCGCAGCTATTTCATTCCGGGTGGCGGCGGCCAGCGTGCCTACACGCCGTTCGCAACTGAAGTGGCCAAGGGCGCCAAGGCGAAGGACCTGAAGGAATTCTGGCATGTCGCGCGCGAGCTGCCGCGGGACCACAAGTATGCCGACCTGATGGGGGCCAACCTCTATGTAAAGGAAGTGCCGGGCTGGAAGGAAGCCACCAACGCGATGTTCAGCGCGCTGGATCAGTTCGGACTCGACATCCTCGAAGCGATCGCGATGCACCTGAAGCTGCCCCCGGACTTCTTCAACGACAAGGTACAGGAGGGGAATTCGATCCTGCGCCTGCTGCACTATCCGCCGCAGATCGAGCCGCCGCCGGAAGGATCAGTCCGCGCCGGCGCTCACGAAGACATCAACGTGATCACCCTGCTGCTCGGCGCCGAGGAAGGCGGTCTGGAAGTGCTTCACCGCGATGGACAGTGGCTGCCGGTCAATCCGCCGCCAGGATCGCTGGTGGTCAATATCGGCGACATGCTGCAGCGGCTCACCAATGACGTGCTGCCATCCACGACGCACCGCGTGGTAAACCCCAAGCCGGAGCGGTCACGTTTCCCGCGCTACTCCACGCCGTTCTTCCTGCACTTCAATCCTGACTACGAGATCACCACCCTGCCCGGCGCGATCTCGGCAGAGCGGCCGAACAAGTATCCCGAGCCGCTGAAGGCACAGGACTTCCTCGAGATCCGGCTCAGGGAAATCGGGCTCAGGATGTAGCGTCCGCGAGGCCTGGCGCGGCGACTGAATCCA
>CAIMMO010000068.1 GCA_903842595.1 uncultured Alphaproteobacteria bacterium
TACTCCGCAAGGCCGAGCGCCGCACCAGAGACGCGCTCTGGAAAACCATCGGCGACCTGATCGACGTGTTCACGCCAGACGAATGCGCCAACTACATCCGACATGCAGGTTATGCTTCATGACGATCGCAAAACGCTCTAGTCTTCTGCAATGCGGGACGCCCACATAGTGGCCTTGGCCAGCAAACACCCGACGAAGCGTACTTCAACCAGCTGCAACCAACCCCGGCCGCGGCATAACCAAGGCGGAAATCCACTTATCCAAACCCCGGAAGCTGTTCAGAGAAACCGATCCACATCTGTTGATACAATGCTTGATGGGATGTTGGACAGGGTAAGGGCATCTTGACTTTGCCTACCTGCAAGCGACTAAGCCTGACTTGGGCGGAAGCGCCCCGCAATTCTGGAGTGCGTCATGCGCGTGACGATGATCGGAGCAGGCTATGTTGGCCTGGTGTCCGGAGCCTGCTTTGCCGATTTCGGCCATACCGTCACCTGCGTGGACAAGGACGCTGGCAAGATCGACCGGCTGAAGGATGGCGTGATGCCGATCTTCGAGCCGGGCCTCGCCGAACTCGTCGAGAACAACGTCAAGGAAGGACGCCTGTTCTTCACGCTGGAAGCCTCCGACGCCATCAAGAACGCCGACGCCATCTTCATCGCTGTCGGCACGCCCTCGCGCCGCGGCGATGGCCATGCCGACCTCTCCTATGTCTATGCCGCCGCGAAGGAGATCGCGGAGCACATGGACGGCTTCACCGTCGTCGTCACCAAGTCGACCGTTCCGGTGGGCACCGGCGATGAAGTCGAAGAGATCATCCGCAAGACCAACCCGGACGCAAAGTTCGCCGTCGTCTCGAACCCCGAATTCCTGCGCGAAGGCGCCGCCATCGGCGACTTCAAGCGCCCGGACCGCGTGGTCGTCGGCACCGACAGCGAAGAAGCCCGCGAGAAGATGCGCGAGCTCTATCGCCCACTCTTCCTCAACGAGACGCCGATGCTGTTCACCGAGCGCCGCACGTCAGAGCTGATCAAGTACGCCGCCAACGCCTTCCTCGCCGTGAAGATCACCTTCATCAACGAGATGGCGGACCTCTGCGAGAAAGTCGGCGCCAACGTGCAGGATGTTTCCAAAGGCATCGGCCTCGACAACCGTATCGGCAAGAAGTTCCTCCACGCCGGCCCCGGCTATGGCGGCTCCTGCTTCCCGAAGGACACGCTCGCTCTCACCAAGACCGCGAACGATGCGGGCTCGCCCGTGCGCATCGTGGATACGGTCGTCGAGGTGAACGACGCCCGCAAGAAGGCGATGGCGGATCGCGTCATCAAGGCGATGGGCGGCAGCGTGAAGGGCAAGACGATCGGCGTGCTCGGTCTCGCCTTCAAGCCCAACACGGACGACATGCGCGACGCCCCTTCGCTCGACATCATTCCCGCCCTGCAGGCGGCCGGCGCACGCATCAAGGCATATGACCCCGAAAGCATGCACGAGGCCGGCAAGACCCTGACCGAGGTGGACTTCTGCGACGGCCCCTACCAGGCCGTCGATGGCGCAGACGCCATGGTGCTGATCACCGAGTGGGACCAGTTCCGCGCGCTCGACTTCGATCGGGTGAAGAAGATGATGAAGACGCCGACCGTGGTCGACCTGCGCAACGTTTATCACCCTGCGGACATGGTGAAGCGCGGCTTTGCCTACCACAGCATCGGACGCAAGTAGCGGGCGTTCAGGCCAGCGCCTTGCGTACCTCGCTCGCATAGGCGGCGATCATGTTCTCATGTGTCCATGTTTGCGTGACGCGTACATTCGCGGTCTCCGCGAGCTTCCTTCCCAGTGCGCCATTTGTTGCCAGCTGCTCCAGCAAGCGGGAGAGCGAGGCCGGATCGCCAGGCGGATAAAGAAGCGCCGACTCGCCATCGCGGAGGCGCTCTTTCGTGCCGTCGAGCGATGTCGCGATGATCGGCGTGCCAAGGGCTGCGGCTTCGAGCAGGGTTCGCGGGAAGGCTTCAGAGCGGGATGAGCACACTAGCATGTCTGCGGCGGCGATCATCTCGCCCGCGTCGGGTAAGGCGCCGGTGAAGATGGCGCGGGGGTGGGCGTCGCCAAGTGCGGCCTCGGTCTTCTCGCGATAGCCGGGTTCGGCCTTGCCGACGAAGACCGGGCGGATCCGGGCGGATGCTGAGGCGACGGCGCGAGCGAAATCGACCTGACTCTTGCGCTCGCACAGCGTGCCGACGCTGACGGCCATCTGCTCGCTAGGCGCGATGCCGAGCCGAGTGCGCACAGCCTGCCTTGATGCCGTATCATACATGTCGGCGCGGAGGGTGCTGGCGTTGAAGATGAGATGGCGACGGTCTGCCGGCACAAAGTCCTGCCAGGATTTCATCGAGGCGGCGGCGACGAAGATCACCACTGCCGGGTAGGAGAACGCCGCAAGCGCTCGCGCTGCAATGGCTGTGTGCCTGTCGGCGAGCCGCGCGCGCCAGACTTCGTCCTCCCGGATATTCCAAAGGCTGGGGATACCGGCGATGCGGGCGGCGTCGATGGCCTCGAACGCATCGACCGTGCTTGCAATGATCATATCCGGCGCGTTGGCGCGCAGGCGACGTGCGAGCCGGGACACATCTGCTTCGTACCATACAGGCACCGAAGCCGAGCAGGTGAGTTCCGGCATCAGGTCGACGAGAATGCCGCTGGCGCGGTAGCGGTCGCGGAGCGGACCGTCCTCCTTCACGAAGACGGAGACGTCAAAGCCTGAAGCGGCGAGGCCGCGCGCGAGTTCGAACTGGCTAAGCGGCGCGCCATCGAGTCGGAGCGTCGTGCCGATCATCAGAATGCGCGGCGTCGCCGCGTTCCGCGAAGGGGGAGGGGCGGCGCCAAGCCTCGGCCGCGGTTGGAGACTGGCTGGCAACAAGGGGTTTGCGCCAGTAACGCTCGCGATGATCTTGCGAGTCAGCCCGCCGACATCAACGCTGCAGGCGAGGGCCGCCAGTGCCTGTGTGCGAGACCGTGCTACCGGATGGGACGTCACAGTCACGCTCGGCTGACGTCTAGAGCCGATCGCTGACCTCGTTCCACGCCGCCTCAACTCCCTGCAGAAATGCCAGATAAGCCAAAGGGGGTAGCATGTCGTTCATCTCGTCCCAACCATAAGGCTCGGTCGAACCCGGCCAGCCCGCCCGCCAGATCGCTTTGAGTTCGCCAACCGCGTAAGGAGCCGCGTCCTGGGCTGGTTGAGCCGCTGCTGCTCTGCAAATATCGACCATGCGCTTGATTTCTGCAAAGGAACCCTCTTCCCGGGCCCAGTCTGTTCCGTGCTGACGCCAGAATTCAAGAACATCCGGAGACTCAGCATCCCGACTGACACGCAACCGCTTCACCATCTCCTGCTTAATACTATCGTCCATTGTCGTAAAACCGTGGCTGCTCAATTGGGCGCGTATGCGATGCTGCGACAAATCTTTACTTGGAAGCGAGGTTCTTGCGCTAGATGTTTGTGCTGGTCAATAATACTTAACCGGCCAATTTGACGTCTCGCGAGGGCTGGCTGGTTCACGGGTGAGGTCTGTTGGGGCGCGTTGGTTAGAAGAGTCAGGGTTCGAGCGTGGTTGCGCAATTTTCTACACCGAGCGAGGACGCTTCCCGGTTCGTAACAATCTACCAGACTGTGCTCGCTGCATATGAGGCACTCGGATACCCGGCAGCCATAGTGAATACTTGGGCGATTGGGCCGCATGATGCGCCCGACCTGTTGACCGTTGCGCAGAAGGCGAAGCCCGAGAAGATTCTTGAGGTGGGCACCTATGTGGGCGTGTCCACCATGCTTCTCGCGCTTGCGTGTCCGCGTGCGCACATCTTCACGGTCGATCCGGATCTTCCGCTTGAGATAGAGATGGGTGCGACAGGGTCGTCCGTCGCCAATGTCGATTCTATGGCGACGACTCATGCGATTGCGCGGGCGGCAGCCGAGAAGCTCGGGGTTGCGGATCGCATCACTTTCGTGAAAGGCGGCTTCGCCGTTCGTGAGACCTTCTCCTCGACGCTGACCTCCTCGGGCTCCAAGGTCAAGCTGGCGGGACCCAAACTCTGCAAGGATGAAGGCCCATTCGACTTCGTCTTCATCGACGGCCTGCATACTTCGGAAGCTGTTGCTGCTGACCTGCAGCTCGGCGCAAAACATCTTGCTGCGTCGGGCGTCATGGTACTGCATGACTGTGTCGGCTTCTGGGGCGCCAACGTTCGAGCTGGCGTAATGGAGTTCATTCGCCGCGATCCGTCTTACCGCTTCGTACATCCACCCTTTTCTGATCTGTGGCGCTCGGTCGGGATTGTGGCGCGATCAGGCTCGAAGGCAATTGATCGTTCCCAATTTGCCGCGCCAATGACTGCTGAAGGCTATTCGGATGCACTCCGGGAGACCTTTGGTGCGCTCATCTCCACCTCGTTCGGGCAGCGCGATGTTCTGGAGGTTTCAGTTGGCGATCCCCTCCTGAAGGAAGTCGCGCCGAGTGGGCGACATGTCAGCGTGCGCGTTCTGAGCATGCGCGGCCGCCACAACCTCAACGCGGAGCTGGATCGTATTCTTACCCAGTTCGACAAGCTCGAAGCCCCCGTGCTGTTCAGCGCCGACCTGCTTGACTTCGCTCCAACGGAGTTGGTTCAGAACTTACTCGCCGCCGTTGCCCACCGGAAAGGGGCGCTGATGTTCGCGGTGACGCCACCTGGCGAAGCAGGAGTCGCCGGACCGGAAAGTCGGCCCGCCGGCTGGCTGGTGGACCTGGCTCGCGCCTACGGATTTGCAGCTTACGCACCGCCGCTGCTTGATTTGGAGCCGGCTCGCTACAGTCTCTTGCCGGAAATGCGCGAGTTGGGCCGGAACTCGCGGCTTACGTCGTCGATCATCGTTGCATCGCGCGGTGGATTCGTGGACGCAAAACGTCGCAAACTAAGCGAATTGACATCAGCCCTTGCGGCCGAGCGAGAGCAAACAGAGCTACAGCGGGTGCATCTTGCCTCCGGCTATCGTCGTTTCTTCGGCGAGAGCCAAACAAAAAGCGATCTTCTCCAGGAACAGAGTCAACAGTTACACGAACAAATTCACACTGCACTTGAGGCGGCTCAGCGTGAGAAGGGTTGGCGCGAGGAAAACAACGAGCTACTCACCAACCAGATCGACCGGCTGACGAAAGAATACAGGAGCGCGTCGGAGCGCGTACAGGCGTTGGCTGCCGAAGTGGCGGCCCGCGATGTGGCGATCGCCGAGCTGACTCGCAAGCTGAACGATACGGCGCAGGATGGCGGGCAATCCCGCTCACTCCTGGATTCACTTGCTGCAGAAAGTCGCGCTCGCGAAGCGGCGCTGGCGGAGCTCTCGACTCAGCTCCAGACCGCGCTGGAAGCGGGTCAACGCGAGAAGGGCTGGCGCGAGGAGGCTGCTGCACTTCACCAGGTCGAGGTTGCCAAACTGCTCGAGCAGTATCGCGGCGTGCTGGCGCGTGAATCGGCGCTGCGCGCGCAGAATGAGGCGTCACTCGAACTCGCGCTGCTCGAATCGGAATTGCGAGCGGAGAAAGAAGCGCGCCTCCGCAAGATGATCGACGATCTAACCGCTGGCCACCGCGAGCGCGATGCGGACCTGTCGCGCGCGATTGAGGTAAAAGCGGCGCTGGAAATCGAGCTGGCGCGGGTCGGGGAGGAGCGGCGGGCTGCGATTGTGCGCGAGGCTTCGCTCCAGGACCAGCTGCGGTCCCACCTGGAACTCACGAGGTTCGAGCTCGAAGCGCGCGACGAGCGTGAGCGCAGCCTTTGGAACAATCTTCAGCAACTCGCAGACGCAGAGCGCCGTGGAGCTGTCATCCGCGCGGCGGTCGATGCAGCCGCGCTGGAAGCAAGGGCGCAACAAGACGCGATTATCGAGGGTCTCAGGGTCGAACTGACTGAGGAACGGGCGCTACGCGCCGCGAGCGATGCAGCCGGACAGGAGTCGCAGGCGCGCCTTGATGCGATTGTCGAGGGTCTCAGGGTCGAACTGGCTGAGGAACGGGCGCTACGCGCCGCGAGCGATGCAGCCGGACAGGAGTCGCAGGCGCGCCTTGATGCGATTGTCGAGGGTCTCAGGGTCGAACTGGCTGAGGAACGGGCGCTGCGGGCCGAGACTGAAGCGCGCGCACAAGAAGGTCGTGCGATCGTCAGCGAACTTAGCGCTCGTCTCGATACGATGATGAACACCACACAGTCCGAGGACGCCGGGACGCGCGAAGAGCTTATGCGTTTGGCCGAACGCCTGAATGAGATTCGCGCGGAGTCAGACGACTACCTGGTGCGCCTGGTAGACGTCTATCACGCGATGGATTCTTTCGATGTGCTGGTTAGCGCCGGCGAAGCATCGCTGTCAGACTTCGAGCGCGACGTGTTGGGCATGCACGCTGCGCAGCCGGACTTGCCCCCGGCCCGGCCTGAAACCGGAGAAGATCTCGATGCCGCCAATACCATCGCCGAGATCGAACGACTGAAGGCCCGCTGGCGAAATGTACTGTCCCGCCTTGGCCGGTCGGTTTTGGCAGGCGCGGACCGCGTGCATCAGCTGGAACAGCAGGTCGAAGCGTCAAGGACCGACGGCATTTCCATGCTTGCCGCGCTTGAGGCCAGGCTTACGGAAGCCGAGCAGCGGCTCGAGAGTGAGCTCGCTGTCGCCAATGCGACGTTCCAATGGCAACTTGCCCAGGAACGCAGCGAAGCTGAGCAGCGGTTCGCCGCGGCCGATGCTGCGGCGCGCCAGCAACTGGCGGCGATCGAAACCGATGCCGCCCTGCGTCTGGCCGAGTTCGAGGCAGCCTTCCGCCGCCAGCATGCAGAATCGCTGGAGGCTAGCGCGCAGACAGAGCGCGAGTTGGTTGAATCCCAAGCCTTCCTCGAATCGCAACTCGCCGAGCTACGCGGCGTTCTCGAAACGCGTTCCTCCGAGGGGCAGGATGTGGCGGCCCGGCTTTCGGCGCTTAGCGCGCAGAATGCCGAATTCACGCAGCGCCTGATCGATGTCTATCAGGCGCTGGACGAGATCGACGCCGCCATCATCGATCAGCTGCGGATGTGCAGCGAGACCGAGGCTCAACTGCTTGGCACCCCGGGTGATGCTGATCCGGCCGCGCAGGACGACGATACACAGGATCATCTCATCCTCCTGCGGCAGCGCTCGCGCGCGCTTTCCGCTAGGATCGCGCGACTACTGATGGCCAGCGAGTCGCGTTTCCTGACCACCGAGGAAGTGTCGCTCAACCTGAGGTCGCATGCCTCGGCGCTCGAAACGCAGGTCAGGGCCATTCGTTCTTCAACCTCCTGGCGCGCGATGGCGCCCGTGCGGTTTGCGGGCAAGCCGGTGCGCGTGCTGCGGCGGCGGGCTGGAGCACGGATGCGCGGGCAGGAGCTTCTGAAGCTCAAGGCCGAGCTGGACAATCGGCTAAAGCCGCTCGGTCTTACATGTCCGGTCTTCGACGCGCACGGCTACGCGCAACGCTATGGCGATGTGCCGGCCGAGCGGGCGCTGCGTCACTATCTGTCATTCGGCGAGAATGAGGGGCGGTCGCCGCTTGCGACGTTCGATCCGGGTTTCTATTATCGGATGTACCCGGATGTGCAGACAGCGCGCGCATCGGCGCTCCTCCACTTCCTGAAGTTCGGAATTCATGAAGGCCGCTCGCCGTGCGCCGCGCTGCATCCATTGGGTCAACTCGCGGCAGAGAGAGGCGTCAGCACGCTGGAGCTCTTCGCGCGGAGCTGACGGCCTCAGGCCATGTAAAGACCTAGGGTTGCGTCAACCATCCGGTCGACTGAGAATGTGCGGATGATGAAGGCCGGACCTGCTGCCTGGGCGCTGCGTTTCAGCGTTTCGTCCCGAGTCAGGTCGACGAGCGCGCGAGCTAGCACTGCAGGTTCCGGCTCATGCGATATCCGACCGGTGATCCCATCTTCGATCGCTTCGGCGACCCCGCCAGCGGGCGTCGCCAGCACGGGACGGCCGTACCATTGCGCCTCGAGCAGTACGTTTGGGATGCCTTCTTGCTCCGATGTCAGCATGAAGACGTCGCACGCCATGAAGAGAGCATGTACGTCAGACATTCGGCCAACAAGCCTGATGCGCCGGTCAATCCCAAGTTCACGGATCCGGGTCTCCATCACCTGGCGCATGTGGCCTTCGCCGGCGATTGCGAAATGTAGCCGTGGCTCCACTGTGAGCGCTGCGGCCGCGGTTTCGATCCAGAGCAGGGGCCGCTTTTCAGGTGACAGTCGGAAGGCGCCGGCAACGAGGATGCCATCGGCGGGTATACCGAGTGCCTTGCGGGCTTCGTGGCGCCGCGTATCGCTGCCCGGTGGCCAAACGCCAAGGTCAAAGCCGTTGTGAACGACAGTTATCTTCGTTGGATCGATTCCTAGCCATTCAGCATAGCTGGCCGCGCCGGCGTAGCTGTTGTTGCTGAGCACAACATTGCGCTGCGCAAGCAGGGCGAGATATGCCTCGCGCATGAAGTGCCGGTGATAGGCGAAGTGCGTCGGGTTGAGATTGCGCCCGGACAAGACGACGCGCGGAACGCCCGCGATCAGGGCAGAGAGAGCGTGCTTGACCGACGTCTCATCCTGCCACAGATGAACCACGCGCGGGTTGATGACGCGCAAGGCAACGACCATGTCGAGAATCTCGAGCAGCAGTGATGGTTCGATGCGGAAGAGCTGCGCCGCCACCGGCTTGCTCACGGCAGCGAACACGCGGTTCCCGGGAAGCGTCACGCGCTCGAGCGCACGCGCGTCGGCGCCTGCCGCCGCCAGCGAGGCGAGATGAAAGTCATGGCCAGGCGCTGTGTCGAGATACTCTCCAATGAAGACGGCGGGTATGCTGCGGGCCCTGAGGCCCAGCATAGTGTTGACGATCTGCCGCTCGGCGCCGCCGGCGGACAAGCCGTTGTTGATCAGAACAATGGTGTCTGTCGCGGTTTCGGGGCGCGGCTCGCAGGCGGTGATGCGTGCGATCAGGTTGGAGAAAAAATCCGGGTGCTCGAACGGGACGACCGGGGGTAGGCAGGCAGGATCGTGCGGCGCGTCCGGGCCAAACGAGCCGCCGCCGGAAACGTACTTTGCGAAGGCCCTTGCGGTCGGACGCCGCCTGTCGATCGCGCGCCACATCTGCGTCACGCCGGGCACGCCACGGACGATCCTGTAGAGGCGCCGAAGTGGATGATTCTCGCCAACGCGGAACAGCGTTCGCCGCACCGCCTCCGAAATCCGCCACCGGATGTTGTTTGCTGACATCTCCGCCGATCGGGCGCCTTGGCTCAGTAGGTCTCGCAAAAGGAGTAGGAGCGGCCGTTCGTGTTGGGATCCGAATTGTCGCTGGCGGAAAACAGAAGATCGTTGCCCCAATGGCTGAAGCGGCCACCGCCATGGTTGCGGACGTCGGCGTGCGTGCAGTGCGCGATGGCGAGCGGACGGTCGTTCTCGTAGATCATTACCTGAGAGCGCATGTGATCGGCGTTGGAGTCGGCCGTGGCTGATAGATGCGGGATGCTGAAGTTGTAGCCTGCGCCGCCAACATGATTGTACGGAGCCTGCATCGGAACGCGAGTACGCGTCGCCTCGATGCCCCGCCATTTGGGTGAGTCGGAGAGTTTCGCGAACAGGTACTCAGTGCAGCCCTCGCCAGTGAGGATGTTGACGAGGTCGAGCCCGCCCTCCTTCTCGCAGAAGGCGCGCGTCTCCTGGTAGCCGGCGAATTCCATGGGATAGCCGCCCATCCAGTCCTTGGCGTCGGTCCAGCAGGTCATGCCGCGCTTGCCATAGCTGGCGATGCGGCCGAGCGCCGTGCGGCCTTCCTCGATCTCGGGCCGGATGTAGATCCAGTAGACGTATTTCAGCTCCATGAGCTTGCGCGTCAGGGGATCGGCCTGGTTGTAGGCGCGCTTGAGCTTGATCCAGAATTCCGGTGTGGGATCGAGATAAATGTCCGAGGAATAGAGCGCAATGTAGTATTCGCCGTCCGGCTTCAGCGGGATCATCGAATTGCGGACAGCCTCCCACATGGCGCCGGTGTGGTGCAGCACGCCCCACGAATAGACGTAGTCGAACTTGCCGATCGACTCGAGCATTTTGGGGTCGAGCGCCGAGCCCTGGAAAATCTCCCAGCGGCTTTCGGGAATGCCGGCCCACTCGCGGACCTTGCGGCTCGTGGCCACCGAATTCTCGTCATAGTCGAAAGACACGACATGCTCAGCCCCAAGGCGGATGGCCGCGAGGGAGTGGATGCCCGAGCCGCACCCGATGTCGAGGAAGGTCTTGCCGGTGAGGTCATCCATCCGGCCGAACTTGCGCATGTGCTGCACGGAATCGTTGATGATCGTGTCGCTCAGCTTCTTCTGGACGAACTCTCCCCAGTTTTTCCCGAAGCCGTAACGCAGTTCAGCCATGACCCACCAACTCAAATACAACATGCGGGCTCTGCCCCCGCTTCGCCGGCATTGCTAGCAGATAACGGGCGCCGCGCAACCGATGCGGGGTGGGACTTGGCGATCAGCCCTGGCGGGCTGGCGCACCCTGCGATGTCCCGGGTATGAGCCTTGTCTGGCTCCCGATTGGGCGTCTACGGGTAAGGGCCGCAGGGTTCCGCCGGAAGGACAGATGATGTGCGGACTGGTCGGCTTTCTCAGGGCGAACGGACCTTCACGCGATGGCGACGCCGGGCTCCTGCGCGCCATGGCCGGGCAGGTCGCGCACCGCGGGCCCGACGATGAAGGCGTCTGGACGGGCGATGGCGTCGGCCTCGGACATCGCCGCCTGTCGGTGATCGACACCAGCTCCGGCGGGCACCAGCCGATGACGCGGGGCCGATGGACCCTGGTCCTCAATGGCGAGATCTACAATTATCTCGACCTCCGCGCTGAACTTGAAGCAAGCGGGCGCACATTCACAACGCGATCGGATACCGAAGTGCTGCTCGTGGCCCTGATGATGTGGGGCGTGGGCGCCGTCAACAGGCTGAACGGCATGTTTGCCTTTGCACTCTGGGATGAGGAACGGCGGGAATTGCTGCTGGCGCGCGACCGCATCGGGAAGAAGCCGCTCTACTACGCAGAAGTTGGCGGCGATCTCGTGTTCGGCTCGGAGATCAAGGCTGTGCTGCAGTGGCCGGGTCTGGAGCGGGCGCCGGACCTCCGCGCCATCCATCACTACCTGTCGATGCAGTACGTTCCGTCACCCTTCACGGCGTTCAAAGGCGTGCACAGCCTCTCGCCGGGTCACCTCGCGGTGTGCCGGCCGGGAGAGGAAATCCGGCCCGTACGCTACTGGGACATACCCTCGCCCAGCACTGCCAGGCGCCGCGAGGGCGACCTTAGCGGTGAGCTTCGCGAACTGCTGGAGCGCGCCGTGAAGCGGCGGCTTGTGGCGGACGTCCCGGTCGGGGCGTTCCTGTCGGGTGGCGTCGATTCCTCGTTGGTGACAGCCCTGATGGCGCAGGAAGCGGGCGGACGGATCAAGACATTCTCGATCGGTTTTGCCAACGCCGCCTTCGACGAGCGCAAGTATGCGCGCATGGTCGCCAACCGCTACGCAACCGATCACCACGAGGAGGTGATTGACGAGGACGCAACGGCCATCCTGCCGAACATCGTGTGGCACTATGGTCAACCCTTCGCTGACCCTTCAGCCATCCCGACCTACTATCTGTCGCGCCTTGCGCGGGGCCATGTGACGGTGGCGCTAAGCGGTGATGGAGGCGACGAGTTCTTTCTGGGCTATGACCGCTATGAAGCTTGTCGCCGCCTTGCCTGGGCTGATCATCTGCCGGCGTCGGTCAGGGGGCTGCTAGGCCTTGGAGCGGCCGCGATTCCATCACCGCTTTCGGAGGTGAAGTATTTCCGCACAGCCAAGCGCCTGCTTCGCCAGTGGTCGTCCACGCGCGGCAGGCGATACGAGCCGACGATCATGTACTTCCTTGGGGCCGACAAGGAGAGCGCCTATGGCGACTTGATGCGCCCCAATCTCGCCGATGACAGCATGAGTCTGCTGGCGCCGTGGCTGGAGGCCGGTCCGACCTTGGTGGAGGGCGCAGCCTATGCCGATCAGCATTCCTACCTGCCGGACGACATCCTTGTGAAGGTTGACGTCGCCAGCATGGCCTTTGGCCTCGAGGCGCGGGCGCCGTTGCTGGACGTCGAATTGATGGAATGGGCAGCAGCCTTGCCAGCGGCTATCAAGGCCCCCAAAGGTCGACTCAAGGGCCTGTTGAAGGATGCAGTGGCTCCTCTTCTGCCGCCGGAAATCATAGACCGGCCAAAGATGGGGTTTGGAGTTCCGATCGAGGAGTGGCTACGTGACGGTTTTGCCACGTATGCCCGCGAAGTGCTTACCTCTACGGAAGCCAAGAATAGGGGACTCTTCCAGCCTCAATATACTCGGAAGTTGCTGGAAGAGCATACGTCTGGCCGAAGATTACATCACACGCGTATTTGGGCGATGTTGATGCTTGAACTTTGGTTTGTGATGTGGATCGATGGAGACGGGGCTAAGCCAGTGTAGGTTTGATATGGGTGTGGTCGGCGGGGATGGTCCGGGCCGCGCCCGGGTGCCTCACGGCCGTAACTGGGAATTGCGTCGGGCATAGTTTGGTGCTTCCGACCGGGGGTTAGAAAGCGATGCGGTATTGGGATGTCGCCCAGCAGCTCTATCCGAGCTCACGGGGGGAGATAGGGGCGACGCACTGGCGTCGGCTGGTCCGCCAGCTTGTCGGTAACCGGTTCCTTCCGGTAGGTGGCGAGACTATTGATCCGGATCTCGCGGCCGCACTGACCAGCAGGCCAGCATCTCCACTTCCCAAGGCACACTGGCCCAAGACGATGCATTGCATCGGGACGCTGAGCGCCGGTGGTGCGGAGCGACAACTCGTCAATCTGATGACCGAGTTGGCGCGTCGCGGCCACGACCGCCAGACCCTGTTAACCGTATATCCGTGCGAGGGCGAAGGATCGCACTACAAGCACATGCTTGAGGACTACCCGATCGATATCCGGGTCAACAACGAGCCGATCCGCGAAGAGGGCGTGGAACTGATCCGCGCAAATCCGGAAATCGTTCGGCTGATCAAGCGCCTACCCGAGAACTTTCATGCATGGACACTGGATCTCTGGGTCGACATCTCGCTGATCAAGCCCGACATCGCGCACTTCTGGCTCGATCATCCCAATATCTGGGGCGCGCCTGCGGCGTTGCTGGCTGGTGTGCCGTCCGTGATAATGTCCACTCGAAATGTCAGCCCCGAGAATTTCCCATATCTCTACAGCCCGTACATGCATCCCTGGTACATATGGCTGTCGCGCTGCCCGCGCGTCCACCTCATCAATAACTCGCATGCGGGTGCTGAAAACTATGCAGAATGGATGGGCGTTGATCGCTCCATGTTTGAGGTAATCCTCAACGGCGTCGACCTCTCGCACCTCAAGGCCGCAGCGCCGCGAGAGCGGTTGGAAGTGCGCAAGGAGCTTGGCTTGCCTGAGAAGGCGCCGGTGGTGGTGGGCGCCTTTCGGATGTCCGACGAAAAGCGTCCAACGCTCTTCGTTGAGACTTTCGCAAAAGCGCTTGCGGCGAAGCCGGACTTACATGGCGTGCTCATGGGGGTGGGGCCCCGGCTCGATGACGTGAAGGCCCGCGCCGTTCAGCTCGGTGTGGATCACAGGTTCCAGTGCGTTGGCCGCCGGGGCGACCTGCCGCGTGTGATGTCGGCGATGGACGTATTCTTGCACACTGCCTGGTGGGAAGGCACGCCAAACGTCGTGCTAGAAGCCCAGCAGCTGGGCCTGCCAGTCGTGGTCTCGAAGGGCGGCGGGTCAGCGGACGCGGTCGATCATGGTCGCACCGGCTTCCTGGTGGACCGCGAAGACGACGAAGCGTTGGCGGCGCGGCTGATCGAGGTTCTGCATGATCTCCCCGCATGGAAGGACAAAGCCCGCAGCGGCCCCGATTTCATCGAACAGCGATTCTCGATCGATCGCATGGTCGACCAGACTCTGCGCTTCCAGCGGAGGACGCTGGACATCGCGCGGACGGGCGGGCTCCGATCGTTGCCTCGCGAACAGATCCCGGCGTAGCTGTCGACAAGCTGGCGGATCCAAGCAGGCGATGTCGGCGGGGGCGATGGGTTGGACAAACTTCTAGCCTACTGCGCCCCAAATTGTGTAGGAGCTTGCATATGTCCGATCCCATGCAGGCGGCCGAGCAAGAGATGCCAGATCGTTGGATGCCCCCTGTCAACCTCATGCGGCGCGACGCTTCAGAGGCGGCGCTAAAGCGGGATGTCGACTACGGAATGCAGGTCATGACAGGCTTTTCGGTCTGGACCGAAGGCCAAGGCTATTCGCTCGCCGGCAAACGAGCCATGGAAATTGGTCCCGGGATCAATCTGGTTGGCTGCATCGGCTTGCGCGCTCTCGGCGCCGCCAAAGTCTATGTGGCGGATCGCTGGATCGCGCCGTGGCAGGAGGACTACAACCCGATCTTTTGCCGGATGATGGCTGAGCGTATTCGCGCCGAGGGCCGCCCCTGGGACGCCTCAGTGTTCGATCACGTCGCTACAAACGGGTATCAGGGCACACTGCACCTTGTCGCGTCAGCAGCGGAGGACCTCGCCAAGAACATGCCAGAGCAGGTCGACGCCATCTACTCCAATGCCGTCCTCGAACATATGGCGGATCACCGCGCGACAGTGCAGGCTCTGGCGCAGATTACAGCCCCCGGCGGGATCAACTTCCATCAAGTTGATTTCCGCTATCACGAGAACTTCGATCGTCCGTTGGATTACCTCCTCATGACGCGCGAAAAATTCGAGCGGGAATCGATTGCCAAGCACTACGAGCTTGGCTGCCAGCTGCGCCCCCACGAGCTGCGCGCGATGTTCGAGGATGCAGGTTTTAAACTGGCTTGGCACCCGAACTCCCTTACGACAGAGCCATATCTTGCTGAGTTTCTGCCTCAGCTGCGCGCAAGCCAGAGCGAGTATCGCAATACTCCAGTCGAGTTGCTGCGTGAGGTCGGCGGCTTGTACGTCCTCCGACACTGACCGACACGATGTCAGGAACGTGCTTTGTTGTGACGCCCGTTCGTGTTGGGGTCGGAGTTGTCCGAGGTTGAGAATTTGACTGAGTACCCGGTTGCGAAGCGCCAATGAGAACGGACTCCGCGACCCACATTTCGGATAACATCATGCAGGGCCCCTGGCGGGCCGGGAGCATGGTCATCCTCACAGCTGCGACCAAACCAAGCTCGATGGGTGGCGATGGAAAGCACCACGCGTATCCGTCCGCTGGGGCTTTCAATTACCCATAAGTAGCCAGGACTGCGGGCCGACCTGATCACAAAATTCTTGAATCGATAGAATCACTTGTGATTCTTTCGTGAGCACCTGATTCGTTTGAACGTGGTGCATCA
>CAIMMO010000069.1 GCA_903842595.1 uncultured Alphaproteobacteria bacterium
ACGGTGATCTCCGAAGACCTCGGCATCAAGCTCGAGAACGTCACCATCGACATGCTCGGCAAAGCCAAGCGCGTGCAGATCTCGAAAGAGAACACCACGATCGTCGACGGCGGCGGCAAGAAGAAGGAGATCGAGGCCCGCATCTCCCAGATCCGCAAGCAGATCGAAGAGACCACCTCGGACTACGACAAGGAGAAGCTGCAGGAGCGTCTCGCCAAGCTCGCGGGCGGCGTTGCCGTCATCAAGGTCGGCGGCGCCACGGAAGTGGAAGTGAAAGAGCGCAAGGACCGCGTTGACGACGCCCTCAACGCAACCCGCGCGGCTGTGGAAGAAGGCATCGTCGCCGGCGGCGGAACCGCCCTCCTCCGCGCTGCTTTCGCCATCAAGTCGGTTGGTGAGAATGAAGACCAGCAAGCGGGCATCGATATCGTCCGCAAGGCGCTCGAAGCCCCGATCCGCCAGATCGCGGAAAACGCAGGCGTCGAAGGCTCGATCGTCGTCGGCCGTATCCGCACGGAAAAAGGCTCGAAGTCGTTCGGCTTCAATGCCCAGACCGAAGAGTACGGCGACCTGGTGGAGATGGGCATCATCGACCCGGCCAAAGTTGTCCGCGTCGCTCTGCAGAACGCTGCTTCGGTGGCCGGCCTGCTGATCACGACGGAAGCTGCGATCGCTGACGCGCCGAAGAAAGACGCCGGCCACAGCCATGGCGGCGGCGGCGGCGGTGGAATGCCCGACATGGGCGGCATGGACTTCTAATCCAGGCCCGACTCGGTCGGACCAAAATCGGAAGGGCGGCTCTCACGAGCCGCCCTTTTTGATTCAGGCCCGCTACTGACCACCGTCACGACCGCGTGATCGTTCTCTCGTATCGCTGGCAGGATGATGTTCAGCGCGCCGCTAAAAGAGATTCTGATGCGGCGCATACGTCAGCGGAAGCCAATACTTTGCCCGACGCCCTGTTTTGGGGACAAGGCATGCCAGATCTTGCCCGACCCCACTTTCAGTCTCGCAGAGTGCGAGACTCGATTGATTGATTAACAATATGCATTTATTGTTATTCGAGAAGTTCACTTTGCAGCCCATCCTGACCCGGGCGAGACAAATTATAGAGAACTTCTATTGCCGGTTGTCGGGGCGGCCTGGAAACGGGTCGTCCCGACTTCTTTTCAGGTCAGCAGCGCCTCAGGCGCCGCGTGTTGCGCCAATCCAGACAAAACTCGCCTCGGAGATGAGTCTGTTCATCGGCGAGACATCTTGGCTGTGTGAACCTCGTTTCATGCTGGAACCCTGCAGCACGCTGGGGACCAGCGGCACAAAGAAAAAGGGCGGCGCGATTAACGCGCCGCCACTAGAAGGGTCTGATACGAGCGTTTCCTCCCCGAAACGCCAAACCGCCGAAGCAGTTCGTAGTGAAGATCTCCTAGACGTAACGGTGAGTCAAGAACCATCTTACATCCCCGTTATCGTTCCTTGGAATTTAATGGCCGTGTTACGCTGCGAACAGACCCAGGTTGGGGTCGAAAACCACGCGCCACCCTTCGCAGACGCAACAAAATATCAGTCGATCTGATACCGGACAGAATCGCCTCGCAGCCACATCACGCGCGCGTATGGTTCAGGGCTGCCACAAACTCCTCGAAACGGGTGGTATGCAAACCGGCCCGCTGTTCGAAGGCCGAGACGAGCGCCTTCAACGCCCTGAGCCCTGCATCCGTCCACTCTGCCTCAAGCGAGGCGACCAGTTGCGCCTGGCTCCTGAGGATCACCCCGTCGGAGAGAATCTTCAGCCCGTTGGCCTTGAGCGTGGCCCCGGTCGTCGTGATGTCCACCACCAGGTCGGCGACCCCGGCCATTGGCGCGCCCTCAGTGGCCCCGGCGCTCTCCACGATACGATAGTGACCGACGCCCTCCTCGGTGAAGAACCGGCGTGTCGATCGCACATACTTGGTCGCGACCCTCAGCTTTCGCCCCGTGGCGACCTCCATCCGCGCGGCAACGTCATCGACATCCGCCATCGTCTCGACATCCAGCCAGCTCGCCGGCGCAGCCACCACAAGGTCGGCCCGCCCGAAGCCGAGCGGCGCCAGCAGGTGCGCCACACGCTCCAGATCGCCCGCCTGCTCGCGCAGCAGATCCTCGCCGCTGATCCCGCAATGGATGTCGCCGGCAATTACGCCCGATGCGATCTCGGACGCCGAAAGCAGACGCAGCTCGATCTCCGGCAGCGCCGGAATACGCGCCAGGTATCCCCGCACCCCGCCCATCGGCACGATGGCGTAGCCTGCGTCGCGGAAGAATTCCTCGGTCTGCTCCTTAAGCCGTCCCTTGGATGGCACGGCCAGCGTCAGCGCGCTCATCTGCCGCCTCCCCTGCCTAGCCGATCCGCCCGGATCGCCGCGCCGATGCCAGACGTCTCGACGTCGCCTGCACTGAGCCGCGCGATCAGCCCGTCATAACGCCCGCCGGAAAGCACCGGCCTGTCCGGCTCGCCATCCCGCGCGAGGTCGAAGACAAAGCCGTCATAGTATTCGAACCGCCGGCCAGCCTCTGCGCTGAACACGGCAGCGTTCCAGAATGGCGGCCTCAGCTTCGCGATCAGCGCAAGGCGCTCGTTGAAACCTTCCAGCGCAGCGCCCAGATCAATGCCTGCCTGCCTGCCAAACGTTGCAAGCGCCGCGGCGCTGTCGCCGGCTGATGCTGACAGATCGAGATAGTCGCCCAGAACCTCAGCCACGCTCTCGGCCGGCGCCGGATCCGTCGCCTTCTCGCGGAGGCGCCGCGCGATCTCGCCAGCAGTCCGCGCAACAGGCTCGACGCCGAGCGAATCGATCTCTGTTTCAACCGCGCGCACCGCGTCGTCCTGCCCGAGTGCGCCAATGCGAACCACCGCCTCAGCGACATCCGTCCGCCGATGCGCAGCGGCCAGCAATTCGCGCGGCCCCTTGCGGCGGGAGAACGCACGACGCAGCCGATCACGCCATTGCGGTGACAGCGGCAGCGCCGCGAGCAGCGCATGGTAGATGGCGACATCGCCAAACCGAACCTTCGCGCCTGTAACGCCGCCCGCCTGCGCCGCCTCGAGCGCAACCGCCAGCGCCTCCGCGTCCTCCGCGGGGGATCCTGAATTGCCGAACCATTCGAAGCCGATCTGCAGATGCTCCACCGGCTCATCAGACCCACGCGGCGGCAGGCGATAGACAGGCCCAGCGCCATGATAGCGCGCCACCGGCAGTTCGCCCGACGCCACCATCTGCGCGATCGGCGTGGTGAGGTCAGGGCGCAAGCAATGCTCGGCGCCGCTTGCGTCCGTGAAGGTGCAGAGGCGGGAGCGCACTGCCTCACCCGACAGCTCAAGGATCACTTCCGCCGGCAGCAGCGCCTGCGGCTCCGCCCGCACGCCGCTCACCCGTGCGATACGCGCCAGCGCCGCTGAAGCCTCCGGCGTCAGCTTCACGGCTGGCCCGCAATCGCTTTAATGCGGGCGACCATCTCGCTGCGCGGGCACTCGAACTGCCCAGGCCGCTCGTTGCGCCAGGCCTCGTTGTCGGTCATGCCCTTGGCTGCAGCGGCGCCAGCCTTCAGGTCCTTGATCGTGACGATGCCCGCTGTCCGCTCATTGCTCCCGACGATCACAACCGCAGGGGAGTTGCGCCGGTCTGCATACTTCACCTGCGCCTTCATGCCGGACGAGCCGAGATAGACCTCCGCTCGCACACCTGCACGCCGCAGGTCCGACGCGAGCGCCGAGTAGTCAGCCATCTGGTCCTTGTCGAGCACCAGTACGAGGACGGGCCCTTCGACCTGCGCCTCGCCGCTCGCAGCCATCGCAGCCGCCAGCCGGCTCACGCCAACGGAGAAGCCCGTCGCCGGCGCCGGCTCGCCGCGGAAGCGCGCCACAAGGCCATCATACCGTCCGCCGCCCCCTACAGAACCAAACCGCATCGGATCGCCCTCGGCATCACGGAACTCGCGCAGGAACTCCGCCTCGAAAACAGGCCCGGTGTAGTACTCGAGCCCACGCACGATCGACGGATCGAATGTCGCCGCATCATCGCCAATGCCCAGCGCACTGAGGATGCAGTCGATCTCAACCAGCTCCGCCACACCACTATCGCCCGAGCGCGTCATTCCGACGGAGTTGGCCAGCTTCCGGGCCGTTTCCGACCGCGTGATGGAGCGCGAGGTGATGAACTCGACCAGCACATCGATCTGGCTACCTGCGAGCCCCGCGCCCGCGGTCACATCGCCGGACTCGTCCTTGCGTCCCTTGCCGAGCAGCAGCGTCACGCCCTCGACGCCGAACTTGTCGAACTTGTCGAGCGCGCGCAGCACCGTTCCGCGCTGTGCGGGATCGAGCACGCCAGCCGTCTCCATGATCCCGTCGAGGATCTGGCGGCTGTTCACACGGATCACATACTCGCCTTGCCCGGCACCGGCGGCCTGCATCGCCTCCGCCGCAATCGCGATCATCTCCGCGTCTGCAGCAGGCCCTGCAACACCAACAGAGTCAGCATCACACTGGATGAATTCACGGAAGCGAAACGGTCCCGGCTTCTCATTGCGCCAAACCGGACCCGCCGAATAGCGGCGGAAAGGCTTGGGGATGCGCTCCCAGTTCTCAGCGACATAACGGGCCAGCGGTGCGGTATGATCGTAGCGCAGCGCAATCCACTGCTCGTCATCGTCCTGAAGCGCGAAGACCCCGCTGTTGGGACGGTCGGTGTCAGGAAGGAATTTTCCCAGCGCGTCGACATACTCGAACGGGCCGGTGTCCAGGGCGTCGAATCCCCAACGTTGGTAAACGGAGCTTATTGAGTCAACGAGCCGGCGTTCGGCGGCAATGACCGCCGCCGTCCTGTCAGGAAATCCGCGCGGCTTGCGCGCGTCGGGCCGCCTGTGTTGCTCGTCGTTGGACATCATGGCTACCCGTCCCCAAGCCCTGGAATTGGGGCCTGCGGGATAACCCATCGGCTTCCTCGCCGCAACACGCGGCAACGGTCCGCCTGCCAGCCCTAATGATAGTTGAAGGCAAACACCGCCTGCCCCGCGAAATCGTTGTAACGCAGGTCGTATCCGCCCCGGTTGGCGTTGGTGATCATGAACACCACTTCGGACTTGCCGTTGCCGTCGAAGTCGCTGGCGTCGAGCAACTGGAGCCCCTCGCCGAGATAGCGAGCATCGCCTGCCGGCGATATCGCGAACGTCTGCGGCGCGAACCCCGTATCGTCCCAGGGGCCATCGCAGCGATAGCCCTTGAGGTTCGCCGTCGCGACGCTCCAGCCAGTGACGGACGCCGCGCCGCCCGAAATCACGATGTCGGCGTCCTGATAGGTGACCGGCCTCGCCTCACTGGTCCCCTCGTTCGCGCAGTTACCGACGTTGGCGAACAGGCCGCGGAATGCCACCTTGATTGCGTCGGCGGTCTTGGCCGGCACAGGTGCAGCCTTCCATGAGTCGGCATCGGGCCCGACAGGCGCCGAAACGGCGAGCAGCGGACGATAGATCGGCACGCCATTGTTGCCCGCGAATTCCATGGAGCGCTCCCCTACGGTGGGCGGTGTCACGCCCGCCGCCAACTCCTGTGATCCAACGTCAGCATAGAGCTGCCATGCTGCAGGCGTACTTGCCCGGACGGAGCCGCGCGTTCCGCCATGGTGGATCACGGTCCAGTCGACCGACGCGGGGAAATCAGCTGGCGCACTTGCGAGACATGACATGTCGGTGCATTCCGGCTCCAGCGACGTCCAGCCTTCCTTGTCCTTCCGGAACAATGCGCGGACGACAAACCGCGCGGCCTCGGCGGTCGTCGCCCCCGGTCGATCCTCGAGCACGCCAACAGTCACCTGCATGGGCGGGGCCTCGACTACTGGCGTTGGCGGGACAGCTACGGGCGTCGGAGCCGAGGGGCTGCACGCGGCAATCGCGAGTGCGAACGGAAGCAGAGCAAGGCGGGACATGCGTAAATCTCCGGAGGAGACCCATCTGGTCACGTCGGGGGGGCGAGAGCCACGGTCTTGCGCAAACATGGCAGTCCGCTTTCGTGAAGGCTTAACGACCGCCTGAGAGGCTGCGACCATGAAACGCCTCGCAATCCTGCTCTCGCTCGCCCTTCTGGCGGTTGCGCCTGCCCGAGCGGACACCCTCGCCGCGCAGGTCGCAGCAGAGGCGAAGCGCCTGCTGGCGCAAGTCTCGGCCGCCCAGAGTTCCGTGGCCGCCCGTCCGGGCGCAAAGCCGCAGCCGATTACCCCTGACTTGTCCACCGAGTTGCAGCGCTTTGGCCTCGCCGCCAGCCGACTGTCCAGCGAGATCGACGAGCGCGGCGGTCCCGCCGACCTGCGCTGCATCTTCCGCGGCATGGCTGAGGAGACAGACAAGCAGCTAGCCGCCGCCAACACAGCCAAGACCGGCGCTGATCAGGCGAAGGCGCTTGGCAGGATCACACACATGCTCAAGGACGCCGTCGAGATCGCGCCAGCGGTCGGCGGAACGGCAACCGCCGCCAGCTCGTCCCGAGCGGCGGCAGGGCAATGTCCAGCAGTGCAGGTGTGATCAGTATTTGACGTCGCAGCCATACGGCACCGACGCGGCCGGGTCTGGCGCCTTGCCGTTTTTCAGGTTGCTCAGCGCCGCCGCCACATAGTTCGTGGCCTTCGGAATGTCATCGACCTTGTTGGACTGGATCGAGTCGATTGCGCCGTTGTAGGCGACCTTTCCGTCAGGCGTGATTATGTACATGTGCGGGGTGGTCTTGGCGCCATAGGCGCGGCCCATCGAGCCATCCGGATCCAGCAGCACATGCGTCGGCTTCGCGCCGCGGTCAGCGGTCAGCTTGTCGGCCTGCTCCGGCGTGACATGCCCCTGCGAGCCCGGCTTGGACGAGATCACCGAAAGCCAAACGACGCCATCCTTGGCGGCGGCGGCTTGCGTGTTCTGCATGTTCTTCGAGTTGTAGTGCTTCTGGACAAACGGGCAGCCATTGTTCGTCCACTCGAGAACAACGGTCTTGCCGGTGAAGTCCGCCAACGCGATTTCCTTGCCTGCGGTGTTCACTTCCTTGAATGTCGGCGCAGCATTGCCTGGAGGCGCGGCGTTCGCGCTCGACACCATCAACGCTGCCGCGGTGATCGAGGCTGCGGCCACGGCGCCAAGCGCCATCGGGATACGTTCACGTTTCGAAATGCCCATCCAGCAACTCCCTCCGTATGAATCCGGTCCACGACCGTTCCTTCGCCCTTGTCAGATCGAGCCTGCCGCCTCCTTCACGGCCTGCTGAATTTGTCCGGCTGAGAGCAATCCGTCGAACTTTCGCGGTTCGCCGCCCGAAGCGGGATAGACAAGGTACAGCGGCACGCCACCCGCGCCATGCCGCTTCAACTCCTCGAAGATCACGCTGTCTTTGTTGGTCCAGTCAGCCTCGAGGAACGCCACGTTCAGGTCGGCAAAGGTCTTCTGGACCGCTGCATCGTGCATCGCGCCCTTGTTGACCTGGCATGTCACGCACCACCGCGCCGTGAAGTCCACGAAGATCACGCGGCCCTCTGCCTTAAGCTCAGCGATGCGCTCTGGCGACCATGTGCTGGCGGTCACAACAGCGGCGGCCGAGGCAGGCGGCGAGATCGTGCCAAACACAGGCACGGCGAAGGCGGCGAGGATTACTCCAGTCGACACCGCGCGTCCGGCAACGCTTCCGCCCACCCGCGTCGCCAGCCAGATGCCGAACGACAGCGCGATCGCGCCGCCCAGCGCCCAGATCACGCCATCCGCGCCGGCCTGCGCCGACAGCACCCAAAGCAGCCACAGCGCCGTAAGGAACATCGGGAAGGACAGCGCCTGCTTGAACGTTATCATCCACTTGCCCGGCTTCGGCAGCACCTTGGCGAACGCGGGCGTGAAGCTCAGGATCACGAACGGCGCCGCAAGACCGACTCCGATCATGATGAAGATGCCGAGCACGATCGGCGCCGGTTGTGTCATGGCAGCGCCGACGGCGGTCGCCATGAACGGGCCGACGCACGGCGCGCCGACGAACGCCGCCAGCAGGCCGGTGAAAAATGCACCCGTCGCGCCGCCGCGATCAGCGAGCCTGCCGCCCACACCCATCAGCGAGCCGCCCATCTCGAACACGCCGAGCATGTTGAGGCCGACGGCGAACATCACTAGTGCAAAAATCGCGGTGACCCAGGAATACTGAAGCTGGAAGCCGAGCCCGGCAGACGTGTCGCCAGCGGCCTTCAGACCGACCAGAATGGCGCCGATAACCGCAAAGCAAAGAACGACGCCAGCAAGGTAGGCGAGGCCATGGGCGCGCAGTTCCTTCGGATCATGCGCCGCATGAACCAGGCTCGCCGCCTTGATGGTCAGCACCGGCAAGACGCATGGCATAAGGTTGAGAACCAGACCGCCGAGGAACGCCAGACCCAACGCGACAAGCAGCTGGTCGATCGGCAGCATCGGCGCGGCCTCTGCGGAGGCCGCGACCGAAAACAATGTCGTCGTAACGCTGGCAGGCACGACGCCCGGCGCTGCCTGCACTTCCCACCCACGCGTCTTGCCGTCCGCAGTCTCGATGCCGATGATTCCGGACAGGCCATTTTCGCCCGGCTTCGTGAACATCGTGTTCGCCTTCACTTCGACGGACACGCCATCGAGGCCGTTGCGTACAACTTGCGGCGCCGCGTGGAGGAGCTCTGCACCATACGGAAAGAAGCGCACCGATTTCGCCGACGCGACAGCCGACGCCAGGCTGTCATCGATCACGCCGACTTTGAACATGTCGCCCGAGCGCTCAACCACCGCCTGCCCCGTGAGGGCCACAGGAATGCCCGGCAGTGTCTCGGCGATGATCTTGCTGGCTGCATCATCCGACGAAAGCGTTGCCGCAATCGGCAGCCGCGTTGAAAGCGTCACCGCCTCCGGGATGCAGATGTCCGCGCAGATCAGGTAGTCAAAAGTCGCGCCGATCGTCAGCGGTGCGCCGACGGCAGCCTCCGGCGCGATCTTCACCTCGAATGGCAGAACGAGTTCGCCCTCGTAGCCGTAGTTCATCAGTGTTGCGAGCGGGATGGCGTGTGGCGTCGGAAACTGAAACGCGCCGGCAGTCACCTCCGGCGAGGACGTCCATGCCGCCGTGGGCGGCAGGCCGCTATCGCCTGGATTGATCCAGTAGACGTGCCAGCCCTCGGCCATCTTCAGCCGCAGCGCGCCAAGGAAAGTGTCGCCCGGCGTCGAAGCCGAGCGTTCCAGCAGAATCGTGCCCTCTGCATGGGGGCTGCTCGCCGTCACCTGCGCGGAGGCAGGCAGGGTCAGCCCAAGCGCAGCGACCACGAGAAGAAACAGACCGGCCAGACGTGGCGCGAGCCGCGACATTTCCAGACGCACCCTTGGACCTCGATTCAAGCCGACTAAACGCCAGACAGCCAAAAGCGGCCGGGCAACTCTTGTGTACTAAGGGAGCCCGATATGACAGGTCCATCCCCCTCGCCGGAACGTGAGGGATGGACCTGCCAGAATAACGAAGCCGTGGGGGCGTTTGGCCCTACTGGGCCAGCCGCCGCATCGTGCGCTGGATGACGCGCTGCCAGTTCATGAGAGAAACCATGTGAGCGTAGACTGCCGCAAGCGCCCCCGTATTGCGGATGTCCTGGAATTTGGACTCCGGCAGGGCGTTGAGGCCATCTTCCGAAATCGCCCAATAGTCAGCTATCTTCTGGGTCTGGCCAGCATTTCCGGCCGCGTCGCGTGGCGTGAAGGCCACCGACTTCTGCTCAAACAACGACGCCTTATCGAGCATTTCCACGAATTCGACCGTAGCGCGGCGCTGGCGTTCGAATTCCTTGCAGAACTCGATCGCGTCCTGCGTGAATTTCGAGGCCTGGTCGCCGTCGAAGAACTTCACATCAGGCGAGCTGGTGACCATGTCCGCGCCAGTGTCGACGCAGAGAAGCAGCCGGTCGCTCTTCGGATCGGAGGCGAACACGAACGGATAGCGGCGCGCAAATGCCGGCAGGTAGACGTCGGGATCAGGCTGGCCGTTGCTGTCGACATACTCATTTTCGTTCTGGCGAACCCCCATCACGGCGACCGGGGTCTTCTCCGGACCAACGAAAATGATAGGGAAACACGTTGCGGCAACGCCAAACTCGCTCACCGTGATAGGGACCGCGTGGGCCGTTTTCAGGAACGAGAACGGGGAAGCAATCTGCTTGACCCCCAGGTCCCGGTGCTTTTCCAGTGAAAGCGGCTCGGGACGTTTGTAAAACATGACCTGACCGGTCAGTTCCGGCTGGCCACCGGGGGCGGGAGTGCTCATTAACAGGCTCCTGACTTGATGCTGGGCGGTGCTTATCGGAAAACTTCCCGCGCCTCAACCAAAGCGAATCATATGTTTTTTCCCGGCTGGAGACTGCGTTTCGGGGCCGCCGCAGCCGCCTTGGCCGCTGCTCTGGCGGCCAGTTGCACGCCTACGGTAGAACGGGCCGACCCGCTTCTGGCCGAACTCGTCCAGCGCTTCGGCGCGAGCGAAATCCAGCGCCTGCCCGAGGAAGCCGACATGATCGGCCTTCCCGACGCGGCCTTCGGGCGGTCCTATGCGGCATTGCTCAACGACCGGTCCATGGCTGTCGAGGAGCGCACCCGCACCCGCCGCCTCGAGTTCCTCGCAGATTTCGAACGCATCGATCGCGCGCGGCTCTCACCTGCGGCGATCCGCACCTACGACTCCCTCCGCTGGACCATCGAGGCAACCGTCGCGGTTGACCGCCACGGGCATGGCGTCACCTCGCTAGGCCGCTCAAGCGCATACGTCATCACTTTCGCTGACGGTGCCTTCACTGATCTAGTCAAGTTCCTGACCCTTCATGTCGCCGTCTCCACGCCTACCCAGGCCGACGCTTGGCTCAACAGGCTGGAGCAGATGGACGAGGCCATGCGCGACGAGCGCCGCCGCTTCGAAGTCGATATCGCGGCAGGCGCGATCCCGCCGCGCAGCGTCGTCCAGCGAACCCTCGACAAGGCGCGCCAGCTGCGACCCGGCATCGCGCGCGATCACGTGCTGGTCCAGCACTTCACCGAGTCGCTGGCGCAGGTCGCAGATATTCCGGAGGCCGATATCGCGCGCCTGACGGGGCGAGCAGCCGAAATCGTCGGCGGCGACATCAGGGAAGAGTACGACGCGCTGATTGCACTTCTCGAAGCTACGCTGACAAAGGCGCCTGCCGAACCGGGCGTGTGGCGTCTGAAGGATGGTGAGGCTTATTACGCCGACGCCCTGAAGCTCCACACGACGTCATCACTGACCCCGGCGCAGATGAACGAGCTTGGCCTCAAACTCGTCGAGCAGATCAACAAAGAGCTTGACCCCCTGCTTGCCGCAGCGGGTCTGGCCGAGGGCAACGTCGGTGCACGGCTTCGCAGCCTCGCCCAGCGGCCAGAATTCCTGTTCCCCGAAACACCTGAAGGCCGTCTCGCCCTTCTCGAGGCGATCAACCAGAAGGTCACATGGGCCACCGGCATCGCAGCGCGCGTTGCCGTGATCGACAAGCCGGCGCCGCTGGTGGTCCGCGAGGCGCCGCGCATCGTGCAGGATACTGCATCGAGGGCCTATTACCGCCCTGGCCCTCTCAACGGGTCCCAGCCGGGCGTCTACAACATCACGCTGCGTGCAACTGCAGACTTTCCGTCATGGACGCTGCCGACACTCACCTTCCACGAAGGCATTCCAGGCCATCACCTGCAGGTCGAACTTGAGCGCGATCTTCCAAACCAGCCCGTGATCGAACACCTCGTCGCCTACCCTGCCTTCGATGAAGGCTGGGCGACGTATGCGGAGGACCTGGCGCTCGAACTCGGCGCCTACCAGTCGGACCCGATTGGCCGCATCGGCTACCTTCAGTCTCAACTGCTGCGCGCGGCCCGGCTGGCGACCGACACCGGCATTCACGCCCAGCGTTGGACCCGGGAGGAAGCCATCAGCTATCTCGAGAAAACGGTTGGTGTCTCGCGTTCGACCGCCGAACTCGAAATTGATCGCTACGCAATTCGCCCGGGGGTCGCTGCGGCGTACATGACCGGCAGGGAAACCATCCTACGCCTGCGCGGTCAGGCCCAGCGAGAATTGAAGACCACCTTTGATCTCAAGGCTTTTCACGCAGCATTGCTCGGCCCCGGCCCGCGTCCCATGCCGGTGGTCGAAACAGACATCGCTGCATTCATCGCAGCACAGCAAAACACGCCGGCCGCCCAATAGCCTAGCTTACGTCTGTAATCCGACGTAAACCAGCCCCAATCTCCGGGCCTGATCTCCTCACGCATTCGCAGATGGGGACTTCAGCATGACACACATCAGAATATTACTGTTGGCAGCCGCTTCGACGTTGACGCTCGCAGCGTGCCAGTCCAGCTCGACGGTTTCAGACGAAGCAGTGGCCGCAAAGCCTGCCGACGGTCGCAACGGTGTCGTGGTGACGGGCAACAAGCGCGAACCTTCCGCGCGGGACGCCGCCGTTCCCGTTCAGGCAATTACCAGCGAGCAAGCCTATGCACCGCCACCGCCACCACCGCCACCGCCCCCGCCGGTCGGCCTCGCCGCACCGAGAATGATGTCCCCCGTGGCTGGCTTCGTTGCCCAGCCGATGCCCGGCGAAATCAACCGCGACAACTACGAAGACGTCGAGATCAACGGCGTGAAGGTCGTCGCGAAAGAGCCCGTGTCCACCTTCTCCATCGACGTCGACACGGCGAGTTACACCAACGTTCGCCGCATGTTGAACGCAGGCCACCTCCCGCCGAAGGATGCGGTGCGGATCGAGGAGATGATCAATTACTTCGACTACGAATACGCCCTCCCGAAATCGAAGGAGACGCCGTTCGAGACGACGGTGAAGGTCGTGCCCTCGCCATGGAGCGAGGGGCGGCAGCTTATGCATCTCGCGGTGCAGGGATACGACATCAAGAAAGATGTCCGCCCGCCGCTCAACCTCACCCTGCTGGTCGATGTTTCCGGCTCGATGTCGGGACCGGACCGGCTGCCGCTGGCGATCAAGTCACTGAAGATGCTGATCAATGAACTGGGCGAGCGCGACAAGGTGTCGATCGTCGTTTACGCTGGCGCGGCGGGCGCAGTGCTGGAGCCGACCTCGGGCGCGGAGAAGGGCAAGATCCTCTCAGCCCTAGATCGCCTGTCAGCTGGCGGCTCGACCGCTGGCGGCGAAGGTCTGCGCCTCGCCTACTCGCTTGCGAAGCAGAACTTCAACAAGCAGGGAGTGAACCGCGTCGTCCTGCTCAGCGATGGCGACTTCAACGTCGGCATCAGCAATCCCGAACAGCTCGAGGATTTCGTCAGCCGCGAACGCGAGAGTGGCGTCTACCTCTCCATCCTCGGCTTCGGCGGCGGCAACTACAATGACGCGATGATGCAGAAGCTGGCGCAGTCCGGAAACGGCATGGCCGCCTACATCGACAACCTCAACGAAGGCCGCAAAGTCCTCAATGACGACCTGTCGGGCTCGATGTTCTCCATCGCCAATGACGTGAAGATCCAGGTTGAGTTCAACCCTGCGAAAGTCGCCGAGTACCGCCTGGTCGGTTACGAAACGCGTATCCTCGACCAGGAGGATTTCAACAATGATAAGGTCGACGCCGGCGAAATTGGCGCGGGCACATCGGTGACTGCAATCTACGAGATCACACCGGTCGGGTCGAAAGCCACGCTGGTCGATCCGAGCCGCTACCAGCCCGCCTCCACCCCGGTCGCCGGCGCCACCAGCGAGCTCGCCTTCGTGAAAGTGCGCTACAAGCTGCCAGGTGAAGACAGCTCCAAACTGATCACCCGCCCCGTCACCAGCGCCGACGAGATCAGCGACATCGCGAAGGCGCCAGAATCCACCCGTTTCGCAACAGCAGTCGCCGCCTACGGATCCATGCTACGCGGCGACCCCTATTTCGGGAAGTCCTTCACCTGGGACAGCGTGATCGCGCTCGCCAACGGCGCCAAAGGCGAGGACGCGTTCGGCTACCGCGCCGAGTTCATCCAACTCGTGCGCGCTGCGAAGACTGCTGCGAGCCAGGAAACGCTCATGCCGGTAGGCGGCGTCGGACAATAAGGCGTCGCACGTCCGGCAAACACACCACGAAATGAATCGGGCCCGCGGAATCATCCGCGGGCCCGCTTCCCGTCTTGGGTCCGGCGCAGAGTGGCTCAGCCAGCCGCGGCGCCGGATGGACGAGGTTCCGTTTGGCCTCAGGCGGCCAGAAGTTCAGGCTCGCGTGCAAGTTCGCTTCCGGTCGCGAACACCGGGTCGAGACCAAGCGCCAAGTCCGACGCTTCAGCGCGGCGGCCCTTCACATCGGCATTGCGGCGAATGAAGACAGCCGTCGCACCATAGCGGCGGGCCTCACGCCAGCGCCAGAAGGTGGCGACATCGCCTTCCACCCCGCCCTGGTCGGAGACGCGGATCACACGCCATGTGGGGCCTTCCTGCGCAGCAAAGATCACCACGCCGGCAACCTTGGCCCAGTCCTGTTCGACGCCAAACCGCTCGAAACGATAGCTCTGGCCCTGAGCGCCGCAGAAGTTGACCGATCCGTTCAATGTCGCCGACATGTTCTTGCTCCGTTCTGTTCGCTTTTGTGATCCCTTTTTGTTCTCTCCGCAAGATTGAATTCGGATGTTTTTCGTAAACGACGCGTTAATGCTTCAGGCGGCGCCCAAGGATACCAGAGAGGGCAACTCATCCATGCACGGCGCCTCTCGGCGACGGCGCTATTCCTTCTTCGTTACGAGCGCCTTCTTCACCACGACAGGCTCCTTAGGCAACTTGCCGGGGAACGGCCCACTCTCCGGTGCAAGCTCCACGGCGGCGATCGCATCGACCACCTCCATACCGGAAACGACGTGTCCGAAGGCAGCATAGCCTGTGGTGTTCGGCGGCGCGTCCGCCTTGGCGTCGAGCCCCGAATTCTCACCAAGGCTGATGAAGATGGTCGACTGCCCACTGCCCGGCTCGTCTGCGCGCGCCAGGCTGAGCGCGCCGCGGCTGTGCTTGTTGTTCGCGGTTTCCAGGGGGACATTGGGAAGGTTCGCGGGGCGGTATTTCAGCTTGGCGTCCAGATCACCGAACTGGATCACGAAGCCCTTCTCGATGCGGTAAAACGCAGAGCCATTGTAGTGGCCATTCGTCACCAGCTTCAGGAACTGGGCCGACGTCTTCGGCGCGCCGACTGTGTCCAGCACAACGACGATATCACCCATCGACGTCTGCAGCGTCACCTCAGGCCCCGTCCACACGGGCGTTGCCGGCTCCCCGGGAGCTGGCGCGAGGACTTCAACGATGGCTGGAGTTTCGGCTGGCGCAGTTGCCTCTGCAGGCGGTTGCGCAGCCTGTCCACCCTCTTGGGCCAAAGCGGGCGATGCCAATGCAAGCCCCAGAACTGCGGCAATCAGGAATCGTTTCACTGGTGCGGTCTCCGTGTTCGAAGCGGAGACTAGCAGCGTGGCCCGTCAGGCCAAGTTGTTGTGGCAGGCCTCAAGCCCGGATGCTCGCCCGGCCAAGATACCGAGCGGCGTCGCCGAGTTCGTCCTCGATCCGCAGAAGCTGGTTGTACTTTGCGAGCCGGTCCGAGCGGGCCAGCGAGCCCGTCTTGATCTGCCCGCAATTCGTGGCGACAGCGAGGTCCGCAATCGTGGAGTCTTCCGTCTCGCCGGAGCGGTGGGACATAACGGCGCCATAGCGGTTGATCTGCGCCAGCTGCACCGCCTCCAGCGTCTCCGTCAGCGTCCCGATCTGGTTGACCTTCACGAGGATGGCGTTTCCGGCGCGGCGCTGGATGCCGTCAGCAAGGCGCGTCGTGTTGGTGACGAACAGGTCATCGCCGACCAACTGGCACTTGTCGCCTATGGCCTTTGTGAGCGCGATCCAGCCCTCCCAATCATCCTCCGACATGCCGTCCTCAATCGATACGATCGGGAAGCGTTTCACCAGTTCGGCCCAGTAGTCTGCCATCTGGTCGGACGACAGCGACTTGCCCTCCCCCTCGAGCTCGTACTTGCCCTTTTTGTAGAACTCAGTCGCTGCCGCATCGAGGGCCAGCACCACGTCCTCGCCGGGCTGATAACCCGCCGCCTCGATCGACTTCATGATGAAACCCAGTGCATCATCGGTCGATTTCAGGTTCGGCGCGACCCCCCCCTCGTCGCCGACATTCGTGTTGTGCCCCGCAGCAGCGAGCCCCTTTTTCAGCGTATGGAAGATCTCGGCCCCGCAACGCAGCGCGTCGGCGAAATTGTCGAAGCCGACCGGCATCACCATGAATTCCTGGATGTCGATCGGGTTGTCCGCGTGCGCGCCACCATTGATGATGTTCATCATGGGCGTCGGCAGCACATGCGCATTCGCGCCACCAACATAGCGATAGAGCGGCAGGGCCGAAGCCTGCGCCGCAGCCTTCGCGACGGCCATCGACACGCCAAGGATGGCGTTGGCGCCAAGGCGGGACTTGTTCGGCGTGCCGTCGAGATCGATCAATACCCGGTCGATAGTCCGCTGGTCAGTCGCGTCCATCCCCAGCAGTTCGGGAAAGATCTCGTCATTGACCGCCGCGACCGCCTTCAGCACGCCCTTGCCGAGGTAACGAGACTTGTCGCCATCGCGCAGCTCCACCGCCTCGTGCGCGCCAGTCGACGCGCCCGACGGCACAGCTGCGCGGCCGGTCGAGCCATCTTCGAGGGTCACTTCCGCTTCGACCGTCGGATTGCCCCGGCTGTCGAGGATTTCCCGCGCATAGACGTCCACGATCTCGGTCACTGGCTGGTCCCTTGGGTTTGAGCAGGTCCGGCCCCGCATGGGGGTGGAAAGTTGGACCTGCTATGTCGCGATCCGGCGGCGGTTGCAATCGGCCGCACTAACGCGATTTTACCCGCCCCATAAGCAAAAAAGCGCCCCTGAGGGCGCTTTCGCGGATCGAAACATCCGGCTCAGCCGGACTATTCCTCGTCCTTGGCCTTCAGCACCTGCTTGCCGCGGTACATGCCAGTCTTCGGGTCGACATGGTGCGGACGGCGCAATTCGCCCGATTCCTTATCCTCGACATAGGTCGAGCCCGGCAGGCGGTCGTGGGCGCGACGCATGCCGCGCTTCGAGGGGGATGTCTTGCGCTTAGGGACGGCCATGGAAGCCTCTGATCAGGCGGAAAAGTATTGGAAACAGCTCATTCTTTCGTAATGGCCGTTCGAGCGAGCGGGCCTCATACAGGGTCTGGCGCAGCGCTGCAAGACCGGGCGGAATTGTAAGCGGAGATGCTGGCTCCAATCCCGGGGACCAGGTCTCGATCAAACGAGGCGCAGCATTTCGCTGCGCTGCCAGGCCCCTCGGCGGGAGGTGCCAGGGCGCACCGCTGGTTTCGCGCAGGCTCCGAACTACACCAACCGGCTCTTGTCCCGCGCCGCTGCGATGAAGCTCGCGAACAGGGGATGCGGGTCGAACGGGCGCGACTTCAACTCAGGGTGGAACTGGACGCCGATGAACCAGGGGTGGTCGGTCAGTTCCATGATCTCGGGCAGTTTGCCGTCAGGCGACATGCCAGAGAACACAACGCCGTGCGGAGCCAGCTTGCCGATGATATCGGTGTTCACTTCGTAGCGGTGACGGTGGCGCTCCGAGATGGTCTGGGTTCCGTAGATGGCGGCGACGCGGCTGCCCTTGGCGAGCACGGCTGGGAAGGCGCCGAGGCGCATCGTGCCGCCCAGATCGCCATCGGCGGTGCGCACCTCCCTCGTGTTGCCCTGGATCCATTCTGACATCAGGCCCACCGCGGCGTAGTCGGGCTTGCCGAATTCCGTGGTGCCGGCGCCGGGGATGTTCGCCATGTTGCGAGCGAGTTCGATCACGGCGAGCTGCATGCCATAGCAGATGCCAAAGCACGGCAGCTTGTGCCGGCGCGCATAACCGGCGGCGCGCATCTTGCCCAGAGCGCCGCGTTCACCAAATCCGCCAGGCAGCAGAACGCCATCCACGCTATCGAGTTCGGAAAGGTCGGCATTGGGGTCGTCATAGCGGTCCGATGGAATCCAGGTAAGATTGACCTTCACCCTGTTGGCCAGACCTCCATGGCCGAGCGCTTCAACGACTGACTTGTAGGCGTCGTGCAGCGCCACATACTTGCCGACGATCGCGATGCGCACCTCGCCATCCGGATTGCGCAGCGTCTGCGATGTCTGCACCCAGTGCTTCAGGTCTGGCGTCGTCTGCTTCTCCAGACCGAAATGGCGCAGCACTTCGTGATCTAGTCCGCGCGCATGATATTCCAGCGGCACCTCATAGATGTGCTGCGCATCCAGCGCCTCGATCACCGCTTCCGGACGCACATTGCAGAACAGCGCAAGCTTGCGGCGCTCCTCCGGAGGGATCGGCATCGGCGCGCGGCACAGCAGGATGTCCGGCTGAATACCGATCGAGCGCAACTCCTTCACCGAGTGCTGCGTCGGCTTTGTCTTCAGCTCGCCCGCCGTGGCGATGTAGGGCAGCAGTGTCAGGTGGATGAAAAGGCTCGCCTCGCGGCCCACATCCTGGCTGAACTGCCGGATGGCCTCGAAGAACGGCAGGCCCTCGATATCGCCAACCGTGCCACCCACTTCGCACAGCACGAAATCGACATCGTCGGTATCCGACTTGATGAATTCCTTGATGGCGTCAGTAACGTGCGGAATTACCTGCAGCGTCGCGCCCAGATAGTCGCCCCGGCGTTCCTTCTCGAGGATCGCCTTGTAAATGCGCCCTGTCGTCGTGTTGTCCGTCTTACGCGCCGAAACGCCCGTGAAGCGTTCATAGTGGCCAAGGTCAAGGTCTGTCTCGGCGCCGTCATCCGTGACAAACACCTCGCCATGCTGCGTCGGCGACATCGTGCCCGGATCGACATTGAGATAGGGGTCCAGCTTTCGTAGCCGCACGCGATAGCCGCGCGCCTGAAGCAGCGCGCCGAGCGCTGCCGAAGCAATGCCCTTCCCGAGGGAGGACACAACGCCTCCCGTAATGAAGATAAATCGCTTCATAACGGATGCTCAGTTTAACGATTCGCCCCGCCCTAGCGAGGGGGCAGTAGTCGACTAGTTTGGGGATCCACCGTTTTCCGGCATCGGCGCCGGCGTGGTGGGCGCAGTTGTCGCAGGCGCAGGCGTGGCCGGCGCCGCGTTCGTCGCGGGCGCCAGCGGATCTGGAGTTGCGGGCATGGCCGGTGCGGGGGCCGCCGGGGCCGTCGTGGTCGAGCCGCCGAGAGGATCAGGCGTCGCGGTTGTGCCGGATGCCGGTGGGGTTGTCAGCGAGTCGAAGGGATTTCCCGACTCATCCACCTGTTGCTCCAGGATCGAACCCTGGCTGGCCGAGTCGTTGTTAAGGCGGGTCATGGTGATCGAGGTGACGAAGAAAACTGCCGCCAGACCCATCGTGACACGGACCAGCACGCTGGCGGCGCCCCGCCCGGAGATGAGACCACCCGTACCACCACCGCTCATGCCCAGCGCCCCACCCTCGGACCTCTGCAGCATCACGGCAATCACGAGCGCGATGCACGCGATCATGTGGATAGTGAGAAGGACGTTCAGCATGAAATGGCCGCCGGCAACGATTTGGACCGCGTCAAAGCACGTTGGGAGGGTGCGGCCAAGCCCCCATGGCGCCCATGCGGGCTCTTTTCATATGGGAGCGACCCCGCGCCGATGCCAAACATGCTCTCAGGCGCAGGCCTGGGCGATGGCGAGGAAGTCCGCAGCCTTCAGGCTGGCGCCCCCGACGAGCGCTCCGTCCACCCCGGGCACGGCCATCAGCTGTGCAGCATTGTCTGGCTTTACCGAGCCACCATAGAGTACGCGGATCTGCCGCCCTGCCGCGCCAAACCTGGCATCCAGAGCCCGGCCGATCGCCTGATGCACCTCCTCGACCTGGGCAAGCGTTGGCGTTCGCCCAGTCCCGATCGCCCAGACCGGCTCATAGGCGATGACCGTATCCGGCCGCCCCGCCTCATCCGGGATCGAGCGGGCAAGCTGACCGGCGATGACCGACAGCGTATCGCCCGCGTCCCGCTCGGCCAGGCTCTCGCCAACACAAATGATGGGCGACAGGCCAGCGCGGCAGGCGGCAGCTGCCTTTGCGGCCACGATGGCGTCGGTTTCGGCATGATACTGCCGCCGCTCGGAATGACCGACGATAACGAAGCGCGCCCCCAGATCGGCCCACATTTCCGCGCTGACATCGCCAGTGAAGGCGCCGTTGGCGCTGGCATGGCAATCCTGCCCGCCCAGCGCAATCGGCGATCCGAGCAACACCTCGCCCACCATTGGGGAGAGTGTAGACGGTGGGCAGATGGCGAGATCGACCTGCCCCAGCCCACGCGCGCCCGCGACTATGGCTTGCACCTCCGGAAGCGCCGAGCGCAGGCCGTTCATTTTCCAGTTTCCGGCTACCAGCTTGCGGCGCTCGGCCATGCCCTGAAATCCCCCAAGGCTCCGAAGGCGCCGTTATCCCCGTCATAGACCCGGGTCGCGCCTGGATGCCGCAATGTCGCAATTTCCTGTGGCGAACCGGTTTCCCCTTCGCCGCAAAATGCTCTAGCAAGCCAGCTTCCGGCGGACAACCACACTGGTTTTCGCCCAGACAGGGAGTCGCGCCGCATGATTGGCGGAATGCGAAAATTCGCAAAGTCGAAGTGGGCGCTGGTGGTGCTGTTCATCCCCCTCGTCATCAGCCTTGCGCTGTTCCTGCCTGACAATTTCGGCGGCGGCCTCTCCGGCGGCACGGTCAGCCGCATCGGCGGCCGCGAGATCACAACCCGCGAGATCGAGCGCGACACACAGCAGGAGCTGGACCGGATTCGCGTCGAACAGGGCAAGGTGCTCAGCCAGGCCGAGGCTGCGGCCCAGGGCATCCCTCAGGGCGTCTACCAGGAGCTCGAGATCCAGAACATCCTGCTCGCCTACGCTGACAAGGTCGGCGTCCGCGCAACAGCGGATTCGCTGAAACCCTATCTCGAGCGCAACAACCTGATGGTCAACGAGTTCGGCCGTCTGACGCGCGACTCCATCATCGCCGCCGCCCAGCGCCGCCAGCAGACGACACGGGAATTCGAAGGTTTCCTGAAGGACTATCTCACGCAGCAATACGTCCGCGCCGCCGCCGGCAGCGCCCTTAACGTGCCCAACGTTCTGTCCCAGCCATGGGTGAATTATCTCGGCGAAGGCCGCACGATCAGCTTTGCCCAGGTCACGGCCGCGACTGCTCCAGCGCCCGCCGAGCCGACCGACGCCGACATGCAGACATGGTACGACGCCAACAAGGCGCGTTTCGAGCAACCGGAACGCCGCCGGATCTCCATCCTGACCTACAGCCCCGACGATTTCATCGATCAGATCGCGCTCACCGACGAGCAGGTCCGCATTGAATATCAGAACCGCATCAAGGACTATTCGACACCCGAGACGCGCACCGTCGTCGAGTACACGTCTGACAACCGCAACGCGGTGCAGGCCTTCATCGACCTGTCGGTGCAGGGGATTCCACTCGATCAGGCGCTGGCGCAGGCCCCAGGCCTGCAGCGTGTCGTGTCCACGCTGAAGCCTGAAGACGTCGCCAACGAGGAGTACAGGACTTTCCTGTTCTCGCTTCCCGCCGGCAAGGTGCACAGCATTCCTGTCCGGCTTGAGGAAGGCGACCCATGGAAGGCCGTGCTGGTCGAATCCGTGACGCCGGGCATCCCCACACCCTTCGAGCAGGTAGCCGAAAAGGTCCGCCGCGACGTGGCGTTCCCGGAATCCGCCACTCTGTTCGAGAATTCAGGTGAGAACTTCCGCGACGCAGCGGGCGGCCAGCCGCTTGAGGACATCGCCAAGCAGTTCGGCATACCCGTGATCACCCTCGCGCCGATCGACGCGCAGGGACGCACGGCTCAGGGCGACCAGGCGCAGATCATGGCGCAAAACATGGACGCCTTCCGCCAGCTCTTCACGATGAACGCTGGCGAGATGACCAACGTTTTCGAGGGCGAGAATGTGCGCTCCATCTTCCGCCTCGACGAGATTGTCGCGCCCTTCACGCTCCCGTTCGCCGAGGTGAAGGACCGCGTGAAGGTGGCGGTCATGACCGAGCGGACGCTCGCGGCCCGCAAGGCCGCCGCTGACGCCATGGTCACTGCTGTCAAAGCCGGCACAGCCTTTGAGAAGGCAGCTGCCGAGGCCAAGCTGACCGTCCTGCCAGCGCTGCGCGTGGTGCGCGCGTCCAACCCGCCGATCGATCCGGCAATCGTGGCTGCTGCGTTCAACCTCAAGGATGGCGAAATCGGGGTCGTTAGTGGTCGTGACGGAAATCCGTGGGTGGCGCGCATCGACAAGATCGAGCCGGTCTCGCCTGAAGTCAGCACGGCCCTGCGGGCTCAGCTGGGTAACGATGTTTCCCAGTCTCTTCTGCGCGACCTCAACGAGGTCTTCGTGCTCGGCATCCGCTCCGAGGTTGAATACCAGCGCGATGATGCCGCGCTTCAGGCCTACTTCGAAGGTCTGCGCGGGGATGCGCCGGCGCAATGACGACAGGCCGTCCGTCCCTCGTAATCAGGCGACGGGTCGACGACACCGAGTCTCCGGTTTCAGCGATGCTGAAACTCAACCCGATGTCGCAAGGCCTCGTGCTGTTCGAAAGCGTCGTCGGCGGCGAAACCCGCGGCCGCTATAGCTTCATCGGCATGGCGCCTGACCTTTGGTGGCGGGTCACCGACGGGTGCGCGGAAACATCACTCACGGCAGACTTTCGCGAGACAACCGCTTCTTCGACCAAGGTAATGGCCTCGCTCCGCGGCTTCATCGATGCCTGCAAGGTGGATGGCATGGAAGGCCTGCCCCCCATGGCAGCCGGCGCCTTCGGCTATCTCGGCTACGACATGGTCCGCCACGTCGAACGCCTGCCGGAACCAAAGCCCGATCCCAACGGCGTGCCCGAAGCCATGCTGATGCGCCCCGGCGTTGTGCTGATCTTCGACGGCGTCCGCCAGGAGATCATCCTCGCCGCCCCCGCCCGCAACGGCGCCAAGGCCGCGAACGAACTGCTGGACCAGATCGAGGAAACCCTCGACCAGCCCATGCCGCCCTCACGCCCCAGCGATGCGCCGGTTGAGAAGATCGACTTCGCCTCGAACACCACAAAGGCGCGCTATCTCGAAATGGTCGAGAAGGCCAAGGGCTATATCCACGCTGGAGACATCTTCCAGGTCGTACCCAGCCAGCGCTTCTCCGCACCCTTCGAGCGCTCACCCTTCGCATTCTACCGCGCCCTGCGTCGTCTCAATCCGTCGCCCTTCATGTTCTACGTGAACTTCGGCGACTTCCAGATTTCTGGCTCAAGTCCGGAAATCCTCGTCCGCGTCCGCAAGCGCGTCGTCACCGTCCGCCCCATCGCCGGCACGCTGCCGCGCGGCGCGACGCCCGAGCTGGACGAAGCCAACGCGCAGAAGCTGATCTCTGACCCGAAAGAACGCGCCGAACACCTCATGTTGCTCGATCTTGGCCGGAACGATGTCGGCCGCGTCGCCGCGCGCGGCACGGTCGAAGTCACCGAGAGCTTCACCATCGAGCGCTACAGCCACGTCATGCACATCGTCTCGAACGTGCAGGGCGTGCTGAAGGAAGGCGAAGATATGGTCTCCGCCCTCGCCGCGGGTTTCCCGGCCGGCACCACCTCCGGCGCGCCAAAGATACGCGCCATGGAAATCATCACAGAACTCGAACCTCACGCGCGCGGCGTCTACGCGGGAGGCGTCGGCTATTTCGGCGCCGGCGGCGACATGGACACCTGCATCGCCCTCCGTACCGCCGTCTTCAAGGGCGGGAAGATACACGTGCAGGCCGGCGGCGGCGTGGTGTTCGACTCCGATCCCGAAAGCGAATTCATGGAGACGGTGCACAAGGCCAGCGCCCTCTTCCGCGCCGCTGAGGAAGCCGCGCGCTATGACAGGGGGAACCGCTGATGCCCTCTCCCATCAAAGTCCTCCTCATCGATAACTATGACTCATTCACCTACAACCTCGTCCACTACCTTCAGGACGTCTCCCCGGACGTAGACGTCGAAGTTGTGCGAAACGACGCGCTCACCGTGACGGAAGCGCTCGCGAAGGGCGCCGACGCCATCGTGCTCTCGCCCGGCCCGTGCACGCCGAACGAAGCTGGCATCTGCATGGAGCTGATCTCCTCCGCGCCAGACGATCTCCCTATCCTCGGCGTCTGCCTCGGCCATCAGGCCATCGGACAGGTGATGGGCGGGATCGTCGAAGGCGCGAAGGACATCGTCCACGGCAAGGTATGGGACGTGAAAGTCCTCGGCGGCGATCTTTTCGCAGGCGTGCCGGAACATTTCGAAGCCGTACGCTACCACTCCCTCGCCATCCGCCGCAGCGGCATGCCAAATGCCCTCTCCGTCGATGCGGAAACCGCGGACGGCGAGATCATGGCGGTAAGCCACACGACACGCCCCGTCTATGGCGTCCAGTTCCACCCGGAATCGATCGGCTCGCAGTTTGGCAAGGTGATGCTAGCGAACTTCCTCAAGAAGGCGGGCCTCAAATGAGCGAGCCCGTACGCCACGCGATCAGCCTTCTGGCCGACGGACGACGTCCAACGCAGAGCGAGATGACCGCCGCCTTCGAAGCCATCCTCGCGGGTGAAGCCGAACCGGCGCTGATGGCGGCGTTCCTGATGGGGCTGCGCGTTCGCGGCGAAACCGCGGACGACATCGTCGCCGGCGCGCGCGTCATGCGCGCCCACGCTCGCCAGGTAAAGGCCCCGGAAGGAGCCATCGACACCTGCGGCACAGGCGGCCTCGGCTGGACCTCGCTCAACACCTCCACCGCCGTCGCCATCGTTGCCGCCGCCGCCGGCGCTGTCGTCGCCAAGCACGGCAACCGCTCGCGCAGCAAGGCAGGCTCCGCCGACGTGCTCGAAGTGCTTGGCGTGAACCTCTCCCCCACAGACGCCCAGCTGCAGGCCAGCTTCCGCGACGCCCGCGTCGCCTTCATGTTCGCCCCGGCGCATCATGCTGCAATGAAGCATGTTGCGCCCGTGCGCGCTGCCCTCGGCCTGCGAACGATCTTCAACATGATGGGTCCGCTGGCTAATCCCGCAGGCGTGAAATGCCAGGTCCTCGGCGTCTTCGCGCCCGAATGGGTCGGCGTCTTTGCCGACGCGCTGCTGACCCTCGGCGCCGAACGCGCCATGGTCGTCCACGGCGTCGATGGTATGGATGAGATTTCGACGACCGGCGTGACGCTGGTTGCAGAAGTGAATGACGGCAAGATCCGCATGCACGAGCTTACGCCCGAACGCATGGGTGTGCAGCGTGCAAGCCTGGATGATCTCCGCGGAAGCACGCCCGCCGAAAACGCCGAAGCGCTCAAGCGTGTCCTCGCCAACGAGCCCGGCCCCTTCGCGGACCTCGTGGCCGTGAACGCTGGCGCAGCCATCCTCGTCGCCGGCCTCGCCACCACGCTTGTCGACGGCATCGCACAGGCGCGCGCCGCGATCGCCGACGGCCGCGCCGCCACAACGCTCGATGCGCTGAAGCGTGCAAGCAATGGCTGAGCTCCCCAATCGCCTCCAGAGGATCATCGACTACAAAAAGGGCGAAGTTGCAGCCCTGAGGCGCAACCGCTCTCTGTCTTCGCTCGAAGCCGACGCGAAGATCGCCGACAAGCCGCGCGGATTCTCAGACGTTCTGCTGCGCATCGCCCGCACCGACGGCAACGCCCTGATCTGCGAAGTGAAGCGAAAGAGCCCCTCCGCCGGCGATATCTCTCCCGGCCGCGACCAGGTGGCAATCGCCCGCGACTACGAGGACGGCGGCGCGGCCTGCATCTCCGTCCTCACGGACGGCCCCAGCTTCGGCGGCTCTCTGGACGACATGATCAGCGTCCGGGCCGCCATACGCCTGCCCGTCCTACGCAAGGACTTCATGATCGACCCGATCCAGATCGTCGAAGCCCGCGCCGCTGGCGCCGACGCCATCCTGATCATCATGTCCGCCGCTGACGATACCCTCGCCCGCGAACTGCACGCCTGTGCAGACCAGTACGGCATGTCCGTCCTGATCGAGGCCCACGACGAAGCCGAACTGATCCGCGCCCTCGGCCTGCCCTCACCCCTCATTGGCGTGAACAACCGCGACTTGCGGCGTATGGCCACCGACCTCGCCGTCACCGAACGCCTCGCCGACCTCGTCCCCGACTGGCCCGCCTCCGGCCGCATCCTCATCTCCGAAAGCGGCGTGAAGACCCCCGCCGACATCGCCCGGCTCCGCGCCTGTGGCGCCCGCGGCTTCCTCGTCGGCGAAAGCCTGATGCGGTCAGAAAACCCAACCGAATCCGTCCGCTCGCTGGTAGCCTCTCGTTAACCACACGCCCGGACCGAATTGACCCAAAGCGTGAACGATAGTAGAACTATCTGCGACTCAAACAGACAGAGGCTCGTGGACAGTTATGCTCACCAAGAAACAGCGTGAACTGCTGCTGTTCATCAACGACCGCATCAAGGAGACGGGCGTCTCCCCCTCTTTTGATGAAATGAAGGAAGCCCTCGACCTCGCTTCCAAGTCCGGCATCCATCGCCTGATTACCGCCCTTGAGGAGCGCGGCTTCCTCCGCCGCCTCGCCCACCGCGCACGCGCGCTCGAGGTGCTGAAGCTTCCCGAGAGCGTTATCCCGATGCAGGCTGGCCGCACGCCCTTCCGCCCCAGCGTGGTCGAAGGCAGCGCCTCATCCTCAAACGGCTCGCGCAAGACCGCCATGCCCCGCGGCACGATGATCCCCGTCATGGGGCGAATCGCCGCCGGTACCGCCATCGACGCCATCGAGCATGAAACTCGCCGCGTCGCCGCTCCGGACGATGGGCTTGACCCCGATACTCACTACGCCCTCGAGGTGCAGGGCGAGAGCATGATCAACGCCGGCATTCTCGATGGCGACGTGGTCATCCTCAAGAAGACAGAAACGGCCCAGTCAGGCGATATCGTCGTGGCGCTGATTAACGAAGAGACCGCGACCCTGAAGCGCTTCCGCAAGAAGGGCGGCTCCATCGCCCTTGAAGCCGCCAACCCGGCCTTCGGCACGCAGATCTTCGGCCCCGACCACGTCAAGATCCAGGGCAAACTCGTTGCTCTCGTCCGCCGCTATCATTGAGCAGTTTCCGCACTCGAGGGAGCTGCGTCCGTCCTCGCCGAAGGCGGGGGTGGCGCTCATAGCCTGACGGAGAGGGCTTTCGGCGCAGCCGGCGGATCCTGCGGCGGAGCAGATTGCGACTTCGGCGGCTTCGGCACTGGCGCCTAGAACGGCTGCGTCAACATCCGGTTCTCCTGCCTCGTTTCGGGCGCCAGCCGAAGCCGCTCAGCGGTCGCATCAATGACCGCGCCCCGTCCCAACGAACGCGCACGGGTCGATCTCAACCGCCTCGACCTCCGCAGACCTGATCGTCAGTCGGGCGCGCGACGCACACGCGCCAGCCTCCATCGCCCCCCCCCGGCACGATCTCCTCCCGCCAAGCCAACCATCCACAAGTCGCGCTCATCCGCCGCCGTCATGGACGCTGCCGCCCCTACGCGCCAGCGCCAGAGGCCGCAGCATCTCCTGATCATTCATCGCTCCCGACAGGGATCCCGAGGCTGGGAGTAGCAAACTGGGGCGTCCATCCTCAGGGCCAAGGCTTGCCAGCGAAGGAGCGGATGTGGTCTTCAGGGCGCGCGCTCCGCTCTTCGGACGCGCACGCCACGCCAGTGCTGGAACCCGATGACGGTCGTAACCCGCTTCGCCCCCTCGCCCACCGGCTACCTCCATATTGGAGGCGCGCGGACTGCCCTGTTTTCTTGGCTCTATGCGCGCGCCACGGGCGGCAAGTTCCTGCTCAGGATCGAGGACACTGACAAAGAGCGCTCAACACAGGCCGCCGTCGATGCCATCATCGATGGCTTGAACTGGCTCGGCCTCGGCGGCGACGAACCGCCACTCCTGCAATCCACCCGCGCCAACCGCCATGCAGAGATCGCGCACGAGCTGGTGAAGCGCGGAGCGGCCTATCACTGCCCCGTCACCGCCGAAGAACTGCAGGCCCGCCGCGACGAAGCCGAAGCTCTGCAGAAGAAGAAAGCCACCGAAGGCAGCCTTTCGGACGCAGACGCCGCGCGCATGGCCGATCTCTTGCGCCCCTTCCGTTCACCCTGGCGTGACCCCACGCGACCGCTCCCCGCCGGCGCGCCAACAGTTGTCCGCCTGCGCATGCCTGACATCGGCGATCTGACCGTGGCCGACAACGTGCAGGGCACAGTCTCCCGGGCCTACGCCGACATCGACGACCTGATCCTGCTGCGCTCAGACGGGACCCCCACCTACATGCTCGCGGTCGTGGTCGACGATCACGACATGGGTGTCACGCACGTCATCCGCGGCGATGATCACTTCCTAAATACCTTCCGCCAGCTGCCGATCTATCACGGCATGGGATGGCCCCAGCCGGACTACAGCCACATTCCGCTGATCCACGGGCCGGACGGCAAGAAGCTCTCCAAACGCCATGGCGCGACCGCCGTCGACGAATACCGCGATGCGCTCGGCTACCTGCCGGAGGGTATGCGCAACTACCTGCTGCGTCTGGGCTGGTCGCACGGCGACGACGAGATCATCTCCGACGAGCAGGCGATCGCGTGGTTCGGCCTCGAAGGCCTCAACAAGGCGCCCGCCCGGCTCGATTTCGCCAAGCTGGACTCGGTCAACAAGCACTACATGTCGCTGGCCGACGACCAGCGCCTTTTCGACCTCTGGACGCAGCGACCCGAGGCCCTGGCACTCCCGGAAGCCACGCAGCATCGCATCCGCGCCGCCATGCCGCACCTGAAAACCCGCGCCGCCAATCTGGTCCAGCTGGGCGAGCAGGCCCGCTTCCTCACCGACCTCCGCCCTATCCAGCTGACCGGAAAGGCCGCCGATCAGGTCAATGCCGAGGCCAGGGCGCGGCTCGCAGCCCTGTTGCCCCAGCTGGAAGGCCTGGCGGAATGGTCAGAGCCCGCGATCAAGCAACAAATCTCCCAGTTTTGCGCTCAGATCGGCATCGGCATGGGAAAAATCGGCCCGGTTTTGCGCGCGGTGCTTACCGCCGGGGCACCTTCACCCGATATTACCCTTGTGCTGGCCTTGCTAGGCCGTAATGAAGCTTTCGCACGTATCGCGGATCATGCAGAAGCCGGGGCTTAAGCCGCGCGCCGCTGAATACTGAGGAGACACGCTCGATGCAGAACAAGGTGAAACCCAACGGCAAGGCGAGCATCACCGCCAACGGGAAGACCGTCGAATTGCCTGTCTACAGCGGTTCGATCGGCCCCGACGTCATCGACATCGGCAAGTTCCACGCCCAGACCGGTATGTTCACGCTCGACCCGGGATTCACGTCGACGGCGAGCTGCGAGAGCCAGATTACCTATATCGACGGCGAGGCCGGCATCCTGCTCCACCGCGGCTACCCGATCGACCAGCTGGCCGAAAAATCCACCTTCCTCGAAGTCTGCTACCTGCTGCTCCACGGTGAACTGCCGAACGCCACCGAGGGCGCCGACTTTGTCCGCACCATCACGCGGCACACCATGCTGCACGCCCAGTTCGATCGCTTCTTCGACGGCTTCCGCCGCGACGCGCACCCGATGGCGATCATGTGCGGGGCAGTCGGCGCTCTGTCCGCCTTCTATCACGACTCTACTAACGTCGATGACCCGGTCCAGCGTCAGGTCGCCCAGCATCGCATGATCGCGAAGATGCCGACCATTGCAGCCCGCGCGTTCAAGTACTCCTCGGGCCAGCCCTTCGTAAGCCCGCGCAACGAGTACGACTACGCATCGAACTTCCTGCGCATGTGCTTCGCCGTTCCGGCCGAGGACTATGTGATCAACCCGGTTCTCGCCCGCGCGATGGATCGCATCTTCATCCTCCACGCCGACCACGAGCAGAACGCGTCGACCTCGACCGTCCGCCTCGCCGGCTCGTCGGGAGCCAACCCGTTCGCATGCATCGCAGCCGGAATCGCCTGTCTCTGGGGTCCGGCGCATGGCGGCGCCAATGAAGCCGCCCTTCAGATGCTGCAGGAGATCGGCACGGTCGACAATGTGAGGAAGCACGTCGACAAGGTAAAGAACAAGGTCGATGGCGTCCGCCTGATGGGCTTCGGCCACCGCGTCTACAAGAACTACGACCCGCGCGCGACGGTGATGCAGAAGACCTGCCGCGAAGTGTTGAAGGAAGTTGGCATCAATGACCCGCTTCTGGAAGTCGCGATGGAACTGGAGAGGATCGCGCTCTCGGACGAGTACTTCATCGAGAAGAAGTTGTACCCGAACGTGGATTTCTATTCGGGCATCACACTCAAGGCGATGGGCTTCCCCGTGTCGATGTTCACCGTGCTGTTCGCCCTCGCGCGCACCGTTGGCTGGATCGCCCAGTGGGAAGAGATGACCACCGACAGCACCCAGCGCATCGGCCGTCCCCGCCAGATCTACACGGGCGCACCGCGCCGCGACTACGTGCCTATCGACGCCCGGACGTAGAATTGCCGAGACGCCCCAAGACAAAGGGCCGCCCGCAAGGGCGGCCCATTTTCTTTGGTGTGGTATCACGACAGCCGCAGGATCGTCTCCGCCGCAATCTCCGCCGCAGGCCTGCCAGTCACCTTCATCACCGCAAGCGCCTTTACCTGAGCTTCCTGCTGCGCGCGTCGTACCTCCGGCTTCGACAGGCGCGCAATCGCCGCCGCCGCAATCAGGTCCGCACGAAAGCGCGTCTGGATGAACTCCGGGATCACCTCAGTATCCGCCGCCACGTTCACCAGCGCTGAATACTTCGACTTGAAGAGGAGGCCGCGCAGCAATGCCCAGGTGATCCATCCGAGCCTGTATCCGGTCACCACCGCCGCGCCCTGCGCCGCGAGCTCCGTCGTTACAGTGCCCGAGCAGGCTATCGCCACGGTCATGGCCGAATAGGCATCGGCCTTGTCGCCCTCGTCGCGTACCAGCACGATGGGATAGGCCTGCTCCTTAGCCTTCCTCTCCACCTCGGCCGCCACGCTTGGCGCCGCCACGCAAACAACGTGTGCGCCCGGCGTCGCAGCCCGCGCCAGCTTCACCGCCTCGAATAGCGTAGGCGCCACGCGCCTCATCTCCGCATTGCGGCTACCCGGCAACAGACCGATCACCGGCGCATCAAGCGCAATGCCATGACGCCGCCGGAACCCCGCGCTGTCCCCCTTCGCCAGCCGATGCAGCGCCGGGTTGCCGATCACCGTGGTCGGGAGGCCCCACTTCACATAGAAGGGCTGCTCGAACGGGTGGATGCACAGCAGGTGGTCCACCCATTGCGCCAGCACGCGCGCCCGCCCCGGCCGCGTCGCCCACACCTGAGGCCCGATCAGCTTGATCCGCTTCGCCCGCACGCCGCGCATCTTCAGCGCCCGCGCCACGCGCCACATGAAGCCCCAGCTGTCGATCAGGACAACACTGTCAGGATCGACCTTCGCAATCGCGTCCGCCGTATCCTCCACTGCCTGCTTGACGCGCCCGTAGGCCTTCAGCCCTTCGATCAAGCCGAGCACCGCCAGCCCCGACATGTCGATATCGGCCGACACGCCCTTCGCGCGCATCCGCTCACCGCCGATCCCCGAAATCCTTACGGCCGGATCCTTCGCACGCATCGCGTCGATCACATCCGCGCCGATGGCGTCTCCGGAGTCTTCCGCCGCAACGAGATAGACGTGACTCACGTGATGTCTGCCGCGGTGAACCCGACTATGAACAGCCCCGCTGCATCAGCGGCAGCCGCCACCGCCTCGCGGTCCACAACCAATGCCGCGCCCGCCTCGACCGCAATGCCCGCCAGCCCCGCCCTGGCGACCCCGGCGACTGTCGTCAGCCCGATCGTCGGCAGGTCGATCCGCCGCTCCTGCTGCGGCTTGGCCGCCTTCACCAGAACGCCGCGCCGCGCCTCGGGCGTCCCGCGTATCTCCACGATAAGCTCCGGTATGCGGTCCAGCATCCGGTCAGTCCCTTCCTGCGCCTCCACGGCGAGAACCAGGCCAGCGCACACCACGGCGCCCTGGCCAATCTCAAGCGAGCCGGAGATCTTCGCGACCTCAGCCGCGCGCCGGATGTCCGACCAATGGTCCGCCCCCGGCGCGATGGCGCCCAACGGCCCTGGCCCGACGCGCAGATCATCCAGCACGTCATCTGCGCCCACGATGCGAAACCCCGCCTCCACAAACACATCCATTACGGACCGAAGCAGCGCATCATCGCCCATCTTCGCCGCCGCAAGAATCCGGGGCAGCGACTGCACGCCCTTTAGATCGAGCTTCAGCGATGAAAAATCCGGCCGCTTCAGCGAACCGGCGAAGACCATCTCCTCGCAGCCTTCCCTCTTCATCAGCTGGATCAGCCGCCCGATCTCGCCAACAGAAAGCTCGGAGCCGGCAAACTCCGTCAGCAGCGAGGCGTCGACAAAGCCTTTGAGGCCAACCACCAGCGGGTTGCGGCCTGTGCGCCGCGCATGTTCAGCGACGCGCCGCGGCAGGTCGCCGCCCCCGGCAACGATGGCAAGCCGCGCACCAGACATCAGCTCTGTCTCGGCACGCACAGCGGCCGCTTTTCGCCGGCCGCGATGAAGTCGATGATGCGCTTCACCTCAGGTACATGTGAGGAGGCCTCGGTGATACGTGCAAGCCTGTCGTCGAAATAGCCCGCGCCGTGGAACAACTCGCGATAGACATTGCGCAGAAGATGGATCGTCTCGCGTGAGGCGCCGCGCCGCTTCAGGCCGACAATATTCAGCCCGTGCAGCGCGCCCTGATTGTCCACCATGCCGAACGGGATCACGTCGCCGAGGACAGCCGCGCATCCGCCGATGAACGCGCCCATCCCGACGCGCCCGAACTGGTGAACTGCCGAGTTGCCCCCGAGGGTCACGAGATCCTCGACGACCGCGAGTCCACCGGTAACTGCGTGGGTAGCATAGGTCACGCCGTTGCCGACGATGCCGTCATGCCCAACATGCGAGGCATTCATGAGCAGGCAGCGATCGCCAACCACGGTCTGCCCGCGCCCCTGGATGGTTCCGATATGCAATACAGACGACTCGCGAATGCGGTTG